>NZ_JAHPXO010000022.1:0-87889 GCF_019041495.1 Parabacteroides sp. MSK.9.14
TAAGAAATTTACTCCCCCATAAATGGCAAAGGTAGCATCGCGGAGACGATTACATGGTTATGATAGATGAATGATAGTTCAAAATGGCAACTATCATGCCATAACATATTGGTTTAAAACAATATACAAACGGATATGATAGTATGATGGTTGTTTTTGCAAAAACATTAGTTTTTCGTCACTTTCGGGGTAGGCCATGTGTTAAAGCTAATAAGTTTATTGCATAGCAAGGTAATGCTTGCCCTGTTGAATATTTCTGATCTCAAAGGCCAGTTCATCTACATGCTTGAGGATGCTTTTTGCTGTGGTGACATATAGTCCCTGCCTGTATGACCACGCATCAACTTGCATATGACGAACGGATGTACATTCAGACCTTTCAGATATTTCTTCAGGTTCTCTTCACCCGGCCCTGGAAAGAGTGTGATGGGCTTATGGGTGATGTTTCGCATTGTTCGGGAAAATCATTCGGATGATTTGGAAAAAGAGTTTCAAAAACGGTTGCTCTTTAAGCTAAGAAGCCTGAAAACAGGAATGTTAATATCGTCAGAAATCTTAAAAACAAATCAAATTGACAGCAACGAACCTGTTTTTATGATAAATCGAGTAGTTAAAAGGGTTGTCCTGATTATAAAAATGCGTACCTTTCCCTCCTGAAAACAACCGGTCTAACAATATATCCGTATGAAAAAAATATTCTTGCTTATCTTGTTGCCCGTCAGTCTCTTCTTTTCGTGTGTAGGAGACCGGATCGCATCGGAAACGATGGACCGGGCAGAAATACTTTTAGAAGCAAATCCGGATAGCGCTTATATCTTATTGAATGAGGTAAAAACTCCCGATAGGTTGAATGAACGGCAGTTTGCACGTTGGTGCATGCTGTATTGCCGGGCGGCGGATAAACTCTTCAAAGATATGCTATATACCGAACAACTCGACCGGGCGTTGGCTTGGTGTAAAAATCATGGGACCGCGGAACAGCGGGCTTGGATGGGACTTTATTTAGGACGTTCGTATGTGAAAGATAAGCTTTTTATCCCGGCAATGAAGGCTTATTCTGATGCGTTGTCGTTGGCAAAAGAGAAGTATTTATATGATGTAGCAGGGTATATCTGTAGCTATATGGCAGACTTGTACACTTATACGGGCCAAAGAAGCGAAGAGCGGAGGAAGTTTGAAGAAGCGGCAGAATTTTTTAAGCAGGCCGGTAACGAGCGGAGTTATGCCTTTGCCCTGCGAGATGTGGCTAAAACATGGGCATTTGACGATTCTTTGTCGTTGGCGCTTCACTATATGTTAATAGCGGATTCTGTTATTACAAGGTTTCAAGATTTAAGGGGGATTAGTTCGATTTCTAATGGTTTGGGAAATATTTATGACTTAATGGGCGATGTGGAAAAAGCGAGAGCCTATTATAGTAGAAGTTTAAGTTCTGATACGATGGATCAAGTTCCCTCTTATCTGGCTTTGAGTGATCTCTATTATAATGAAAGCCTCCTTGATTCAGCCCGCTATTATTTAGCATTAGCCACAGGTCCGTCATTGAACCCTTATACATCGATCGATTGCTTCTATTTAGGTTACCTTATCGAAAAAGAAGCTGGTGATACAGAAAAAGCGCTTTCTCTTTTGGAACAATATCAGGCAAAGAAAGATTCTTTATATGATCAACAAAAACAGGTAGATATTATTGATGCAGAGAAACGGCATGATGTGGTCACTGTCGTTCAAGACAATAAAAAACTTGTTGCAGAGAAACAGTTTTTGTTTGCTTTGGCTGTTATCATTTGCCTTTTGTTGATTGTGGGTTATCAGTTGAGGGATAGGAAAAGACGGCTTGAAATAAATCGGCAGCAACAGTTTTTAGAAGAGGAAAAAAATCGGCATGAGAAGCAAGAAACGGAACAGGAAGGTCGCCTTCGGGAGTTAACGGCAGAGATGGAAAGGAAAGCTGCTGCGCATGAGGATACAAGTGAATATAAGAAAGAAATCACCGTATTAAGGGTGGAAAAATTGAAGCAATCCTCTTTATTTGAAACAATGAAAGAGCGCTGTCGGAAAGTAAAACCTGATATCGAACAAAAACTAAACGAAGAGGAATGGAGAAGCCTGATTCGTCTGATTGATTCCCTTTTTCCGAATGTCAGCGTTTTTATGAAAGAAAATACGTTGGGTCTGACAAAAACAGAAACCAAGATCTGTTATCTCAGTTTCTTGGATTTGCACTTAAACGAGGAGGCTGTTCTTTTGGGAGTCAGTTCCGATTCGGCCAATAAGTTCCGAAGTCGTACTCGGCGGAAGCTGTGTCCGAATCAAAAAGGAAGCGATATAAATGGGTGTATCCTACAAAAAGGATGGTAATAGAGTAGATATGGGTATAAAAATAGGGACAGTTTTGTCTTCGGAAGTGTGGAATATACAGGTAAAGAGCATTAAAAAAGGATTTTGGAAGGATTTAGATCGTTTGCGTAAGCTATATGAAGTAAGTTTATGTATTTTATTATCAGTTTTATAGCAGCTGAGAAATAATTTTGTCCATATAAAAAGAAGGTTGTCCATATACCGATTTGTTGCATCCAATAATTCCCTCTATGTTTACATTTGAAAATATTAAACATAATATGAAGACATTTAGAAAAATTGGATGTTTACTGTTAATAGCGACATTTTCGTTTCCTTGCTTTGCCAAGAAACGAATATATCTGAAAGGGAAGTGGGATACTGCTCCTAAGTCTATTATCCCTAAACGACCTATTCAAGCATAGGTTGAAGACAACAACAAAGACTTGCTGTTGGAGTTTTTCGCTTAAGCGATATTGGTTTTGACATGAAAGCTGTAAAAGAGATCAACTTTTTATCACATATATTTCAAAAGACTGTTTTTCATAGAGAAAGAACGGTCTTTTGGATATGGATGTCCTCTGGACTAATTTATGCAATAGTCAAATTGCTGATAGGTAAATATAATAACTATAAAATATTTGAAAATGTTTTTCCTCACGTAATTAACGGATTACCTTTATATGTGGAGTATCCTACCGAATATTATGATGTAAACCATTATGGTCCGATCTTTGCGCTTGTGATTGCTCCATTTTCTATCTTGCCTGAATGGTTGGGGATGATTTTTTGGATTTTAATGAATACATATTTTCTTTTTTATGCTATTCGTCAGTTACCTTTCAATGAGAGTCAGAGGATTATAGTTTATTGGTATTCTTTGTGTGAGTTAATGACGGCGCAGGGGGTACAACAATTTAATATCTCTGTGGCAGCATTTATTATTCTCTCTTTTGTTTTAATTGAGAAAGAAAAAGAATTTTGGGCTTCTTGCTTGATTTTATTGGGAACATTAATAAAAATATATCCGATTGTAGGATTAGCTTTTTTCTTTTTTTCAAAACACAAATTGCGTCTTGTATTTTCCTGCGTTTTTTGGGGATGTTTGTTTTTGGTTTTGCCGATATTCTTCTCTCCGGGGACAGATTATATTTCTTCGCAATATATTGCGTGGTTGGAACGGTTGGAAATCAAAAATGGCCTCAATATGTTCGCCATATCTCAAAATATTTCTTTATTAGGAATCGTACGTAAGCTCACAGGCTGTTCTTTATATAGTGATTTGTGGCTGATTATACCGGGACTGATCCTATTCTTTATCCCTTATTTCAGAATTCAGCAATATAAATATCTCCGTTTTCGGCTCATGCTATTAGCTAATGTATTGTTGTATGTCGTGTTGTTTAGTACAGGAAGTGAAGCAAGTGGTTATATCACGTTGATGATTGGTGTCGCTATTTGGTATATTTGCAGCCCTTCTGTCCATAAAAGATATAATCGTTATCTCTTTTTTACGACCTTGATTTTTGTTGCTTTATGTTCTACCGAATTAGTTCCTCCCGGCATTCGGCATCATATTATCGGACCATACGCATTAAAAGCTTGGCCTTGCACAATCGTTTGCTTTACGATATGCTATGAAATGATTTTTTTAGATTTCAAAGACAGGGTTTGAAAGGAAATATTTTTAGTAATATTTGATAGGGGTTTTTCTCATTTTCCCGGTCATGTCAACAAAGTCAAACCAATAAAAGAGAGTTGATATGAAAAAGAGTGTGATGTTTTTATTGTTGAGTTTAGTGTGTTTATCTGTTTCCGCACAAAATGGGAAAGTGAAAAGTGGGGTAATAGGTGGTGTTTCGATGGATTGGTATAAGGATGAGGCGATGTCTAAAGGCAAAGTCGGGTTTAATATACCGGATATGAAGCCTTCTTTTCATGTGGGATATCAGTTGCAGTTCGAATTGAAACACCGTTTATCGGTGGATGCAGCCTTATTATATGGGCAGAAGCGGGGAGAAATTGCCTCGGTTGGCAATAAAGCGACTCCCGTTAAAGGTTACAAAAGTAAGTTTGCAAGGAATTACATGGCTTTGAACGGAGTTTTGAATTATAATCTGATCGGGAGGCTGAAGGTAGGAGTAGGAGTTGAGCCTACTCTCCATTTTAAGGATAATATTATGATTGGGAAGACAATCAAATCTGCCTTTGACGTGCCGGTCGTCGTCAAAGCCGCCTATGCTTTCAAATACTTCGATCTGGCCCTGACATACAAACAGGGTACTTGCAATGTAATGAAAGGAGTCCCTTATATGAAATCGGGACGGACACGTGATCTGCAAGTTTCTATCTTTGTCCCGATATTCCGGTGACACAAGTTCAGAACCCGGTAATTCTTATTATCTTTGCCAGTCAAAGTAATAAGAGTATGGAAGATGAATTTGATATAAGGGATGCACGGGTTCCGGAGAGCGAACGGGAGTATGAGAATGCGCTTCGTCCGCTTTCGTTTCATGACTTCAGCGGACAGGCCAAAGTGGTCGAGAATCTGAAGATTTTCGTGATGGCGGCCCGGATGCGTAAGGAGGCGCTCGACCATGTGCTGTTGCATGGACCTCCCGGATTGGGAAAGACTACATTATCCAACATTATAGCGAATGAATTGGGAGTCGGCTTCAAGGTGACTTCCGGGCCGGTGTTGGATAAACCGGGCGATCTTGCGGGAGTGCTGACTTCGCTGGAGAAGAACGATGTCCTTTTTATCGACGAGATCCACCGGTTGAGTCCGATTGTGGAGGAATATCTGTATTCGGCGATGGAAGATTACCGGATCGATATCATGATCGATAAAGGGCCGAGCGCCCGTTCCATCCAGATCGACCTGGCTCCGTTTACGCTGGTGGGGGCGACGACTCGCAGCGGTTTGCTGACAAGTCCGCTCAGGGCGCGTTTCGGGATCAATATGCACCTCGAATATTACGAGATGGAGACGCTGACGAAGATCGTGTTGCGTAGTGCCGATATCCTGAATGTGAAATGCGAGTTGAGTGCTGCACGCGAGATAGCTTCCCGTAGTCGTGGTACACCCCGTATAGCGAACGCGTTGCTGCGTCGTGTGCGTGATTTTGCACAGGTGAAAGGATCCGGAGAGATCGATAAGGCGATTTCCTGCTATGCTCTGGAGGCATTGAACATCGACCGTTACGGCCTGGATCAGATCGACAATAAGTTGCTGACGACTATCATCGACAAGTTTAACGGCGGACCGGTAGGATTGACGACTATCGCGACTGCCCTGGGAGAAGATCCCGGAACGCTGGAAGAGGTTTACGAGCCTTTCCTTATCAAAGAAGGCTTTATCAAACGTACGCCCCGCGGCCGCGAGGTGACGGAGTTGGCTTATACCCATTTGGGACGGCTTCGCCCCGATGGAATACAAAGTTCGTTATTTTAATTGTCAATTATCAATTGTCAATTGTTTTTAAGTTATGGCAGGAGGAATGAAGCGTCTCGCAGGAGAGACCGCAATTTATGGTGTCAGCAGCATTGTCGGGAAATTCCTGAACTGGATGCTGGTTCCGATGTACACGCGTGTATTGGCTACCGAGAGCGATTTCGGGATTGTGACGAATCTGTATGCCTGGACAGCCTTGTTGATGGTGATATTGACGTATGGGATGGAGACCGGCTTTTTCCGGTTTATGAACAAGAAGGAGATCAAGCTCCCGATGCGGGTATATGCGACGACGTTGTTCAGTCTGGCATTCACTTCCGTCCTGTTTATGGTGTTTGTGTTCAGTGCGCTGACGCCGGTCAGTAACTTTCTGGGATATGGTGCACATCCTGAATATATCGGGATGATGGCGGGGATTGTGGCGGTGGATGCCTTCTGTTGTATTCCGTTTGCTTTCCTCCGGTATCAGGGGAAGGCGGTTCGCTTTGCGGCGATCAAGCTGCTGAATATATTCCTGAATATCGTATTGGTAATATTCTTCCTGATCGCTTGCCCGTGGCTGTATGAATGTGCGCCGAGGTTGATAGGCTGGTTTTATGTGCCCGGCTATCAGGTGGAGTATATCTTTGTCAGCAATGTGGTTACTTCGGTGGTGACATTCTTGCTTTTGGTGCCGGATATGATACCCGGGTTGCGCGAGAAAGCCAGTTTCGTGTTGTTGAAACAGATGTTGAGATACTCGTTCCCGATCTTGGTCTTAGGGATTGCCGGGATTTTCAATCAGACGGCGGATAAGATTCTGTTCCCTTTCCTGTTCGAAGATAAGGATTATGCAGCTACCCAGTTGGGGATTTATGGAGCCTGCTTCAAGGTGGCGGTGGTGATGGTGATGTTTATCCAGGCATTCCGGTATGCCTACGAACCTTTTATTTTTGCCAAGAATAAGGATGACGATAATACGAAAGCATATTCGGAGGCAATGAAGTATTTCATTATCTTTTCGTTGATTATCTTCTTGGGCGTGATGTATTATCTGGATATTCTGAAATATTTTGTGGACGCCAAGTATTATCCGGGATTGCGTGTCGTGCCGATCGTGATGCTGGGCGAACTGTTCTTCGGGATCTATTTTAACCTGTCGTTCTGGTATAAGTTGATCGACCAGACGCAATGGGGAGCCTACTTCTCGACGATCGGCTGTGTGGTGACCGTGTTGATGATCGTGTTGCTGGCGCCGGTTTACGGTTATATGGCGTGTGCTTGGGCTTCGTTTGCCAGCAACCTGTTGATGATGATTCTTTCTTATGCGATCGGGCAGAAGAAGTTCCCGATTCAATACGATATAAGATCAGCCGTTATTTACGGCATATTGGCGGTTTTATTCTATGCAGCTGGGATGTTGCCCCGGATCGATTCGGAAATCCTTCGCTTGGGCTATCGCACGGTTCTACTCCTGATTTTCCTGGCAATCATCATTAGACGCGATCTTCCGTTAAGCGAATTGCCTTATATCGGGAAAAGGTTTGTATCTAAGAAAAACTGAACTAATTAAATGATGATTTATGGGGCACGTCTGCCAAAAGAAAACCTGTTGGCTATTTGTAGGGATTAATCGGAAGCCGTAAAATGAACCGGGCTCCCCCGGTGTAACAGGTATCCAGTTTGAGGGAACCGTTGAGGCGTTGGGTGATGAGGCGGCAGAGGTAGAGGCCGAGGCCCGAACCGGGGATAAAGTCGTCGTTTTTGGTGAAACGTTCGAAAATCCATTCGCTCTTGTCTGCCGGAATTCCGCATCCTGTGTCGGTAACGCAGATACACATAATCCTTCCTTCTTCTTCGGGCCGGTAGGAGAGCGTGATGCTTCCCTGATTCGTGAACTTGTTCGCGTTGTTCAGCAGATGGGAGATGATAATGCCGAAATGATTCGGGTCCGAATAGATCAGGTCGTTGCTTTTGTCACCTTCGACCTGGTAATGGATATCCGGCTTCTGCTGTAACTTTTTCAATTTGTTCATCTCGTGGTGACAGAGCAGACTGATGTGGACCGGTTCCAGCGGGAGGACCTCGTTGCTGCTGTCCAGTTGGGCGATTACCAGCACATCGTTCATCATGGAGGTGATGTTGTGGCAGTTCGTATAGATGATCTTGCTGAATTCTTTTTTCTCTTCCGGGCTTATACCGTCGCTGGTGATCAGTTCGGCAAAGCCATTGATCGCATTTAGCGGCGTGCGCACTTCGTGGCACATATTCTTGATAAAGGCGTTCTTCATCCGTTCGCTTTCCTGTGCCTTTTCACTGGCGATAATGACCAGCCGGTTCGATTCCTGCAATTCCTTGTATAACGATTTGATCTTTCCAAGGCGGAAGAATATGAAGATTCCGAAGCTGATCGAAAGAATGAGCAACGCGAGGAATAGATATAACTGGCTCCGGCTCTTTTGCAGATCTATTTCCAGTGCCTTTTTCTCGACCACCAGCTCGTCCACATGCTTTTTGATCTCCAGGTCTTCGACTTTGTTTTCCATGCTTCGTGTGCGTGCGGAATCCAGGAGTACGGAATATTCCTTGTAGGCTTCGTAGGCATCTTTATATCTGTGCAGACTGTCGAGACAGTCGATTTTGTCTTTTAGTGTCAGGACGATGTTTTCGGTCAGGTCGAACTGGAAATTGCCGTGGCGGAAATAATAGATGACCGAATCGTTGTAATCTGCGGCTTTCTGGAAATCCCGTATTGACTTATAATAGTTGAGCGAAGTGAAATAACGGTCATATTCAGCGGAGAATGCAGCATCTTCAGGATATTTCCTGTTCAAGTCGATGAAGTAGTTGAAATAGTAGGTTGCCATATCTTTCCCGACTGTTTCTGCTGCGGTAGCCAAAGTAGAGTAGGCGTTCAGCAGATGCCGTTTGCTTGTGTACGGGCGCTTCTTCATCTCTTTTGTGTCAGCATATTCCTTTTGCATGTTCAAGTAGCGGAGGGAGGCTTTCACCCGATTTTCGGGAGTCGCTTCCATAAGGCTTAGTATGTTGAGCGTATTCAGGCGGAACAGATACGAATAGCGGAGCGGGATGTTGTCCGACAGTTCGATCAGGTTGTTCATGTAATAACATACCTCTTTATAGATAGCATCCTGGTTTTTCGGATCGACCCGGTTGCTGTTCGCCATACCGAGGAGATAATAGTTCGATATTTTGTCAAGAACCGGCATGTCTTTTTCCGTTTCGAGGCGGAGTTTGTATTTTTCAATCAGTTTCATCCGGTCTTCGCCTTTGGTGTAATAGACAACACGGACATCCATGATCGTTTTCATATACGTGACGAGGAAATCGCGTGCTTTCCCTTTCAGCTCCCTTTCGGCTTCGGCGAGATACACCTTTGCGCTGTCTTTGGCATCGGTATTCACGTAAAAGCGCAAGATTTCGGTCAGGGCCGCTTCCTTATAATAGTCTTCGTCTTCTTCAAGTGCGAGCCAATAGAGCTGTTTGGCATATTCCACCTGTTCTTCCTGTCGGGAAAGATCCATCAGATTAGTCATGATTTCCAGTTTTTGCAGAGGAGAAGAGGCTGACGGCAAGGCTTCCGACAGTGAATCTTTTACTGCTGTATTTCCCTCCGTAGCGAGGGAAAAAGCGAGTAAGTATATCAAGAGAATGTAGTATTTCATCTTGTTTACCGGGATTTATTGAGAGTGTTCGTTGTCGTTTTTGTGTTGTGCGTTTGCAAAGTTACGTGAAAATCAATAATTATCAGGATATATACTTCGCTTATTTTATGTTCACAGCTCTTATTTTTTATTTCGAGATACTATTTCTATCTTTGTGCGGTTTAGGCGATGTGTTAAAACGGTTGTGAGAGAGTGTTAGCCATTATAAAGGCCGTTTTACGGGATGTTCGTATACAAACGTTGATTTTAATAGGATGGAAAAAGGATTGTTGCACAAGCAGATTAGGGACTTCTTTGTCCGTAATTTCGATGTCCGTCAGGAAAAAGAGGATGAACTCGAAACGATCGAGTCTATCCGGAAAGGCATAGAGTTTAAAGGGACGAACCTTTGGGTTCTGATCTTTGCGACCTTTGTCGCCTCGCTGGGTTTGAATACGAACTCGACGGCGGTGATTATCGGTGCGATGTTGATCTCCCCGCTGATGGGGCCTATCATGGGGTTCGGCCTGGGACTGGGAATCTCCGATTTCGACCTGATCAAGCGTTCCTTCCGTAATTTTGCCACGGCGACGGTATTCAGCGTCATCACTTCGACGCTCTTTTTCCTGATTTCCCCGATCAGCGAGGCGCAGAGCGAGTTGCTGGCCCGTACGCAGCCTACCGTTTATGACGTCTTGATTGCCTTCT
This sequence comes from Parabacteroides sp. MSK.9.14, assembly GCF_019041495.1. Taxonomy (NCBI): domain Bacteria; kingdom Pseudomonadati; phylum Bacteroidota; class Bacteroidia; order Bacteroidales; family Tannerellaceae; genus Parabacteroides; species Parabacteroides sp. MSK.9.14. The sequence continues at coordinate 10,147 of NZ_JAHPXO010000022.1, forward strand.
TTGGCGGCCTGGCGGGGATCGTGGCGAGCTCGACCAAGAGCAAGGGGAATGTGATTCCCGGCGTGGCGATCGCTACGGCTTTGATGCCGCCGCTTTGTACGGCCGGATTCGGATTGGCGAGCGGTAACCTGTATTATTTCTTCGGTGCTTTCTATCTCTATTTTATCAATACGGTGTTTATCAGTCTGGCTACCTACGTGGTGGTCCGCCTGCTGAAATACCCGAAGAAGGTCTTTTTAAACAAACAGCGCGAGAAGATCGTGACGAGATATGTCGGGGTGATCGTTTTCTTTACCATCGTGCCGAGCCTTTTCCTGAGCTACAACCTGATCCGGGCCAGTTACTTCAATGACCGGGTGCGGACGTTTGTCGCGGATGAGTTGAGTTTCCCGAACACGCAGATATTGAGCAAGACGGTGACCGATACCAGCGACAAGAAAGAGGTGAAAGTAGTCCTGATCGGCGAGACCGTGCCGGAGACGATGATTGCGAACGCCCGTGCCAAGATGCCGAAATACGGCTTGAAAAACGTGGGCCTTGTCGTGCAGCAGGGTTTCGGGCAGGAAGCCACCGACATTAACGAGTTGAAAAGCCTGCTGATGCAGGACTTGTATAAGAATAGCGAAGAGGTTCTTCGGGCGCAGTCCCTCCAGATCGATTCGCTGAAACGCGACCTGAACAAATATCACAGTTACAATCATCTTACGTCCGAGCTGATGCCGGAAATGAAAGTCCTTTTCCCTTATATCAAGGAAGTCTCTTGTGCGCATACCTATCTGATGGATATGGATAGCATTAAACCCGATACCGTCCTGTTAGTCTACCTGAAAAGCAAAGAAAAAGTACGTGAGGCGGAACAGGAAAAGATCAAGAAATGGCTTGCCGCGCGTGTAGAACAAAAGAAAATCAAATTAATTATTGAATAACGAACAAAGAATGAATCGTATGAAGAAGTTGTGGGCAGTGTTACTGCTTCTCGTTGCTTCAGGCCAAGTGTTTGCCGATGAGGGCATGTGGGTACTGAAAGAGTTGAATAAACAAAACCTGGAGAGGATGAAGGAGTTGGGATTTACTCCGTCTTACGAACAATTGTACAGTGAAACTGACCCGTGTGTAGCCAATGCCGTGGTGATCTTCGGAGGAGGATGTAGCGGTATCACCGTCTCTAATGAAGGACTGATTTTCACCAACCACCATTGTGGTTTCGGTTCGATCCAGCAGTTAAGCAGTGTGGAACACGACTACCTGAAAGACGGTTTTGTTTCCCAGAGTAAGGAAGAAGAGTTGCCGGTTCCGGGCCTGACGGTCCGCTACCTGCGTGAGACGGTGGATGTGAGCGATCGCATTAATTCACAGATAGCTTCGATCAAGGAAGAGCACCTGCGTCTGGCCGCAGCCGACTCGATCGGGCAGGCGATGGCCGATTCTGTAGGAAACACGGAGTTCCAGGCTGCCGATGTCGTGCCTTTCTACAATAATAACAAGTATTTCCTGATCGTCTATGATGTCTTCAATGATGTCCGCATGGTATTCGCTCCGCCCAGTTCGGTCGGAAAATTCGGCGGCGATACGGACAACTGGATGTGGCCGCGCCATACGGGCGACTTCTCCGTGTTCCGCGTATATGCCGGAGCCGACAACAAGCCGGCTGCCTACAGCAAGGATAATAAGCCATACCAGCCTAAATACGTGGCTGAAGTGTCATTGCAAGGTTATCAGGACAAGGATTATGCGATGACGATCGGTTTCCCCGGCAGCACGGACCGCTACCTCTGTTCATGGGGTGTGCAGCAGCGTATCGAGGATAGCAACAAGCCTCGCATCGAAGTGCGTGGCATCAAGCAGGCGATTTGGAAAGACGCGATGTTGAAGAGCGACGAGGTGCGCATCAAATATGCTTCCAAATATGCCGGCAGCTCCAACTACTGGAAAAACTCGATCGGCATGAACAAGGGGCTGGCCAACCTGAAAGTGATCGACCGTAAACGCGAAGAGGAAGCCGCTTTTGCCGCCTGGGTGGCACAGGATGCAAAGCGTAAAGAGGTGTACGGCGACGTGTTGAGTCTTCTGGAAAAGGGATATACTTCTTCCAGTGAATATAAGAAGATCTCCACCTACCTGGGCGAAGCGTTCCTGAGCGGCGCCGAGATCGTGAAGCTGGCGCGCATGATCCAGAGCGTGGATGTGAAAGGTTCTACCCCTGAAGAAATCGATATCTTCCTCGAAGACAATATCAAGTCTTTCTTCAAGGATTATGACGCAAGCCTTGACCGGAAGGTGCTGGCGGCTATGATGAAGATCGTAAAGGAACGGGTTCCGGCAGAGAATCTTCCGGATATCTACAAGAAGGTGGACAAAAAGTATAAAGGCGATTATGAAAAGTATGCCGCCGATGTATTCAAGAAGACATCCATCCTGTCTTACGACAATATCGCCTCCATGCTGAAGGACCCGAAGAAATATGCGAAGCTGAAGAAGGACCCGGCTGCCGAGTTGAGCCTGTCCGTCCTCATCTCCCTTTTCGAATTGCAACAGCTCACGGGTGATTCTTATTACGATATCGCTAAGGGCGAACGCCTCTATTTTGCCGGCCTGAAAGAGATGCACCCGGAGAAGGCTTTCGCTTCGGACGCCAACTTTACGATGCGTGTGAGCTACGGTTCCATCGGCGGCTACCGTCCGTACGATGCTGCCTGGTATGATTACTATACGACCCAGAAGGGGATCTTCGAAAAGGAAAACCCCGAAAGCGACGAGTTCTGGGTGCAACCCGAAATCCTCAACTTGATCCGTAGCAAGGACTTCGGCCAGTATGCCAACAAGGACGGCGAATTGCAGCTTTGCTTCCTCTCGAACAACGACATCACAGGCGGTAACTCCGGCAGCCCGGTGTTCGACAAGAACGCTCGCCTGATCGGCCTCGCCTTCGATGGTAACTGGGAAGCGATGAGCGGCGACATCGCCTTCGAACCGGATTTGCAGCGCACGATCAGCGTCGACATACGCTATGTGCTCTACATGATCGACAAGTGGGGGAAATGCCCGCGGCTGATTGAGGAATTGAAATTGGTGAAGTAATAGTGGGGGCGGATTCCTTTTGGCTTGATCAGAAAGCGACCAAAGGAAGTTTACCTGAATATATTATATTAAAAAAGTGCCGGGAAGGATGGAGTGAAACCTCCTTTCCGGCACTCTGTTTATATGACAAGTGTGCTTTTTCTGTTTAATCAATCTTGCAGACATCCACATCACAATTCAGCAATAAGAACGGCAGCAGCCATTTCATATAAATGTTTTGCAAAACTAACCATCATACTATCATATTCGTTCGTATATTGGTTTAAACCAATATGTTATGTCATGATAGTTGCCATTTTGAACTATCATTCATCTGTCATAACCATCATGGTAAAAAACGATAACTTCTTGTGTGTCAATTGTACGATAAAAACGGGGACCGTTCGGGAAGAGGTGCGAAACCTGTTAAAACAGCTTCTTTTTTCATCAAGATAGGCTTTTCTTTTGTCAAAAACAGCTTGCAAAGCCGCTTGAGACCCGGGTGTACCCATCATGGAGACCCGGGTGCGGGAGAGGTGCAGACCCGGGTCTGTGTGAGGTCTTTACGGGGATGCGTGGATGTTTATCCGCCATGTTGGAGGTACTTTTATGCCTTGTTTTGGCATCTTTTTTGCCGATGGCTGTTTTTTTGGCTGTAAACGGAAAGTATGGAAAAGCCTTTCCGCATCCATACGCTCCTTCTCACACTTACGGCGTTCATCGCCGAACAGGTCAAGATGAGGATGCCTACGTTGTTTCTCCCGCTCAATCCACTCTTTGCCCTGCATCACAAGGAATTCAATTTTGATTCATCGGAAGATTTGTTCTGCAATTTCCTGAGTACGTACAGTCCCCTTCGGGACGATCCTCGCATGTAAAGGTTGCTTCTTTCCGTCGCTTTTGGGGTTCGGGTTTTCATATAAGGTATGAATAAAAATTTGCTTATTTTTATTAGTAGTATTGTATGTTTATTTTTTCTGACTTCAGAATGGAATAACATGCTGTCCTGATTATGTGAAGGTTCTTTTATGATTAAGAGCTAAGCATGGTCAAGGCGGTTTTAAAATTTTGTAGGATACAATGAAAGCATTATTCATAATGTCCCTTATGAACGAGTATCTTATGATGAAAGCCGGAATTTGTTTATACATGATTATGCCATAGCTAAATCCGGATTTGATTTAGTGACAGGCCCAAGAATGAAGCTAAAAGTCATACCTGGAAAATTGACATTCGATTTGGCCGATATTATCAAAAACGAGTTATACATGCATGGAGAAAATTAGATGTCAATTGTTTTTATGCTTCAGCTAAATTGTTGTTTATATATAAAAATTTCATGGCTTCCGGACAACTCATAACTCCCCAAAAGAATTATGATGATGTCGGAGTTTTCTATCGTACTCCACTTATCTACAATTTTAACGTAGGATATAATCTTAATAATTGGAATTTTGAATTAGGAACACGTAATCCATTTTCTACTTTTGTAAAAAAGAGAGAGTATACTTCGGATATCTATAGCTCATATTCCCGGAATTATGGTCCGAAAAAAACGATCATGTATTTTATGTGAATGTGAGTTATCGGTTCAACTGGGGTAAAAAGCATACATTTAAGCAAATAGAAATAGAGAAGACAAGAAACTCCGCCATATTGAAAGCAAATGAATAATTAATTATAGATATGATTTTTTCGGAAATCGATAAGGTTCCTTGTCATGTTGCATGAAACGAGGGGTTTCATTTGCAAGATAATGTTGTTGGTCTCTATTTAAATTCATTACTTTTGTAGGAAAGAAAAACAAAAAATGTCATGAAAACATTCGATCAACTAATCATCACGACCGGCTTTTTGGCGTCTGCCTCTCCTGCGATGGCAGACGAAAAGCCGGAAGCGGACTCTGGACGCCCGAACATCCTTTTCATCCTTTCCGACGATCATACCTCGCAGGCGTGGGGAATCTATGGAGGAATACTGAGCGAATACGTGAAGAACGAGAATATCCGCCGCCTGGCGGCCGAGGGGTGCGTGCTTGACAACTGCTTTTGCACGAACTCGATCTCCGTGCCCAGCCGCGCGGCTATCATGACAGGCGCCTATAGCCATCATAACGGGGTCTATACGCTTGAAGACAGGCTCGATCCGGCTTTGGACAATATTGCGAAACGCATGCAGGAGGGAGGGTATCAGACGGCCCTTTTCGGCAAATGGCATCTCAAGACGCAGCCGTCGGGTTTCGACACCTTTTCGGTTTTCCATGACCAGGGGGAATATTGGGACCCGCTTTTCAAGACCGCGGAGGGCTGGATAGACGATGATAAAGGGAAAAGCGGCAAGGTGGAGAAGGGCTTCTCGACCGACCTGGTGACCGACAAGACGATCCGGTGGATCCGTTCGCGCGACAAGGACCGACCCTTCATGATGTGTTGCCATTTCAAGGCGACGCACGAACCGTGGGATTTTCCCGAACGGTTGAAACATATTTATGACGGAGTCACGTTCCCCGAACCGGCAAACATGATGGAGTTCGGGCCGGAAGAATCCGGGCGTACGTTCCCCGGACAACCGTTGGAAGATATGGCCCGCCGATGGGGGATCGCCTCGAAAGACCCGGATTCCTGGTGGTGCAAGTATCCGGAACTGCCTTTTTCCATAGAAGGAATGGGTAAGGAAGATGCGCGCCGGAAAATCTATCAGAAGTTGATTCGCGACTACTTGCGTTGCGGAGCGGCCATCGATGACAATATCGGCCGCCTGCTGCGTTTCCTCGATGAAGAGGGGCTGTCCGAGAATACGATCGTAGTCTATGTCTCCGACCAGGGTTATTTCCTCGGCGAGCATGGCTTTTTCGACAAGCGCATGATGTACGAGGAGCCGCTTCGCATGCCGTTCGTTATCCGCTACCCGAAGGAGATCCCGGCCGGGACGCGCAATTCCGACATCATCCTCAATATTGATTTTGCCGCTACGCTGGCCGGCTATGCCGGGGTGGACGCCCCGTCGTGCAGCGAAGGCCGCAGCTTCCGCGACAATCTGAAGGGCGAGACTCCGCGCGACTGGCGGCAGTCCATGTACTACCGCTACTGGACGCACCACAAGATCCGTCCCGCCCACATGGGCATCCGCAACCATCGCTACAAACTGATGTTCCTCTACGGCGATCCGCTGAATGCGACCGGATCGGATAAGGCTCCCGTCACGCCGTCGTGGGAGTTCTACGACCTGCTCGCCGACCCCCACGAAGACCATAACGTCTACAATTCCCCCGCTTATGCCGGTGAAATCGAAAAGATGAAGCGCGAGCTGCTGAAACTGCGTCGCGAGGTTGGCGATACCGATGCCGCAACGCCCCGGATGCAGGAGATTATGGATGAGTATTATTGGTAATCATCCTTTCTTCATCTTCTTGTACTCCAGCGGCGGCATCCCCATGATCTTGCTGAAGAGGCGGGAGAAGTAGTCGGTATCTTGGATGCCTTCTGGGAAAGCAAAGGGTTGGTAACCCCTGAGAAATACCGTGAATCATGTGCTCCGATCGTCCTGCTGGCGCGCCTTCAGAAGCGTGCTTACACAAATGCGGAGACCTTTACTGCGAAGATGGCATCTATCATTTCGGTCCCGAAGCGATCCGTAAAGGGCAGTTGACTTGGCAGCTCGAAAGCGAAAGCGGAGAGATTGCGGCAAGCGGCAAGCTGTTTGTCCTTGTGGTCGATCCGGTTAAGGATATAGAGAAACGCCCGGCCATGCAACAATTGCTGACATCAGTCCGCAACTATGTCGCTTCCGACCGTTTTGCCCCGACTGTTACCCTGCAACTTTACGAACTCGATGCTTTGTTCGACTATAACAAAATCCAGGAGACGGAAACTCGTTCGGACGAAGCTATCAAGCAGTTATTAAATCAATAAACCGTATCTTTGCAGGAGACAAAGAAAGAATAATATCGATTTAATACGAATGAAAAAGGAATTTTGGCTAACTTGCATAAGCGCATGCCTATTGGCTGCCTGTTGCGAAAAGGAGTCACTGCCTGTCACACCGACAAGCAGTGACTTGCAGTTTGGTCACTTGGCCAAGACTTGGGATGAAGGAATTCCGTTGGGAAATGCCACAGTAGGAACATTAGTCTGGCAACGCGATTCTGTGCTACGTTTTTCGCTGGATCGGACGGATCTCTGGGACTTGCGCCCGATGGATAGTATTGCAGGACCGAACAATCGTTTTGCCTGGGTCTGTGAGCAGGTGAGGAAAGGGGATTATCTGCCGGTGCAGAAGAAGTTCGACCACCCTTATAACGCCTTGCCTGCCCCGTCTAAGATACCGGGGGCGGCTTTGGAGTTCCCGTTGAATATCGGGAAGGTTTCTTCCGTACATCTTTTCCTCAATAATGCCCTTTGTGAGGTGCTTTGGGAGAACGGGACGAAGTTGCAGACGTTCGTGCATGCCGACGAACCGGTCGGATGGTTTGTCTTCGAGAATCTGCCGGATACGGTTTCGCCGGAGATCATTGCACCCCGCTACAGTAACCCGGACGAGGTCGCAGGTGACAACTCGCATGCCGGTCCGGCCCTGGGACGCCTCGGATATAAACAGGGGACGATACAGAAGGAAGCCGGTACGACCACTTTCCATCAGGAAGGGTGGGGAGGCTTTTCATACGATGTGGTCGTCCGTTGGCAGCAGAAAGGCGGCACGCTCAGCGGCGTATGGAGCCTGACCTCTTCTTTGGCCGCCGACCGGGCCGACCAGGAAACGGCAGAAGCGATGGAGCGTGGCGTGGAGGCAGATTACCGCTCGCATATGAACTTCTGGAAAGGCTATTGGGCACAGTCGTCCGTCTCGCTGCCGGATACGCTCCTGCAGAAACAGTACAACAACGAGATGTACAAGTTCGGGGCGGCTACCCGCGAAGACTCCTATCCGATCTCCCTTCAGGCAGTCTGGACAGCCGATAACGGTATGTTACCGCCCTGGAAAGGAGACTACCACCATGACCTGAACACACAGTTGAGCTATTGGCCTGCCTATACCGGCAACCATTTGCAGGAGGGGATGGGCTATCTGAATACCCTCTGGAAACAGCGTGACGTGTATAAGAAATATACCCGCGAGTATTTCGGGACGGACGGGATGAATGTCCCCGGCGTCTGCACCCTGACCGGCGAGCCGATGGGCGGATGGGTACAGTACTCCATGTCGCCGACGGTCAGCGCATGGCTGGGACAGCATTTCTATCTGCATTGGAAGTATTCGGCCGACCGCATTTTCCTGAAAGAGCGGGCCTACCCGTTTCTGAAGGACGTGGCGACTTATCTCGAACAGATCTCCACAGTCGATGCTGACGGAGTACGCCGGTTGCCGCTGAGTTCCAGCCCGGAAATTTTCGACAACTCGATCAATGCGTGGTTCAAGGATATGACAAACTATGACCTTTCCTTGATGCACTTCGCTTTCAATGCCGCTTCCGAGCTGGCTTCCGAATTGGGGTTGGCAGACGAGGCCGCCCACTGGAAAGTGATCGGTGCTCAACTGCCCGATCTGAACCTGGATGAAGACGGGGCCTTGACCTTTGCAAAAGGTTTCCCTTACGACCAGTCGCACCGTCATTTCTCCCACGCCATGTCGATCCATCCGCTCGGTCTTATTGATTGGAGCCAGGGCGAGAAATCCCAGGAGATCATAAAAGCGACCTTGAAGAAGCTACAAAATTTCGGGCCTGATTACTGGTGCGGCTATTCCTATAGCTGGTTCGGGAATATGAAAGCTCGTGCCTTCGACGGGGAAGGGGCTGCCGATGCACTGCGCACCTTTGCCGAATGTTTCTGCCTCCCGAATACGTTCCATGCGAACGGCGACCAGACGAAAAGCGGAAAGTCGAAATTCACCTACCGTCCGTTTACTTTGGAAGGAAACTTCGCCTTTGCCGCCGGTATCCAGGAGATGCTGCTCCAGAGCCATACGGGCGTTATCCGGGTGTTCCCGGCTGTACCGGTTGCCTGGCAGGATGTATCTTTCGACAAACTGCGTGCCATGGGCGCTTTCCTTGTCTCGGCCGAAAAGGTGGCGGGGCAGGTGCGGCAAGTCCGTATCTTGCCCGAACAGGGCGGGACGTTGCGTCTGGCTATCCCTGAAGGATGCAAAGTCGCTTCCGTAACGGGCAACAAGGGAGATAAACTGGAGAAGGAGGGAGTCCTGATTCTGGAAACAGAGAAAGATAAAACAGTGACAGTACAATACAATTAACTTATATGAAACACGTAAACAAGATTTTAGCAGGATTGATAACCTGCTGCGTTATCCTCCTGTTCTCAGGATGCAGTCCCAGACAAGGGGAGAAGCACGATTTTTCTATCGGGAAGGGAACCTTCCTGCTGGATGGCAAACCATTTGTGATTAAGGCGGCGGAGATACATTACACCCGTATCCCCGCCGAATACTGGCAACATCGTATTCAGATGTGCAAGGCACTCGGCATGAATACGATCTGTATCTATGCGTTCTGGAATATCCATGAGCAGAAACCGGGCGAGTTCGATTTCAAGGGGCAGAACGATATTGCCGCTTTTTGCCGGCTGGCCCAGAAAGAAGGCATGTATATCATGTTGCGTCCCGGCCCTTATGTCTGCTCTGAGTGGGAGATGGGCGGACTGCCCTGGTGGCTGTTGAAGAAGGAGGATATCAAGCTCCGTACCAACGATCCCTATTTCCTCGAACGGACGAAGCTGTTCATGAACGAGATCGGCAAGCAGTTGGCCGACTTGCAGGTGACCCGGGGCGGGAATATCATCATGGTACAGGTCGAGAACGAGTATGGGGCATATGCTACCGACAAGGCGTATATCGCCAATATCCGCGATGCGGTGAAGGCAGCAGGCTTTACGGATGTCCCGTTGTTCCAGTGTGACTGGAGCTCTACTTTCCAGTTGAACGGTTTGGATGACCTGGTCTGGACGATCAACTTCGGGACAGGAGCCAATATCGATGCCCAGTTCAAGAAGTTGAAAGAGGCACGCCCCGATGCTCCGCTGATGTGCAGCGAGTTCTGGAGCGGATGGTTCGACCATTGGGGACGCAAGCACGAGACGCGCGATGCCGGGGTGATGGTTTCCGGTATCAAGGACATGCTGGACCGCCATATCTCCTTCTCGCTCTATATGGCGCACGGGGGGACGACTTTCGGACATTGGGGCGGTGCGAACAGCCCGGCCTATTCCGCCATGTGCAGCTCCTACGATTATGACGCCCCGATCAGCGAGGCGGGGTGGGCGACTCCCAAATACTACAAGTTACGTGAACTACTGACACAATATGCCGATTCCGGCCAGGTCATACCCGATGTCCCGGCAGCTTATCCTTTGATCGAGATCCCGGCGTTCACCGTCGGCGAAGTGGCTCCGCTGTTCGACAATCTGCCTGCTCCCCAGGCTTCGAAAGAGATTAAACCGATGGAGCAGTTCGACCAAGGTTGGGGAACGATCCTCTACCGGACGACTCTGCCTGCCGTAAAGGAAGGAACGACCCTGTTGATCGATGAGGTGCATGACTGGGCACAGGTCTTTGCCGATGGCAAACTATTGGGCCGTCTGGATCGTCGCAGAGGTGAAAACACGGTGGTGCTGCCGGCTTTGGCAGCAGGAACGCGCCTGGATATCCTGGTAGAGGCGATGGGACGTGTCAACTTCGATGTTGCCATCCACGACCGTAAGGGGATTACGGATAAGGTGGAACTGATTAGCGACACCGGCAGACAGGAACTGGAAGACTGGCAGGTTTACAGCTTCCCGGTCGATTACGCTTTCGTACAGGACAAGAAGTATGCAGCGGGAGACAAACTCGACGGACCGGCTTATTACCGGACTACTTTCGAGCTGGATGAAGTCGGAGACGTGTTCCTCGACATGCAGACTTGGGGAAAAGGCATGGTTTGGGTAAACGGAAAGGCGATGGGCCGCTTCTGGGAGATCGGACCTCAGCAGACTTTGTTTATGCCCGGATGCTGGTTGAAGAAGGGAAAGAACGAGATCATCATCCTCGACCTGTTAGGCCCGGAAAAGGCTGTAGTGGAAGGCCGGAAGGAACCGATCTTGGATATGTTGCGGGCTGAAGCCCCGGCTACCCACCGTGAAGAGGGGCAGACGCTGAACCTGAAAGGTGAGAAACCGGTTGCCAACGGTGCGCTGAAACCCGGAAACGGCTGGCAGGAAGTGAAGTTCGGCCGGACTGTCAAGGGCCGCTATTTCTGCCTCGAAGCATTGGATGCACAGGATGGCAAGGACAATGCCGCTATGGCCGAGTTCTATCTGTTGGACGAAGACGGCAAGCCGCTCCCCCGCCAGCATTGGAATATCTCTTATGCGGACAGCGAAAGCACGCAGTGGGGTAACTTCACTGCCGATAAGATCTATGACTTGCAGGAATCTACCTATTGGAGCACGAAGCAGGGAGACAAATATCCGCACCAGGTCGTGATCGATTTGAAGGAAGAGCAGACGATATCCGGTTTCCGCTACTTGCCCCGTGCAGAAGAAGGATTCCCCGGCATGATCAAAGGATATAAGGCGTATGTGAAAGCTACACCTTTTGCGATGTAGTTCTGTCTTTGCTCTTCCGGGCTAGCACAGGAACGAATAAAAGAAAAAAGGTTATAGGGTAAAATAAAATTCCCTATAACCTTTTTTCTTTTACTTTATAACGTATATGACTTTACCTTACAAGGTATATACTGTTTGTAGACGAGCCTTAGAAGATGTCTATTCCAGCAAGGGCGGCAGCCTCCGTATGGGCGGCGATTTCCGCTGCTTCCACTTGGACGTAGCGGGCTTTTACCGTTTGCTTGAAATGATGGTAGCGTTTGGACGGGTCGTTGATCAGGTTGCCGAATTCGAAGCGTTCCACCTCTTTCCAGTTCTTTCCGTCGTTGCTGATCCGGATGATACCGGCTACCGTGCCCTTACCGCCTTGTTTTTGCGGGGTGAAGGCAAAGCCGCTTACCGTTTGCTGGCTGCCGAGGTCGATGGCGAGGGATTGCGCGGTCTTGTCGGCTATCTTCCATCCCTTCTTGACCAGCCCGAACCGTTCCTGCAAGATAGCTCCCTTTTCTCCGTTCAGGATGGCTACCGCTTTCAGTTCGCTGTTTCCCATCAGGAAAGGTGCTTTATATTCGGTAGAGCCTGCCGATGGTTCCGTTCCGTCTGTCGTATAGTAGATCTTGAAACCTGCGTTCAGGTTCTCGGCAATGTTCTCACCGTGCGCTTTCCAGCCGAATTCTTGTGCCATCGGTTCGATGGTAACCAATCCGTCCATGCTTCTCTGTGCGCTCAACCGGGGCGGACGGGCTTTGTAGTGATGGGCGGAGATGGTGCAGATGGCGGGTGTCAGGCGGGATTCGAGTATGCGGACCCGTATCTTGTCCGTCGTGACATCCGGGAAGCGCAGGATTCGCTTGTAGCCGATGTTGGTGGCATGGGCGATCTCTTTCCATCCTCCGTCGATCCAGGCATCCACGGCGTGTCTTTCCACCCGTTCCCCGTTGGTGGCAATCGCTTCCTGGAGAACCAAACGGTTGAGGGTGACAGGTCGGGGAGTGGAGATGACGATTCCCGCCCCGTCCTTATCGGCCGTCACATAGGTGTCTGCATTTTGGTCGAGCACCTCTTTCGGGCCTTTTGCCTGACGGAACAGGTCGGTCCCGTAGGTTTCCCGGATTCGCTGGCCGGTTTCCTTCAGCACGGCTACATCTGTCGGAGAGAATTTGCCGTCCCGGTTGGGCGGGATGTTCAACAGGAAGGTGGAGTTGCCTCCTACGGCGCGTTCATAGATGTCGAACACATCGTCGGTGCTTCGTACTTTCTGGTGCGTGTCGTCCCGGTAGAACCAGCCTTCGCGGATGGAAGTGTTGGTTTCGGCCTGCTGGTAATGCAGGTATTTGGCTTTATAGAGCTGTTCACGGCTTCCGAGGTCTTTGTCCGTCATATCGGCGAAGTTCGACATCGTGTCCGGATTTGCCTGGTAGGGGATCACGTTCCATTCGGTCGACCGTGTGCCGCCGGCTTCATTGCCGCACCACCGGACATCTTCCCGTCCGAAGATAACGGCGTTGGGGGCAAGTGCCTTGATCAGTTTTTTCCAGGCGGGATAGTTGTAGGTCTGTCCGCCTTTCCGCTTGGGATGTGCCCCGTCGAACCATACTTCGTGGATCGGGCCGTATTCGGTTAGGATCTCGAAGAGTTGGTTGAGGAAGTATTCGTTGTAGTCGTCCACTACGAATTCGAAACGGGTCTTGTTGGCAAAAGGCCGTCCGGGGACTTCCCGCGGGATGGTCCGTTTGGTGTATGGGCTGAGGTTGCCGTACAACCCTTCCGGGTTTTCGATATGGTACAGGTCTGCCGGTGACAGATAGACGCCTAACTTCAATCCGTATTTGCGGCAGGATTCGGACAGGTCTTTCAGGATGTCGCCTTTGCCGTCGCGGAAACCGGTGGACATGATGCCGTGTTTTGTGTAACGGCTTTGCCACAGGACGAACCCGTCATGGTGCTTGACCGTCAGAATCACCATCTTCATGCCGGCTGCTTTCATGGCCTCGCACCACTGGTCCGTGTCGAGCTCTTTCAGGTCGAAGACTTTCGGGTCTTCCTTTCCGCTTCCCCATTCCAGGCGGGTAAAACTGTTCGGCCCGAAATGGATGAAGGCGATAAACTCGTTTTGCAATGCCGCCAACTGGTTGGGCGAAGGCACGACATGGGCGGCTTTCGCGATGATGTCCGCGTGGCTGTCGCCTGCTTCGACCTTGATCGTGTTCTGAAATGGTATCTGCTTGTCCTGGGCTTGCCCTTGTAGGGAGAGCATGGCTCCGAGCAGGAGGATAAAAGTGTGTTTCATGTTTATAAATGATTATTTGGAGATATTGAAATTGTTTGTTTCTACTATTTGCCCATCCCGGAGGAAGACTACCTGGTAATCCGCTTTATCCGTCCATTTCCCCTTTTCAGGGGTAAAGGTGAGGCTTGCTTTTTCATACGGTTGCAGGGGCTTGACCGTATGACGGCCCATTCCTGCCCCGGCTTGCTTGATTTCGACTGTCATTTCTCCTGATACCGATAGTCCGAAGTTCTGGATTTCCAGTTCGACTTCGTTCCGGCCTTCCCGGTAAACGGGACGTCGGCAGGACAATAGAGCCGGCTTGTAATCGACATAAGGCAGGTTCGCATATCCGAACAACAGTTTTCCGTTTTTATCCTTTCCGATCATCTTCGGAGCGAATTCATCCGGTGTGATGCCGCTTCCCTTACCGTCGAATGTCAGGATAAGGTCTTTTCCGGATGCTTCGGTTTTGACCACTTTACACCCTCTGCCGAAGTTCACTTCGTTGTATGAACCGAACCGCAGGGACGGCACATCGATCTCCCGGAGCGGGTCGAAGCCTTCTTCCGCCAGGACCTTGACCCGGATGGTTTCAGTGGAGGCCGTTATCGGTGTTCGGTTTAGGACGGACAATAACATCCCTTTGTTCATCGGGATACAGATATTCTTCGAACTGTGGTTGTCATTGCCATGATCATCCCATTTGACGGTGTCGATGACGGCAAAGTTCATCTGCTCTACACGTCCTTGTTTGTCTTGGAAGACTTTAGGACGTTCGTATTTGAACCAATGCTCGACATGCCCGTCCCGATGGAAGGAGATGCCGGGCACATAGGCTTCCCCTTGTTCCGTCACCCAATGGATGCCGTCTTTGGAACGTTGGTAGAAGGCGATACGTCCCAGCCAGTCATTCACGATCAGGTGATATTGCAGGGAGTCCCGCCAGATGACCGGGTCCTCGAACTCTCCTTTGACAGGCGGATAAACCCGCTTGTCCGTGATCTGTTCGTAAGGGGCGATGCCGTCTTTGCTGATCCAGATGCCTCCTCCCCGGCAAACCATCAGATAAGAACCATCCTGCCTTTTGGCAAAGCTGAGGTTGCTCAGTCCTTCGATGATCTTCCGGTCGCGGGGATTGAACGTAAACTTTCCGTATTGCCAGGGGCCGTTGACCTGGTCGGCTATATAATATCCGTCGATGACATATACGACGATCCGGCCGTCGTTGAGGACGAAAGCCTCCGGGTTATGCCCTTTCCCGATTGTGTCTTGGATGGTGAAAGGCCCATGCAGATGATCGCCGGTTGCGTGATAAACGGTTGAATTGGGCCATTCCATATGCCCTTTGGGTGCGCTTTCCGGCCATCCGCATACGAACAGATGGTATTTCCGGTCTGGCGTTTGGAGGATATTGCCTCCCCAGAAGGAGATATCGGGATGTTCGATACCGTTGTCGATATACCGGGGGCGTACGCTGTCCGCTCCCCACGTCTCTCCGGAGAGCGTGCCATCGGGCATTGCTTCGAAACGATCCATGTAGCGTCCGCCTGTAATGAGGTGTTTCCATTCTGCCGGCCGTTCTCTTTCCGTGATTTGGGCGGTGAGTGGCAGGGGAGCCAGACAGGCTGTTGCTAATAGTAATTTTAATTTTTGTATGTTCATATGCTTCTGTATATACGATAATTTGCCCAGCAACGATTGTTACAAGGCAAATATAGCAGTCTTTCTTCACATAGTTAGTAAATGGATTCGGGTTTTTCCCGCGAAGCAGGTCCATACTGCGCATGATCAATTCTCTATCACTTCTAAAACATGGTGTTTTATCATATGATTGGAAACCAGTGTATTGCCTTCTTTAGCTTTTGAAAAAGCATATAAAATAATCGAATAAACAAATGTAAAAACGAATATAATAGGTATTAAATTGGCAAAATACGGTTCTTCATTCCACAAAAGCCCTCTCTTTTTTTAGCAAAGACAAGCACATAATTTCGTAAACACCCCCATGTTGCCATCCTTAACATCCGGGTGTAGAGAACTGGTACACCCGGGTGTAAGAGGGGGCAACATGGGGGTGTCCGGCAACTAAAGTACCGTGCCGGACAATGAAAACCACCCGGTTTTACCTATTTTATAGCCGTTTTTACATAAAATAATCGAGTGATTTGCAGGGATGGAAATAGGGTGTTTATCGTTTGTTTTATTTGTAATATGTTAATATGCAGATATGTATAAGCGGAATACCTGTTTCCTATCCAAGTTGCCAGTGATAGGATTGTGATACCGTAGTGATAGAGAAAACGGGCATATATCACTAATCAAATAAGTTGAATATCAACTGGTAAAAAGAAATCAGTGATACAGTGACAGAGGAAATGGGAAACATAGTTCTTCGTCACTTTCGGGGCAGGTCATGTGCTAAAGCTAATAAGTTTATTGCATAGCAAGGTAATGCTTGCCCTGTTGTCTTTATGCATGTTTAGGATTTAGATAAACAAGTTTTGGTCGCACCTAACTATTTCCCATCAGTCTTTTGTTGGAGGAGCGGAAACTCCGAAAGTCTTGAATAGGGATTATCTGGGTAATAAAAGAAGCCGGAAAAACTCGTATCCGGGGGCAATCGAGTTTGAAAAAGGAGGCATGCAAAAGCTTAAGGTCTACTGATCGGCTGCCGCGTCTGGGAGCAGTTCCGTTTTGTGTTAGTTTTCCTGTTTTTTGTTCCTGGCAGGTGTGTACTCAATTAGAATAGAGAGGAGAAAGATGTTGGGATTGTCCGTACTTTTGCATATCAGATAATGTAAATATAAAACGAAAACCAATATGCGTATGGTCAATCTATGTAAAAACAAGCTGTTCAATACCGGGCTTATGCTCTTTTTGTGCCTTGGCTTGCAGGCCCAGAACAAGGAGATGCGGCGGGTGGCTACGAACGACTGCGGAGTAACGAATACACAAGCTTTCCTGATCAAGGGGGATGACTATACATTACCGGATTCTTTCACGGGAAGCAAAGAGGCGAAAACCTGTAATTTCGGCGGAACGGTCATCTATGCTTTCGATCAGATGGATATACAGGCCGATTACCGGATGGAAGTGGTCTATCTGGCTGACAACCGGAGGGAACAGCGTATCGTGGCTGACGGCAACGAAGTGCAGGGGCCCGTCGTACTTGAAAAAGGGAAGGAGCAACACTACATGATCGACCTGCCGAAGAAAGCCTACGCCTACGGACAATTGGTCTTGGTGTTTGAAGCCTTGAAGGGAGATAATGCGATTGTTTCGGAGCTGAACCTGTATTCGTCCAATCCGGCCCAGCTGAAACCTTTTGGGGAAGAACGTAAAAAGGAACTGGTGCATACCCAGGCTTATACGGTGGATACGACTGTTTGTGCGGAAAAAGTTTTACCTGTATATACCATCAAGCCTCATCAGGTAGCTGGTGTCTATAATCCGGTCCTGTCCTTAAACGGGACGTGGTTGTTCAATGAAAAGCCTGCTGCCCGTTTTTATGAACAGAAACAGAACGGGCGGGACTGGAAGCCGATCGTAGTTCCGGGACAGTGGTCCATGCAAGGCTTTAAAGTCGATTCTGCCGGTTTCGGAGGCTATCAGACTACATTCACATTGCCTGCGGATTGGCAGGGAAAGCAGGTGAAACTGCGTTTCGACGGTGTCTCCAGCGAGTCGGTCGTGTATCTGAATGGAAAGGAGATCGGTTCCCATATGGGAGGAATGACTGCTTTTGAACTGGATGTCACGAAAGGGCTGAAGGCGGGTGAGAACCTGTTGGCCCTGCGGGTTCGCAGCGAGTCGTTGGCAGACATGTTAGGGAGCCTGACTCAATATGCGGCACATCAGTTGGGAGGCATAACCCGTAAAGTGACGCTCTTTGCCGTTCCGGATATCCATTTGTCGGACCTTCGTATCGTGACGGAGCTGGACGATGACTATAAAGATGCAGACTTGAAAGTCTATCTGTCGGTAACGAATAGCTCGGATGAGATACAAAAAGATGTATCGGTTCGCCTTTCCCTCTCCGGACTGCCTGTTGTCCTGAGCCGGCATATTCCGGAGATTGCCGCCGGGTCTTCCTGGAGCGGTTGGTTGACTGGCAAAGTCGTTTCTCCGGATAAGTGGGATAACGAGCATCCATCTTTATATACGATGAAAATCGAAGTCGGAACCTCGGACAAGGTTGTCGAGCAGATAGAGAAACGTTTTGGCTTCCGCGAGATCCGGATACAAGGGAATCGTTTGCTGGTAAATGGCAAGGCTGTCAAGTTGAGAGGAGTTTGCCGGCATGAAATGCATCCGTTGACCGGACGTGTGATGAATCCTGCCCTGGAACGGAAGGATGTCGAGCTGTACCGGGATGCGAACTGCAATTTTATCCGTACTTCCCATTACCCTCCTTGTGAAGAGCTGCTCGAAGTCTGTGACGAACTGGGCATGTTCGTGGAAGTGGAAGCACCGGTCTGTTGGATCGGCCATCATGCGAATGAGAACTGGAAGGTGCTGAACTACCGCGATCCTAAATACTATCCGTATGTATTGCAGGCGAATATGGAGATGATCCAGTTCTACCGGAACCATCCTTCCATCATCTTCTGGTCGATGGCGAACGAATCGTACTGGAATAAGGAATTTGCACAGGTAGAGGTCTATATGGAAAAAGCCGATCCTACCCGTCCGTTCACTTTTCACGACCAGGCCTATGGCGGGTTCAACAACCAAGGCAGCACGGCCCCGATCGCGAATATCCATTATCCGGGTCCCAACGGATATAAGGTCGCCGCCAAAAGCGACCGGCCGATGACGTATGGCGAATACTGCCACCTGAATGTCTATAACCGGAGCGAGCTGGTGACTGATCCCGGCATCCGTAGCGATTGGGCATTGGCGCTGGCTCCTACGTGGGACAATATGTATAAGACACCGGGCGTTTTAGGCGGTTCTATCTGGTCTGGTATCGACGATATTTTCCAGATGCCTAACGGGGATGCAGTCGGTTATGGTCCCTGGGGACCGATCGACGGCTGGCGTCGCCTGAAACCGGAGTATTGGGATATGAAAAAGATATACAGTCCGGTCCGTGTGACGACCGAGGCGCTATCTCCAGCCAACGAACTGGTCATCGATCTTGAAAACCGGTACACCTATACAAACCTGGATGAACTGCGTATCACGTGGACGTACGGAGAGGAGAAGGGAACGGCCTTCGCAGACCTGGAACCCGGTGAAAAAGGACAACTTCGCATCCGGCTTGCCCATCCCGAAAAGGCGAATGAGCTCTATCTGTCTTTTGCCGATCCCCGTGGCTTTACTGCCGATGAGTATTTGATCCCTGTCGGCAGACAGGTACAGAACGAATTGCAGGCGTTGCCAACTGCTTCTACCCGCTTGAAAGAAAAGAAAGACCGTTATGTCGTTACCGGAAAAGATTTTAGTTGTGAGATCAGCCGTGTATCCGGCCAGATACTCTCGGTGAAGAAAGGGAAAAAAGAAATATTGAACGGTGGACCGTGGCTGATGGCCTTGCCGTTGACAGGTGGCGGATGCTACCCGAATCATAATGCCAATACGCCTGTGTTCAATGACCTTTGCTCGGACTGGAAGGTAGAAAAAGTAGAGGCGGTTCGACAGGGTGATGACGTCTTGGTAAAGGTGGCAGGCGCTTATAAAGAGTTTTCCGGCTCTTATGACCTGAAAATAAATGCAGGAGGCGAACTATCGGTAACCTATTCGTTCGATGCCCTTGAAGATGTGAATCCGAGGCAGTGGGGACTGGTTTTTGAAGCTCCTGTTTCTTATGATAAGACCTTCTGGCGCCGGGATGGCATGTGGAGCGTTTATCCGGCCGACCATATCAGCCGTCCGGTAGGTGAAGCCAGCCTTTTTTATGAAGGACTCCCTGCGAAAGTCGATCCGCGTACGGAACCTGCCTGGTCTTGGAGTATGGATTATAACGAACTGGGAAGTAATGATTTCCGTTCCACCCGCCGGAACATTTGGTATGCCGGTCTGAAAGACGGAAACGGTAGTAAGATTACCGTCCCTTCCAATGGCAAACAGCACTGGCGCTCCTGGTTGGAAAAAGACAAGATCCGCTTCCTGGTTGCCGACTTTGTGACGGCAGGAAACGAGATGTTCCTCAGTAGCTATTATGCTCCTTACCGCAAGCCGTTGAAGAAAGGAGACCGGATCGGTGGAGAGATTGTGGTGAGAGTGGAATAACCTCTTAACTTACCCTATAACCTGTGTCTTTACAGGCTATAGGGTATTGCCCGACAGTCCGTAAGGTGACTAAAATACCTTACGGGCTATTGGGTATTACCGGCATTTTTGTAACTTTGTAAGCACCAATCAAATGCAGAGCCGTATGGAACAACCGTCTGAACAATCGTTATGGGGAATGTTGGAAGGCATCACCGAGAATCTGAAGCACAAGCGGCTGGCGGATGTGTTTCGCTTTGTGTCGTTCCGCCCGTTCGAGACATTCGGGCCGCATAAGCATCTGCGTATCGAGATCAACTATGTGAAGAAGGGCAATTGCATCCTGCATCTGGAGAACGAGAGTATCAGCTTCAGCGAGAACGAGATGATGGTGATCTGTTCCAATGTGGAGCATACCTTCGAGGCCGGTTCCGAAGATACGACCCTGATGCAGTTGGAGTTCCTGCCGGAAGTCTTCTCCCGCTTCAATCCGGACGGGCACGGGCAGACGAAGGAGCTGGCGCCTGTCACGATCTTTTCCGAAGAAAACCGGTTGATCAAGATTGTGAATAACGTCCGGATCATGCGCGCCGTGCAGCGTATTGTCAACGAGATGAACCAGAAGAGCAAATACTACCAATATCTGGTTGTCATGTACTATGCCGAGCTGCTGATCCTGATTTACCGTTATCTCGATGAGGCCTATCTTCCGATTTGTACAAACGATTCGTTGAAAAGGGCGATCTCCTATATCCGTTTGAACTACCAGTCCGATATCACGATCAGCGATGTCGCGTCGCAAACCGGAGTCGGAGAACGGTACTTGCGCAAACTGTTCTCCCAGTACCTGAACCTCTCCCCGCTGGACTACCTGAACCAGATCCGGATCAACAAAGCGATCGAGCTGCTGCGGAACACGGAGATGTCCGTCAAGGAGGTATGCTTTGCCTGCGGTTTCCAGTCCCCCCCAATACTTCTCCCGTATTTTCAAACAACAAATGGGCATCTCTCCGCGTGAAGTGACGAAATAGAGAGTGCCGTTTTCTCTACTTTTTCCCTTGTTCTGTTCCTCGTAGCATAAGCAACCGGGAGCTTTACTGCCGTATCTTCTTCCCTCCGGGCTCTATCTTTGCTGGTAGAAAGACGAACTGTAAAAAGGAATTCACAATGAAAGAATGGAAAGACGATAAAGCCCTGTTTGCCTTGATAAAGGAAGAGCTTTACACCGCAGTGGTCGGTGATATTATGGATAAGATGGGCTATACCCGCCAGTTTCTGCCTCCCCGCATCCGCCCGCTTCGTGACGATATGCTGGTGGCCGGACGTGCCATGACGGTATTGGAAGCCGATGTGCTGGATGCCGGAAAGGAGAAAGGGGTGAACCCGGTGCTGAAACGCTCCTTCGGCCTGATGCTCGAAGCGTTGGACGATTTGAAAGAAGACGAGGTATATGTTTGTTCCGGTTCTTCCCCTGCTTATGCCTTGTGGGGCGAGCTGATGAGTGCCCGTGCGATCCAGTGCAAGGCGGCCGGAGCGGTTGTCAACGGATATTCCCGTGACACGAAGGGGATTCTGGCGCTCGACTTCCCTTGCTTCTCCTACGGTCCCTATGCCCAGGACCAGGCGCCGCGTGGAAAGGTGATCGACTACCGTGTGCCGATCGAGATGGAAGGCGTACGGATCAATGACGGAGATATCCTGGTCGGCGACATCGACGGCGTATGTGTCGTGCCTCGTGAGATCGAGGAAGAAGTATTCACCCGTGCCTTGGAGAAAGCCCGTGGTGAACGGATGGTTTTGAAGAAGATACAGGAAGGGATGAAAGCCCGCGACGCTTTCGATACATACGGAATAATGTAAGATGATATAATAAGGAAGGAGACAATACAATGAAGATTACAGACGTAAAAGTATGGTTAGTCCAGGGCATCAAATATAACTGGACATTACTGAAAATCTATACCGACGAAGGCTATACCGGCGTAGGCGAAGCTACCAACTGGCCCGGCAGCCCGATCGTTTTCGAAGCCGCCAAGCATGTCGGACAACGCATCATCGGCCTCGACCCGATGAAGACCGATTTTATCTGGACGAAGCTCTACCGCGATCTGAACTGGATCGGCCCGTACGGAGCCAGCCTGTGTGCGATCAGCGGTATCGACATGGCGCTGCTCGACCTGAAAGCAAAGGTGTTGGGCGTTCCCTGCTACGAACTGTTGGGCGGGGCTTACCGGAAAGATATCTTGCTCTATGCCAACTACTGGTTTACGGGCGGCGGACACAACGAGGCGGACTATGCCGCCCTGGCACGCCGTGTCATGGACGCCGGTTTTACGGGGCTGAAGTTCGACCCCTTCGCCCACACGAACTATTTCTATGGCGAAGACCTTGCCTCCAACCTGACCCTGACGGCGGAACAGCAGGACCTGGCGTTCAACGTCTCCAAAGCCGTGCGCGAGGCTGTCGGCCCGGAATGCGACATCATGATCGAGACACACGCCATGCTGAACTACCGGGTTGCCGTCAAGATGGCGGAACGCTTGGCAAAGCTCGATATCACCTGGTATGAGGAACCCGCCGGCCCGGAAAGTTCGCAGACGCTCCGTGCCATGCGCGAACGCATCCCGTCGGATGTCGCCATCTGTGTAGGCGAGCGCCATTACACCCGTTTCGGCATCCGTTCGCTGTTGGAAAAGCATGTGTGCGACGTGATCATGCCCGACATCACCCGTTGCGGCGGACCGTCCGAGATGAAGCGGATGGCTACGATGGCGGAGGCCTACAACGTTCTGATCGCCCCGCATAACCCGAACGGCCCTCTCTCGACACTCGCCTCTTCGCATGTATGCGCCGCTATCCCGAACTTCTTCCGCCAGGAGTTTATGTTCAACGATGTCCCCTGGCGCGACACGGTGATCGATCATCCGATAGCCGAGATGGTCTATGACGGCCACTTGCACCTGTCCGACCGCCCCGGCTTGGGCGTGGACCTCGTTGAAGAGGAGATGGAGAAACACCCCGGCATCACGATGGATGCTCCCGATAACTTTTATATCTGATCCCTATGAGCTTTGTACTCGATTATAAAGATAAGGTAGTCCTGGTCACCGGAGTCTCCTCCGGGATCGGGCTGGGCGTCGCCAGGGAGTTCGCACGGGCGGGCGCCCATGTGGCAGGCTGTTCGCGCAAGTCTCCGGACGACGCGAGCGTGCAGGCTTTCCGCGAGGCGGTAGAGCAGGAGGGCGTACGCTCGTTCTACCGCCCCACGGATGTGACGGATGCGGAGGAGCTGAAAGGCTTCGTCGAAGATACGGTCCGTACCTTCGGACGTATAGACATGGTTGTCTCCAATGCCGGCATGAACGTGTTCGAGGGAGCCGAAGGTTGCACGGAGGAGCGTTGGCATTACAACCTCGATCTGAACCTGGCTTCCCACTGGCGTCTGGCCCGGCTCTGCAAACCCTATCTCGAAAAGAGCGGCGAAGGTGTCCTGCTCCTGATGACCTCCAACCATGCTTTCAGTTCCATCCCCGGATGCTTCCCTTATAACGTGACGAAAACGGCTATCACCGGCCTGGTGCGCAGCCTGGCGATCGAGTGGGGGCCGGCTGTCCGTACGGTGGGGGTGGCTCCCGGATTTATCGATACGGCGGGCAACGACACTTGGTTCGACTCTTTTCCCGATCCCGAAGCGGAACGCCGGCGGACGATCGACCTGCATCCTGTCAAACGGATCGGGACGGTCGAGGAGGTAGGGGCGTTATGCGTCTATCTCGTCTCCCCGTATGCCCGGTTTATCAGCGGGACGACGATCCTGATGGACGGTGGGCGCTCGGCGTTGATGCAGGATGAATAAAAAACAGATACCATGAACACGATCGACTTAATAATCTTTATAGCCTACTGCCTCCTGATCCTCAGTGTCGGCCTTTTTGTCTCACGCGGCAAGAAGGGGGACGAGCGGGATGCCGGCGATTATTTCCTCGCCGGGCGCGGGCTTGCCTGGTGGGCGATAGGCGCTTCCATCATCGCTTCCAATATCTCCGCCGAACAGTTTGTCGGCATGTCCGGCTCCGGCTATGCCATCGGGCTGGCGATGGCGACCTACGAATGGATCGCCGCCCTCGGGCTGATCCTCGTGGCGAAGTTCTTCATCCCGATCTTCTTGGAGAAGAAGATCTTCACCATGCCCCAGTTCCTCGAAGAGCGTTTCGACAAGCGCGTCAAGACGGTGATGGCGGTCTTCTGGCTGGCGGTCTTCATCTTTATCAATCTTACTTCCATCTTGTACTTGGGAGCCTTGACGATCGAGAAGGTGATGGGGATCCCGATGCTCTACGGCATAATCGGGCTGGCGGCCTTTGCCGGTATCTATTCGATCTACGGAGGATTGAAGGTGGTGGCGCTGACGGATGTGGTCCAGGTCGTGTTCCTGGTTGGCGGCGGGCTGGTCACGACCTATATCGCCCTCGACCTCCTCGGAGAAGGTGGCGGCGTGTACCAGGGAATGGTCAACCTCTATGGCGAGGCGAGCGATAAGTTCCATCTGATCCTCGACAAGTCGCATCCCGGTTATAAGGACCTGCCGGGTATCTCCGTGATCCTCGGCGGTCTCTGGGTGGCAAACCTTTATTACTGGGGATGCAACCAGTATATCATCCAACGCGCGTTGGCCGCCAAATCGGTCTGGGAGGCGCAGAACGGGATGCTTTTCTCCGGTTTCATCAAGCTGTTCATCCCGCTTTTGGTCGTGATTCCCGGCATTGCCGCCTTTGCGTTGGAGGCTCCGTTAGAGAAATCGGACGAAGCCTACCCGTGGTTGCTCGGCAACCTCCTTCCGGTAGGGGTGAAGGGGGTGGCGTTTGCTGCTTTGACAGCCGCAATCGTCAGTTCGCTCGCTTCGATGATGAACAGTATCTCCACGATCTTTACGATGGATATCTACCGTTCCTATTTCCGGAAAGAGGCCGGACAGAAAGAACTGGTCCATACCGGACGTTGGGCGAGCTTCGGCTCGTTGCTAATAGCCGTGCTGATCGCCCCGATGCTGTCGGGGTTGGACCAGGCGTTCCAGTATATCCAGGAGTTTACCGGCTTTGTCAGTCCCGGCGCCCTGTCGATCTTCCTGGCAGGCTTCTTCTATAAACGGGCGACGGCAAACGGGGCGTTGGCGGCGGCATTGGGCTCGTTCGTCTTCTCCTTCGGCCTGAAGTTCCTCTTCCCCGGATTGCCCTGGATGGACCGCATGGGGCTTGTGTTCCTGATGTGCTGCGCGCTCATCGTCCTGCTGGGGAAAAAGGACCAGCCGGCCAACGCTTATACGCGCCATGACCCGGCTTTGTTCCATACCGGCCGGATGTTCAATGTAATGTCGGTAGTCATACTGGCGATATTAATAGGCTTTTACTACTTTTGGTGGTAAATTTATACACATGTAATAATAGGCACATAAATGAAACAGATAAAGACAATCCTATTCGCTTTCGGTTGCAGCTTCCTGCTGTCAGGAACGAAAGCATTCGCACAGGTAGAGAGGCTTCCCGATGAAGCCTCCTATCCTGTCTTGCAGGAATTGGCCGGTGTCGAAACGCCTGCCGTCCTGCTGAGTGGAACCTGGCAGTTCCGGTATTCCCCGGATAGCAAGTGGGACAAGATACAGGTCCCCGGCGAGCCTGCCATGCAGGGCTATGCCATCGAGCACGACAAGCCGTTCACCTACCGGAAGTCGTTCACCGTCCCGGCCGATTACGCCGGCAAGCATACGATCCTGCGTTTCGACGGCGTCTACAGCTATGCCCGCCTGTTTGTGAACGACACGTTCGTCCGCGAACATCATGGCGGCTTTACCCGTTGGGATACGGATGTCACCCCCTTCGTCCGTCCCGGAAAGAAAAACGAGATTCGCCTCGAAGTGACGGATCGCCTGGACGATATTTCCTATGCCTCCGGCTATGCCCATCATCCGATCGGGGGAATCCTGCGCGATGTAACCTTGTTCGCATTACCCGAAACCTGCTTGTATGACTTCTACGCCGAGACACATCTGGATGCTGCTTACGAGGATGCCGTCCTGAAGATCGGCTACAGCAGCCCGGTTGTCGGAGGTGCGGAAGTCGCCTATACGCTGGCCGACCCGTCCGGCAGACGCTATCCGTTGGCGCAATCCCGGTTCCCCCTAAAAGAGGGCGGGAACATGAATGAACTGCCTGTGAAGAACCCTTTGAAGTGGGATGCCGAACATCCGAACCTCTATACGCTGACCGTAACCCTCAGCAAGGACGGAAAGGAGATCGGTCGTTTCGACCGCCGTATCGGTTTCCGTGACGTGAAGATAGAGAAAGACCGCATGTTGGTGAACGGCATGCCGGTGAAGTTGCGCGGAGCCTGCCGGCATGACATCCACCCGACACTCGGCCGCACGACGACTGCCGAACTGGACAGCCTCGATGTGATCCTCTTCAAACGTTCCAATATGAACTTTGTCCGTACCTCGCATTATCCTCCCACGGAACGTTTTCTGGAGTATTGCGATCGCTATGGCATCTATGTGGAGAGCGAGACGGCTGTCTGCTTTGTCGATACCTACCGGCAGAAGAACTATGCGCCGGGCAAGACCCAGGACAGTGCCGAGTTTACGCCCCGCTATCTCTCGCAATGCCGCGAGATGGTGAAGTCGTTCCGTTCCCATCCCTCCATTCTGTTCTGGTCGATCGGCAATGAAAGCGTGTACGGCACGAACTTCCAGCAATGCTGGGATTGGGTGAAGGCAACCGACAAGACTCGCCCGGTTATATTCAGCTATCCCGGATCGGTCGGCGAGAAGGAGCCTGTCTATGATATCCTGAGCATGCACTACCAGGATGTAAACGGAAACCTGAACCAATGGAACCGCTCTACCCATGGTTTCCAGGGAGAGGGGATACCTGCCCTGTTCGACGAATGGGCGCATCCGGCGTGCTACACCTACGCTACCTTGCAGGAAGATCCGAATATCCGCGAGTTCTGGGGGCATTCGATCGAAAGGATGTGGAGTGGCCTCTTTGATGCTCCCGGCGGCTTGGGTGGTGCGATCTGGGGATATGTGGATGAAACGTTTATGCTGCCCGAACCGAAAGTAGGGACTGCCTTCTGGAAAGAGTTTGCCCGTACCGCCAAGCCGGAGGATTATCAGGGTAAATGCGTCGGCTACGGAGAGTGGGGGATCGTCGATGTCTGGCGCCGTGAGAAACCGGAGTTCTGGGCTACCAAGAAAGCCTATTCGCCCGTCCGCCTGATGACGACCGAGGTGGCTTCCTTCCTGTCCGGACAACGTTTGTTGCTTCCGTTGTACAACTGCTTCGACCATACTGACCTGGATGAGATCAAGATACGTTATACCTACAAAGGTGTGGAGAAGGAACTTCCCGCTCCTTCCATCGCTCCTCACCAAAAAGGACTGTTGGTAATCCCTGCCGAGGCTTGGGAGGAAGGCGAACTGTTGTCAATTTGTTTCTATACAGCTACGGGTGAGTTATTGGATGCCGAACAAGTTTCATTGGGCAGCGATTACCACGTTCGCCTTGCCGATTCGGAAGCATCTCCGGTAAACGGTGTGTTGCTGGTAGAGGAAACCGCCGGTATGATGACGATTAAAGGAGACGGTTTCGAGATCCCTTTCTCCAAAGAAACCGGCCTGATCTGCAACGCGACCTCCAAGGGGCAGGTCATCATCGAGAAAGGCCCGTTCCTGCATCTCGACATCAACCTGAACCATCTGACTGGAGCCGAAGTGCGTAAGAGCGCCCGGAAGTTCCTGACCTCCGACAGCGATTGGAAGAAGCAGAGCTTGACCTATACCCGCAAAGAGGGAGCGGTGGAAGTCGCCCTCTCCGGCTTCTATCAGGATGTGCAAACGGATATCCTGATCCGGATATCTCCCGCCGGGGAAATGAATGTCAGCTATGTCGTTGCGGGACAGCCGAACGGATATCTGCGTGAGACGGGCTTGTCTTTCTACCTGCCCGAACGTCTGGACTATCTGCAATGGGAGCGTAAAGGTATGTGGAGCTGTTACCCCGAAGGCGCTTTTGCCGGAAACACGGGCGAGACTTCCCTTTATAACCCGAAGCAAGTGCGATATGGCGAGAACCCTGCTCAACCCTGGTTGGCCGATACGCACAACTATTACTATTGGGCGGATGCCGGTACAAACTGTGACCGTCCGTTGACGCAAATGGCAAAGGGTATGAAGGAGAACATCTATCGCTATACCCTTTCCGCTACAGGGGGAGGAGCAGGGCTTACGGTTTGCTCATCGGACGCATCCCTGGCTTGCCGCACCTCCAAAAGAGGAGACGGGCAGTTGATGCTTTACATTAATAATCGTTGGGATTATCCGGAGATTGCCTGGGGCAACTATTGCAAGACGTTGGAGGTGGTGCCTTGCTATGGCGAGATGAAGATTCGGTTCTGATTAAATTAATAAGAGAAGATAGCATGGAACTGTGTCAAAACTGCCTTGTCCCTGCGCTTGACGCGGGGTCGCAAAAGAACAGGCCTTATTAATCAGATATTTATAGGGTCAGTTCTAATGCGATCCCGCGTCAAGCGCGGGAACGGGGCAGTTTTGACACAGCTCCACGTATTGTTTAAAGATGGAGTTTCCCCTTGATCGCCTTCGGTATCGCGTCCTTATGGACCATCACATAGATGGTTTTGGCGCGGACGAAGCTCTCGGACATGTTCAGGTAGCCGCCGAACTTGTTGCGGTCGGTTCCCCATGAGTTCTTGGTGATGTAGTATTTCGTGCCGTTCTGGTCTTTGGCGATGCCGGTCAGGTGCATCAGGTGGTCGTCGGTGGTCACGAATGATTCGAATCCGGCCTGGCGCACTTCCGGGGTCACGTTGATTTCCGGGTAGGGACGTTCGAACTTGAAGACCTCTTCTAAGCGTTCCTTCTCCCCTAATTTCTCGAAGCGTGCGCGATCCGTATTCGACAGGTCTTCCACCTTCTTCACTTCCGGGTTGATGGCGACACCGTTCGTAAAGGAGAAACCCTTCTCGCTCACATCTCCGTCCCAGCAGACCGTATAACCGTTGTTCAGGGCATAATCCACCGTTTGCATCATCTCGTCGAGCGGCAGGTTATACATCAGGGAATGTTCCCAGTTGTCCGGCACTTCCACGTCGAACTTCACATAATACGGATGGTGCGTGAAGCTGGTCAGTTCGATATAGTCGTCCATATTCAGTCCTAAGGATTCGGCGAATGACTTCGGCGTATATTCCTTTCCTTTATACGTGAACTTCTCCGGCAGCTTTCCCAGGTAGGTGTCGAACAGGTTAGCAATCAGCTTGTCATATTCCGGACTGCGTTGTTTCGCCTTCACTGCCACATCGGCGATGGCGTGCATGTAGCGAACCATCTCGCTGTGGTTATGCTTCTCGGAGTCGTAGTTGATACCCGTGTACACCTCTTCCGGGACGATCCCTACCTGGCGGTACGCATTCATGAAAGTATGCGAAAGGCTGCCCTGCCCGATATTACCGTCCCCGCGACGTAGGTAGTTGTCCTGCAACTGGTTCATATATTTCTGGCGGACGATGAACATCTCCGAAAGGTCATACGTGCCTTTCCCCATACGAAGCAGTTCGGATTCCATAAACGACGTAGTGGCAAAGCACCAGCAAGTCCCTGTTGCCGCTTGGTTCTTAACCGGGGTAGCGGGAACCGTTACCACTTCCGTAAACTGGTACCCCTGACCGAACGTTGCCGAAGCAGAGAAAGCCAGCATGCAAGATAGAATAAGTGATTTCATGTATATAAAGATTAAATTATTAATTATCGTGTCTTGGAAAGCAACTATTATCTATTATATGAATATCGGTCAATTGTCAATTGTTCAGAATCCCCTCGCGAACATCTTCCAGAACTCATCCGCCATCTCCTGCCAGCGCAGGATTGTCGCTCCTGCGAAGTCGGCCGTGTAGCCGGTCAGGAAAGCCCGTGCGGTCTCTTCCCCTTTGCTGTCCTGCAACTCTTTGTAGCGGTTTTCCACGAAAGGCATTTCGGATAAGCCCTTTTCCTCGAAATGGGCGACCGCGCCGTTGATCTTCTCTTTGGTCAATCCCCAGCGGACCGTAGCCAGTTTGTTTGCCGTCCGGTATTTCCAGACGATGGCATCTTCACGGTGGCGGTGTTGTCCGCAGATACCGAAAGCAGCCGGCAGGTCGGTCGTACCGGAGAAGATCGGGATACGCGGGCTCTGCCCCGGATTGTCGAACGACAGCCAGGCAACGCCGCCCACTGCATCCGGCAACCAGTTGCGAAGCTGTATCACGTGCGAGTAGGAACATTGCGGAACCGCCACTAAGCGATTGCGTGTCACCGTCCCTTCCTTCACGCCGTTCAGCATATTCAGCATATCTGTTCCCATCCAGGGGTTAGCCGCCGGACTTGTGATCGTATCCGTTTCCTTCGTCTCCTTGTTCTTGACAGCCACTTTCAGATTCTTCGTCATGTCCCATTCCGTCCCTTCATACGTCTGGCGTAGCAATGCCATCACATCCGTTACGGCAACCGGCTTGTCCGGCTTCACGCTGATCGGCAGTTCTTCCGAGTCGTACGACAGTTTGAGCGAAGGAGCCAATGCGTTCAGGATGAAATATTCGCGGATGCTGAATGCCTTCGGTTCGCCGAAATAGTTGCCTCCGCTATAGGCTTTCCAGAATTTAAACGGCTCTTTGCCGTCCCAGAACCCCATTTTCTTAGCAACAGAAAATACGTTTTCGGAAGCCATGTAACGATCCTTGTCCTTCAGGTCGAGCGTCGAGATACGCGAGATATTGGCCGATACCCCCACATGATCGTCCGGGATGCGGACAGCCGCCCATACACCCCCGATCTTGTCCGGCCCCTCGCCGAACACCTCGAAATGCCAGACCTCATTCGGGTCGGCGATCGTCAGGCATTCGCCCGAATCCCCGTATCCGTATTCGGCAACCAATTGTCCGATCAGCCGGATCGCTTCGCGTGCCGTCGTGCAACGCTGCAAAGCTATCTTTTCCAGTTCTTCGATCATGAACATCCCTTTCTTGTTTTGCAGCTCTTTGCGCCCGGAGATGGTCGTTTCGCCGATACCCAACTGTTTTTCGTTGAGGCAAGGATAGGAGGTGTTCAGGAACTGGTAGGTCGAGCGGGCTTCCGGTATCGTTCCTTTCAATTCCATATTCGTGCGGTCGGCAGGATATTCGGTGTGCATGCGGCCGTTATAGATGGCGACTGTCGTGTCGCGCTCGTAGCGTGCCGCCGGGACGATCTCCATCCAGGTGCGATAGTTCCCGTCGCAGGTGTGACTGGTCATGACCGAACCGTCGGCCGATGCTTTCTTGCCGACCAGGATGCTTGTACAACTTTCAGGAGTGTTGACCGGTCGGGAGTATTCGATTTCCTGGGCCCGAAGGCTGTTCCCGTAACAGATAAGTACAATAAGAAGGATAATTAGTCTATTCATGGCATTGTCTTTAATTTTGTGGCTAAAGATATGAAATTTTCATATATTTGCTACCCCTTGCCGGGGCTTAATCCCCTGGCAAAAGAGGAATATCCCTGTAAAGGGAATAATTAAATATAAATATGCCATGAGAAAACTGATTTATCTGAGCACCCTGTTGCTCCTATTTGTGTTGCCGATGATGGCACAACACCCTTTGTTCCCGACCCCCGCAAAGGTGCAGAACGGGAAAGGCTCTTTTGTCATAGGAAAGAATCTCCAGGTACAAGGCAATGGCGGATATGCCGACAAGTTAGCCGCCGGACTGCAAACCGAGTTGAAAGAAGCCGGTTTGCAATCGTCACCCGCCAGTGGAACCATCCGTCTGGAACTGACAAACGATTGCAAGATGGCCGATGAAGCCTATACGCTTGTCGTCGAACCGAACAGCATCCTGCTGCAAGCCTCTTCCGAAGCCGGCCTGTTCTATGCGAAGGAAGCCCTTCTGCAACTTTCCCGTTTCGGCAAAGGTAACGTGCGTGCCTGTAAGATACAAGATCAGCCCCGCTACGGCTGGCGCGGTTTCATGCTCGACGAGAGCCGCCACTTCTTCGGTAAAGAGAAGGTAAAACAATATCTGGATATCATGGCGTCCCTTCGCCTGAACGTCTTCCACTGGCACCTGACCGACGAACCGGGCTGGCGCATCGAGATCAAGCGTTATCCGAAGCTGACCACCGAAGGAGCTGTCGGCAACTGGCACGACCCGAAAGCACCCGCTACGTTCTACACCCAGGAAGAGATCAAGGAGATCGTTGCCTATGCAGCCGATCGCCACATCATGGTCGTTCCCGAATTCGACATGCCGGGCCATGCTACTGCTGTCTGCCGTTCCTATCCTGAAATCTCCGGCGGAGGCGAGGGCAAATGGCAGCATTTCACGTTCCATCCCTGCAAGGAAGAGACGTTCGAGTTTATCAGCAACGTGCTCGACGAGATCGTCGCCCTGTTCCCGTCTCCCTATATCCATATCGGAGGCGACGAGGTGCACTACGGCAACCAAAGTTGGTTCACCGATCCCGAAATCCAGCAGTTTATCAAAGATAAGAACTTAGGCAACGAAACGGGCCTGGAACAGTATTTTATCCGCCGTGCTGCCGATATCGTGGCTTCCAAGGGCAAGACGATGATCGGCTGGGACGAGATGATCGATGCCGGTGTCTCTCCCGACAAGGCTGTCATCATGTGGTGGCGCCACGACCGCAAACACCAGTTGGTGAAGGCGCTCGAAAACGGCTACCGGGTGATTATGACCCCGCGCCGTCCGTTGTATGCCGACTTCGTCCAGTACGGCGGCCATAAGGTGGGCCGTGTGTGGGGCGGTTACAACACGATCGAGGACATCTACCGTTTCCCTGAACCGATCATCCATCTGACACGCGATTATGAAGACCAGGTGATGGGCCTCCAGTTCTCCCTTTGGACGGAACGGGTCGCTGATGCCAAGCGTCTGGACTATATGACTTTCCCCCGCCTGGTAGCTGTCGCCGAATCCGCCTGGACTCCTGCCAAGTCGAAGGAATGCAGCCTCTTTATGCAGAAGCTCCCTTACTTCCTGCGATTCCTCGGTGAAAAAGGCATCTACTACTTCAACCCCTTCAACCCCGAATCTACACCCGAACCCAGTGCACCGGACAAGGACGATGTGTTGAAGAATGGATAAGATATAAAGCACTGTCTTTTGCTGTCTGCTTCAGCAGACGGATGAATAAATATCCGGCTTTTCCAGTTCCTCTGTGGGGTTTACCCTCCTTTTTGGAAAAAGTGCAAAAAAGGGACAGGTCGGGGCTTGCCGGAAAATGTCTCTAAACAATTGATTACAATATATATAGTAAAGTCTTTTATCTACTGGTGGAAAGTTCATTTTCTGCCCTGTTTTTAGGGGTAGCTTTTGTCCTGCTTTTGCTTGTATATTATTGGGAATAAATAAGATAGGAGGCTTTTTCAAAATGACAAAAAAACGTACGTTTAAATTCGTCATAATTATATAACAAAGTTAGCAATAATCGGCGAGATATGGAAAAGTAGAGCAAAGTTATTGAGAAATAGGCTTTTGAGAAAATAGTTTCTGTAACCAGATGACGGGAAAAGTTAAGTCTGAACCAAGTTAAGACTTTGCTACGTTACCGATTCGTCATCCTGCATAATTGGTGGTATCGGAGCTTGGGAAGAATAGCGAAATACACTATTATATAGTGAGTTACTGACAACTTACGCAACAATTCCGGTAACGGATGATAATTGCGCCGTTCCTCTGCGATTTGCGTATTGACGAAGATGGTGGCATGAAGATACAAATGATGTCTTTCCCTTGCCGGGGCATCCCCCGGCAAGGGAAAGAAGTAATGAATCATCAAATCATCAGTCATCAGCGATTGTGCAACCCGCATTGCCTTCGCTTGTACCTGATGGTATTGGGCCTGCTGGCTTTGTGGGAGGGCCGTTCGGAGGTCGTGTTGGGGTGTTTGGGAGCCCTGTTGACACTCTCGGGGTACGGGGATACGGAGAGAGACATGACGGGAAGCGGAAACAAAAACAGCAACTCCCCGTCGTTGCCGGCTGGGGGTTGCTGATGTATGCTGCGGTCTCCTGTTTCTGTTAGCGTGAGGGAGGAGGATTAGAAACGTCTTTTCTTACGAGCGTCGCGTGCGGCGGCAGTCCGTTTCCACGGGCGGTCGCTGTCGCGTTCGTCTTTGCGGAAGGTGCGGTCCGAACGGTCTCCACCCCGGCGTCCACTGTCTTTGGAACCCCGTTTGCCTTTGTAGCCGTCATCGCTGCGCCGTCCGCCGTAACTGCGTTTGCCACCGCGTCCGCCTTCTTCTTTTTTGCCCTGTGCAGGTTCGACGGAGATGCGCCGTCCGTCCACTTCGAACCCGTTCATGCTGTCCATCACGCGCTGGGCTTCACCCTCTTCCACTTCGAAGAAAGAGAAGTTTTCGCGCAGGTCGATCTTGCCGATGCGCACCTTGCCCGGCACACATTTGTTGACCAGTTCGATCAGCTGGTTCGGATATAGGCCGTCGGCCTTGCCGAAGTTGAGGAAGAAACGCGAATAGCCCTCTTCGGCCGCATGTGCACGGCGTTCGCCCCGTTCGCTGCGAGAGGAACGTTCGTCTACCTGCTGGATCTCGTCGGCATCCTTGTAGTAATCGATCATACGGTTGAATTCGAGCGAAACGACACGTTTGATGATGTCTTCCTTGTCCAGCCATTCCAACTTGCGGTAGATTTGGGGCATCAGGGAGGCGATCTCCTCCTCGTTCACCTTCACCTTTTCGATCTGGTCGACGAGGTTGAAAAGCTGCTTTTCGCAGATAGCATGTCCGGTAGGCATTTCGCCTTTCTCGAATTTCTTGTTGATGATCCTTTCGATCTCGCGGATTTTGCCTTTCTCCTTCACGTGGCAGATGGAGATGGAGATACCCGTCTTTCCCGCACGGCCCGTACGGCCACGGCGGTGCGTGTAGGATTCCACTTCATCGGGCAGGCCGTAGTTGATCACGTGTGTCAGATCGTCCACATCCAGGCCGCGGGCAGCCACATCGGTAGCAACTAAGAGTTGGATGTTTTTGACGCGGAACTTCTGCATCACGTAGTCGCGCTGCGCCTGGCTCAGTTCGCCGTGCAGCGAGTCGGCGTTGTAGCCGTCCTGTATCAGTTTGTCGGCGATCTCCTGCGTCTCTTTGCGGGTACGGCAGAAGACGATGCCGTAGATGTTCGGGTAGAAGTCGGCGATGCGTTTCAGAGCCAGGTACTTGTCGCGTGCCTGTACCATATAATAGATATCGCGGATGTTCTTGTTTCCTTCGTTCTTGTTGCCGATCACGATCTCCTTCGGATTCTTCATGTACTTCTTCGTGATGTTGGCGATCTCTTTCGGCATGGTGGCCGAGAAGAGCAGCATGTTGCGGTTCTCCGGCACTTCGGCGAGGATGGCGTTGATGCTGTCGGTGAACCCCATGTTCAGCATCTCGTCCGCCTCGTCCATGATGACGTTCTTCACCAGGCTGAGGTCTACCGTCTTGCGGTTCATCAGGTCCAGGAGGCGTCCCGGAGTGGCTACGACCACGTGCACGCCACGCTTCAGCGTCTTGATCTGACTCTCGATGCTGGAACCTCCGTACACCGGGAGGACCTTCAGGTTGTCGATATACTTGGAGTAGTCGTTCAGGTCGTCGGCGATCTGTAAACATAGCTCCCGAGTGGGACAGAGTACGAGTGCTTGGGGGTGGTATGTAGTCACATCGATTTTTTGCAGGATCGGAAGGCCGAAAGCGGCTGTCTTTCCCGTACCTGTTTGTGCTAATGCAATTACGTCGTTGTCATCTCCCAGTAGGAAAGGAATCACTTCCTCCTGTACCGGCATGGGCGATTCGTAGCCCATTTCTTGAATTGCCTTCAGTATTGGTGCGGCAACTCCTAATTCTTCAAATGTTTTCAAAATGTGATATATGTATATATAATAAATTCAGAGTGGGGACAAAGGTACGCAAATAATTTGGATACCGGTTAGTTTAGTATGATATCTTTTAATGTATCGCGCTCTTTTTCCGTGAGATGCAATCCTTTCGACAGATATTTGTCGGTCGAACCATATTCTTTCTTTATTTTATGGAAGGCCAGATCCAGCCATGTCTCGTTTGCACCGAGCAGCACGGTGATGGTTTCCTGGGCGTCCGTATTGAGGTTGCGTGCCATATAGGCAAGGCTGCGCAGGTCTATGTGGTTGTTGGAAGCCATATAGTCTTTCATGATCGTTTCTTCCGGCACATCGAGGGCTATCAGCAGCATGGCCGTCAGGAAGCCGGCACGGTCTTTTCCCATCGAGCAGTTCACGAGGATCGGGTAGTTGTCCTTGTCGAGAAAGACTTTCAGGGCTTTGCCGAATTGTTCGCTGTTGTCCGTCACATAGCTGATATAGGTGTCCTGCATATACACGAGCCCGTCGCCTTTGCGTATGCGTCCTTCTTCCAGGCGTCGGGTGATCTGTTCTTTGCCTTTTACCGGGATCGGGATGGAGATGATGTTCGCCCCTGCATATTTTTCCGGAGCGAGGGCTATTTCGTCTTCTCCCCGTAGGTCGATGACAGTTTTGATCTTCAGGTTATCCAGCCGGATCGTGTCGTTGCGGCTAAGTGCCTTGAGCTCGCCCGAGCGGAATATCTTGCCCCAGCCGGTCATACGGTTCCCGTGTTCGCTGAAGTAGCCTCCTATGTCGCGCAGGTTCTGGACGCTGTCCATCTGTACCGAGCGGGCGCCGACAGTGCGGTAATATTTGTCGTTGAAAGACAGTAGGAAATATTTGCGGGTGATGTTGTCGTTCGTGATGTAGGTCACTCTCCCGTCATTGATGTCGGCATAGCTGCACGGTCGCGACATGTCGAAGGAGTTGGGGGTGTCGGATACATAAAGTTTCATCGTCCCGTCGGTATGGGGGTCTGTTTCCCATTTGATAATATAGTTGCCGATGTCGTCACGCAGGCATATGGCACGAATTTCAGGTGCTCTGCCGGAGCTGCATCCTGCCAATAAGGCCACACTGGTGAACAAGAAAAGAATCCGTTTCAATATCATACTTCTACTACTCATGCAAAGCAAAGATAGTGAAAAACACGTGTCTTTATACCCCTTTATCTTCCTGGTTAATGATATTTAAGACTGGGAGAGGTAGGAGGTTGCGAATTCTTTAGAAATGTAATTGTCGTAGCTGCGGCAAACCTCGGTTGCCAGATCGATCCCGCACCGGATGATATTCGCCCATGTCTCTTTCGGGAGGGTGGCGAGGTCACGGTGACGGACATTATTTTTTAACAGACCGTAGAGGATGCCAGCATTGAAGTTGTCGCCGGCTCCGATCGTACTGACCGGGCGGATGGAGGGCGAGTCAAAATGAAGGCGCAGGTCGCCGTGGTAGAGGTTCACGCCTCCGGCTCCGTGAGTGGTGATGAAACGGTCGCAGTAGAAACGGATATGGTCGGTGTAGACTTTTTCACTGTCGGCCTCCCCGAAGATATTGAGGAAGTCCTCGTCCGAGCCGCGTATGATATTGGCATATTCGAAGTTTTCGAGCAATGTAGGGGCGAGGTGTATCGCTTCATGGGCGTGCGCCTTGCGGAAATTCGGGTCGTAGTAGAGGATCGCCTTGCGCTGGCGTGCATAGTCGAGAAATTCCACCATCCGTTCCCTAAGCGCCGGGTTCAGTGAGTAATAGGAGCCGTAGATGAAGATGTCGTCTTCGTTGATCTCCGGCAGGGGCACGTCGAGGCGTTGCTTCGGATAATCCTTGTAGAAAGTGTAGTCGGCATTGCTGTCGTTGTCCAGGAACGCGAGCGAAATCGGGCTTTTGCCATCCGGGAAACGGTCGACGTAGCGGGTGGAAATGTTGTTTTCCTTCATGAAGTCGCGTATGATGTCGCCGACATGGTCGTTTCCCACTTCGCTGATGAAAGAGACAGGTACACCCAGGCGTCCTAACGAGATGAGGCCGTTGAAGGTCGATCCGCCGGGCACTGCCGTATGGGGTCGGTTGTTCCTGAAGATGATGTCGAGAATGGTTTCCCCGATGCCGATTACCTTCCTCATGCTCTTTATTTGTTTACGGTTTTACACTGTTCGCGGCTTTTCGAACCCAGGTAACCGCCGTGATGCCGTTTGGCATAGTCGGGATAGCCGAAGTTGATGCGTTTCATGGTGCCGACTACCAACAGGTCGCCTATCACCGTCATGACCGTGGTCGATGTGGTGGGGGTGAGGCCTAAAGGACACACTTCTTTCGGCGCACCGGTCGGCAGGCAGATCGTCGCTTCGGCTGCCAGCGGGCTGTCGGGGTTGCCGGTGATAACGATAAACTGCATCTCCGGTACGAGACCGCGTGTCAGCTCCACCAGTTCGAGCAGTTCGCGTGTCTTGCCGGAGTTGGAGATGAGCAGCATGACATCGTTCTTGCGGACGATGCCGAGGTCGCCGTGTTGTGCTTCGCTGGGATGCAGGAAGTAGGCGGGCGTGCCGGTCGAACAGAAGGTGGTCGCGATGTTCATGGCGATCTGTCCTGCTTTTCCCATACCGCTGGTGATCAGATTCCCTCCGAGTTCGTGTACATGTTTCACAATGAGTGTCACAGCCTCTTCATAGCCGTCGGTTATCGGAATATTGCGTACTGCTTCAGCTTCCTGTTGCAGAATGGATGAGATTGCTTCGTTTATCATAGCCTTTAAAATGATTCTATATGGTGTTATGAACTTAACAAAGTGCAAAAGTATCTATTTTAATGATACCTGCACATGGAATGACCTATATTTTTGTACTTTTGTGCCTCCTAATGAATGGATCATGGAAAAAGATTACTTCTCACATATTTTACCAAACGGTTTGCGTATCGTACATCTTCCTTCTGCATCCCCGGTGTCGTATTGCGGGTTTGCCGTGAATGCCGGGACACGGGATGAGGAAATGGATGAATTTGGCTTGGCTCACTTTGTCGAACACATGATATTCAAGGGGACGGAAAAGCGTAAGTCCTGGCATATCCTGAATCGGATGGAGAATGTGGGAGGGGAGCTGAACGCCTATACCACAAAGGAGGAGACTTTCGTCTATTCTATTTTTATGGAAGAGCATTTCCGGAGAGCTTTCGAACTGCTGTCCGACCTGGTGTTCCATTCGCAGTTCCCGGAGCAGGAGATCGAGAAGGAGGTGGATGTGATCCTGGACGAAATCAATTCATACGAGGACAGCCCTTCGGAACTGATCTTCGATGAATTCGAGAATTTGCTGTTCGACGGACATGCGTTGGGACATAACATCTTGGGAGACGAGCAGTCGCTGCTCGGTTTCGGCAGCGAGTCCGGCAAGTCGTTTATGAGGCGGTTCTATGCCCCCGAAAACATGGTGTTCTTCTCGATGGGCCGGATTCCGTTCAAGAAGATCGTGCAGATGGCGGAAAGCACCCTGTCGGATATCGCTTTCCCGTTGGCGGCACGTAACCGGACGGCACCCGGCGAGCTCCTTCCCGTCAGCCGCCAGATACACAAGGATACCCATCAGGCGCATGTGCTGATCGGGGGACGGGCATACAGCATGCACGATGAGAAACGCCTGCCGTTGTTCTTGCTGAATAACCTCTTGGGAGGACCGGGCATGAACAACCGTTTGAATGTCTCTCTCCGGGAAAAGAACGGGCTTGTCTATAACGTCGAATCGAACGTGACTTCTTATACCGATACGGGGCTGGCAAGCATCTACTTCGGGACTGATCCGAAGAACAAGGAGAAGGCGATCAGGCTTGTTTACAAGGAACTGGCGAAGCTGCGTGAGGTGAAGCTGACCGCAACCCAGTTGGCGGCGGCCAAGAAGCAGGTGATCGGACAATTGGGCGTCTCCGGCGATAATCGGGAAGGCCTGTTTTTGGGGCTGGGTAAGAGCTTTCTCCATTATAACCGCTACGACACCCTGCCGGAAGTCTTCGCCAAGGTGGAGAAGCTGACCGCCGGAGAGATACGAGAGGTCGCCAACGAGATCTTTGCACCTGAACGGTTGTTCAGTCTGATCTACCAATAAGAAGCGCTTACCAGCATTCCGCCTTGTCCTTCAGTTCCGGCAGCTTGTTCTTGTCGAACACAGGGTTCTTGATCCCGCTACGTTTTTGAGCAATGTAATCGTGCAGCAGCAGGAAGGCCTGTTTGCTCAGCAACGAGATGGCGAACAGGTTGCAGATCGTCATGAAAGCCATCGTGATATCCGCCAGGCTCCAGGCGAGTTCCAGACTTGCTAGCGCCCCGAACATCACCATACCGCCGACCGCCAGACGGTAGATATAGAGCACACTTTTTTTCGGTGTGATGAAACGAATGTTCGCTTCCCCGTAATAGTAGTTCCCGATAATGCTGCTGAAAGCGAACAGGAAGATCGCTACGGCAACGAATATCCCTCCGGCTTTTCCCACTTCGAGCGTCAGGGCATGCTGTGTCAGTTGTACCCCGTTTACCGAACCGTCCAACGGCGCCCCGCTGAACAGGATGATAAAAGCCGTGCAGGTACAGATCAGCAGGGTGTCGGTGAAAACACCCAGAGTCTGGATCAATCCCTGTTTGACCGGATGTGTGACGGATGCCGTGGCCGCTACGTTCGGAGCCGATCCCATACCTGCCTCGTTGCTGAACAGGCCGCGCTTGATCCCTTGCATCAGAGCGGCGCCGATCGTACCGCCTGCCGCCTGTTCCCATCCGAAAGCGCTGCTTACGATCAGTTTGATGACGGCCGGCAGTTCCGTGATATTGAACAGTACGATCCCCGAGGCGAGCGCCACGTATCCCAATGCCATTACGGGGACGATCACGCTGCTGACTTTGGCTATTCGCTGGATTCCTCCGAAGATAATGGTAAGTGTCAGTACGGTCAGTACCGCACCTACGATCCTCGGATCGAAACCGAACGAGCCTTGCATGGCGGCGCAAATCGTGTTGCTTTGTACCGAGTTGAACGCGAAACCGAAGGTGACGGAGATCAAGATGGCGAACAGTATGCCCATCCAGTTCAGTCCCAATCCGTATCGCATATAGTAGGCAGGCCCCCCGATGAAGGATTCTTTTCCTTTCCGTTTGTAAAGCTGTGCGAGTGTAGATTCGACGAAAGCGCTGGCCGAACCTAACAGGGCGATGGTCCACATCCAGAACACTGCTCCCGGACCTCCTACGGCTATGGCTGTGGCTACTCCCGCCAGGTTGCCTGTCCCGACACGGCTGGCAAGCGATACAGCGAATGCCTGGAAGGATGAGATGTGCTTTTCACCTTCATGGGCTTTGTTGGTGGAGTCACCGAGCACACGTATCATCTCCCGGAACATACGGAACTGGACGAAACGGGTTTTGAAAGTGAACCGGAAGGCGCATCCTAACAGCATGATAATTAAAACATACGACCATAGGAGGTCGTTAATCCCGCTGATCCAGTTGTTCAGTATTTCCATTTGGCAGTTTATCGTCTTGATAATTACGTGAATATTGAGATGCAAACCTAAAGAAAATATTCTGTATGGACAAGAATATTAAATTTTGCACACACAAATAAATATTTTCGTATCTTTGAAAGATTATTAACTAAGGTGTGAAATTATGAAGGCAATAGAACCGAGTCTGGTCAAAGACAATTTTATAGAGATCATCGGAAAAGAGTGGATGCTGGTAAGCGCCGGCGACAAGGACAAGTTCAACATGATGACGGCGAGTTGGGGGGGCGTAGGCTTCCTGTGGAACAAGCCGGTAGTGTTCGTCTTTATCCGTCCGGAACGTTATACCCGCGAGTTTGTCGATGCGAAGGGAGCTTTCACGCTGTCCTTTTTAGGAGAAGAGCATAAGACTGCCCATAAGATTTGCGGGGCGAAATCGGGACGGGATATCGACAAGGTGGCAGCGACAGGTTTGACGCCTTATTTTACCGATCTGGGTAATCCTTGTTTCGAGGAATCGCGCCTGACGCTCGAATGCAAAACCCTTTACGTGACTAAGATGGATAAGGATCATTTTGTTGATCCTGCCTTATACGAGAAATGGTACAGCGCAATGGCAGGGAATCCGCATAACGTCTATGTGGCGGAAATCTTAAATGCTTGGGAGAGATGATCTCCCGTTCGTATGGATATCCGGATTGATTAGTTTGATTTGCTTCAGATAAACCATGGTTCTCTATTTTCAATTAAATTGTCTTTCTCTTGTCATATCTTTGCAATATGTATGCTTTTCCTTTGCCCGCGGAAAATAAAAAGAGTATACTTATAGACACAATAAATAACACTGCTTCGTTTTTTATAATAACTGATTTACGTGTTTAGGCTTTATGTCTCAGGGATGAGGGGTAAAGCTTGTTTTTGTGTGTTGCATTTGGCACTTGTCATGCTTCGATGAGCGACAGGAGGACACCTGTGTCAAAAAGTTGGACGGTTGGGCGTCAAAAAATTGGACGGTTGGCGGGAGGTGTTTTTGAAATGCTTTTGATAGTCTGAATGTTACATTTCTGGCACGTCGTTTGCTTTCTTTCTGTCATGATGAATGCACAGATAACGATCAAACGAGGTTTGTCTCTTTTTCTTCTCGTCTTCCTGGCTTCGCCGGGAAACCTGCGGGCGCAGTCCGGCTGGACGGTGGACGACTGCATGCGCTATGCCGTCGAACAGAACTACCGCGTGCGGAACAGTCGCCTGGATACACGGATTGCCGGGGAAGACCTTACCGCCGCCTATGGTGATTTCCTGCCCTCAGTAAGTGCTACCGGCGCATTGGGCAAACGTTTGGGGCGTTCGGTGGACCCGAAAACGAACCTCTATACTTCCTCTTCCTTTTTAGAGAGCACGATGGGGCTGAATGTCTCGCTTCCGGTGTTCGACGGCTTTACGCGCGTCAACCGGTTGCAGTTCCGCAAACTGAACAAGCAGATCGGCGGCCTCACGGAGCAGATCGAGGAGAACCGGATTGCCTTCGAGGTGATGGATGCTTTCTATCGCCTCTGCTTCGATAAGAAGATGTACGAGCTTGCTGTCGAGCAGCGGAAGTTGAGCGAACGCTATCACGAGCAGATGCTCGAATATGTGGATCTTGGCATGCGTTCCCCTTCTGATTTGCAGGAGGTGAAGGCGCGCCTGCAATCTGATATTTACCAGGAGACGGTGAAGGCGAACGGTTGCCGCCTCTCGCTGCTTGCCTTGAAGGAACTGCTGAATATGCGGGATACCGATACGCTGGCGATCTCTCCCGACGGGGAGGGCGAATTTCCCGTGCTTCCTGTACTGGAATCCAACGAGATCTATGCCGCCTCCGAAACATCCCTGCCGGAATTCCGGGCTATGGAACTGAGGGAGAAAGCTTCCCGCAAGTCACTGGCAATAGCGTCCGGGGCTTTTTCTCCTTCCATCAGTGCGGAATTCAGCCTCTATTCCGGTTACTACGACACGGAACGGGATGACCTGGGCGAGATCATCCCGATCAAAGACCAGTTGAAGAATAACATGAACA
Source organism: Parabacteroides sp. MSK.9.14 (assembly GCF_019041495.1). Taxonomy (NCBI): domain Bacteria; kingdom Pseudomonadati; phylum Bacteroidota; class Bacteroidia; order Bacteroidales; family Tannerellaceae; genus Parabacteroides; species Parabacteroides sp. MSK.9.14. The sequence continues at coordinate 53,816 of NZ_JAHPXO010000022.1, forward strand.
AATATATCGGCGTGAGCGTCTCGCTGCCTCTGTTCAGCGGACTTTCCCGCCTGACAGATGTCCGGAAGGAACGTTTCCGCCTGCAAAGGATACGGAACGAGAACGAGCAGCAACGCCTCAGTCTCTACAAGGAAATAGACGACGCCTGCCTTTCACTCCGGGCTGCCGCCGAGGAACACCGTCAGGCGGTCGAACAACTCCGCACTTCCACCGTCACGCTGAAAGAGAGCGAGGAGAAATGGGAGGAGGGGATGATCTCCGTGTTCGAACTGATGGAGAAGCGGAACCTCTATATACTGGCCAAGGCAGAACTGTCGCGCACCCGTTTGCAGTATGAGTTGAAAAGCCGCACGGTAGACTTCTACCGCACAGGCTCATTTTTAGGAACCGAATAAATACAACAAGAATGGCAATCAATAGCATGGACACCCGTATTGAGCGGAAGTCCCGGTTTAAGAAGAAACACATCTATTCCTTGATAGGAATTGCCGTCGGGCTGCTTTGCCTGCTTTGGCTTCTTTTTCGTGATACTTCCTCTTCCCTGAAAGTGGAGAAAGAACGCATTACGATCGCTACCGTGCAGAAAGGAGAGTTCAACGACTACATCCGGGTTATCGGGCAGGTACTGCCGGATCGTATCATCTATCTTGACGCCATCGAGGGTGGGCGCGTCGAAGAACGCCTGATCGAGGAAGGGGCGCAGGTGCGGGCGGGCGACGTGATCCTCCGCCTCAGTAACCCGCTCCTGAACATCGGCATCCTGCAAAGCGAAGCCGACTTGGCCTATCAGGAAAACGAACTTCGCAACACCCGTCTCAGCATGGAGCAGGAACATCTCCGGCTGAAACAGGACCGCATCGGCCTGAGTAAGGAATTGGTGCAGAAGGAACGCCGTTTCAGGCAATACGAACGCCTGTATAAGAAGAACCTGCTGGCCCGCGAAGATTACTTGCAGGCTGAGGAAGATTACGAGGCCGCCCTCGGACAGTTGGCCGTTGTGGACGAACGGATCAAGCAGGACGACCTGTTCCGCAGTAGCCAGCTACAGAGCCTGGACGAGAACATCCGGAATATGAAGAAGAGTCTCTCCCTGGTTCGCGAGCGACTGGAAAACCTGAAGGTGAAGGCGCCCGTCGACGGGCAGTTAGGAAACCTGGAGGCCCAGATCGGCCAGTCCATCGCCCAGGGCGAACGTATCGGCCAGGTGATCACGCCCGAACTGAAGGTGGAAGCCAAGATCGACGAGCACTACGTGGAACGTGTCATGCCCGGACTCCCTGCGAGCTTCGAACGGGAAGGAAAGAAATACGATATGGAGGTGACGAAAGTCTATCCCGAAGTGCGGGAAGGACAGTTTCGCACCGACCTACATTTTGTCTCCGGCCGGCCGGAAAACATCCGTGCCGGGCAAACCTACCACCTGAACCTGCAACTGGGCGATCCCGTGCAGACGGTGATTGTTCCACGTGGAAGCTTCTACCAGGCAAGCGGCGGCGAGTATATGTATGTGGTGGATGAAGAAGAGAAGACGGCTCGCCGCCGCCCTGTCCGTATCGGCCGCCAGAACCCGCAGTATTACGAGGTCGTGGAAGGGTTGCAACCGGGAGAGAAGGTGATTATTTCCGGATATGACTTGTTTGGTGAGAATGAACGATTAATTTTACGCTGATGGAATATTGGTCTCAAGTAATCAAAAGCCAACGGGCGCGGAAGTCTCTTTCCGCCCTGAATGTATTCGGTCTTTCCGTTTGTGTTGGCGCGGCGCTGCTGATTATGCTCTATGTACGGTTCGAATTGAGTTTCGATTCGTTCCACGACGGGGATCGCATCTACCGTGTGGAGAGCCGTCTTTATGAAGGGGCAACCTTGACGGATAATTGGGCGACGACTTCTTTCGGGCATGCTCCCGCCATGTATCGCGAGATTCCGGGCATAGAGCAGTATGTACGTGTGACGGCACAAGATCGCGGACAAGAGGTGACGTTCGGTGATCGGCAGTTTATCGAAGAACAGTACTGTTATACCGAACCGGCTTTTTTCGATCTCTTCAATTTCCCGATCCTCAAGGGGGAGAAGGGTGGACAGTTGGTCCGTCCGAATACGATGGTGATTACCGAAAGTGCTGCACGTCGTTATTTTGCCGGTGGTGATCCTATCGGCAAAGTGCTGACTTTCCGTACATCTTCGTCCGAACAGCATTTCGAGGTGACGGGCGTGATTGCCGATATGCCTTATAATTCGCATCTGCATTATGACTTCCTGTTGTCTTATTCGACTATTCCGGAGGCAAGGCGCGATATTTGGTATATCCACGGTGTCTATACGTATGTCCGGCTTGAACCGGGAAAGAAACCGGGCGATATTGAAGTGGCTTTCCATTCCATCTCTGAAAAATATAAGACGGCGGCATTGAAACATAAGGACTGGAGGGTCGAACTGGTTCGTTTGCGGGATATTCATCTGACTCCCCGTAAGTCTTATGAGAAAGAGGCGAAAGGTAGTCGTATGGCTGTACGTATCCTTTCGGTGATGGTAGTCGCCCTTTTACTGATCGGCTGGGTGAACGCGCTGAACCTGACGGTTGCCCGTTATCTGGAACGTGGCAGGGAGTTTGGTATTCGCAAGGCGTTCGGGGCTTCCCGCCGGCAGGTGATCCTGCAAGGATTGCTGGAAGCAGGGTTGTTGAACTTGTCGGCTTTGATCTTGGCTCTCGGATGGGTCGAGGTACTGTTGCCTTTTGTCTGCCGTTGGGTAGGATTGGATTTTGCTGCCGGCGCGTTCCGTTTGCCGGAATTCTGGAGTATGGCGGCAGCGTGTTTTATAGGGGGAACTTTGTTTACCGGACTGTATCCTTCATTCCTGCTGACACGCATCCGTCCAGCGGATATCATGCGAGGGAAATTACTGCATGGCCGTAAGGGAAACCGGATGCGGAAGATGTTGATTGTGGCTCAGTTTCTTGCTTCTTTCGTTCTGGTTTCCGGTACGTTGGTGGTGATCGGACAGGTTCGTTATATGCAGCTGGAGACTTCTTCCGCTTCTTCGAACCGGGTACTGGTGGTGAAATATCCGGCTTTTACCGATGATATGTCCGTCAAAATGGAGAGTTTCAAGAAACGGTTGGGACAGATACCTTATGTTGTCCGTGTCTCTATTTCCGGTGCTGTGCCGGGCGTTGAGGTGGCGAACTACTTTACCAATCGTCCTTACGGCAGCGATCCATCCGAAGTGAAGCTGATACAGATGTTTGCTGTCGATTATGATTATCTGGCGCTTTATTCGCCGGAAATGCTTTGTGGACGTGGTTTCTCGGAAGCATACGGCAATGAACGGAATAAGGTCGTCCTGAACGAAGAGGCGGTGCGTCTGCTTGGTTATCCTTCTCCGGAAGAGGCGTTAGGAAAGCAGTTGGAGATGGAAGTGCTGGAAGATCCACTCGAAGTTGTCGGGGTTGTGAAAAATTATCATCAGCAGTCGCTTGCGGAACCGTATAAGCCGATCCTCTTTTTCCTGAAAGAACGGGTCCCGTTTATTGCGACTCCTTATATATCCGTCAAGATGGATGGTCCGGTTAATTCTGACTGCTTGGCTGAAGTGGAACAAATGTACCGGACTTATTTTCCGTCCGCCCTTTTTTCTTATTTCTATCTCGATGATTATCAGGATAGCTTGTATAAGTCGGATCGCAATTTCGGTTGGATTTTTGCCAGTGCGTCATTATTGGCAGTCTTTGTGGCCTGCTTGGGATTATGGGTCGTGACGTTTTTTTCTACTCTGGCACGAGTGAAAGAGGTTGGGATACGGAAGGTTTTGGGAGCCGGTAAAATAAGTCTTTTTGTTGTTTTGACACGTGAATTGCTACTTCTTACGGTGCTGGCCACTGTATTGGGACTTCCTGTTTCTGTGGTTTTGATGAACGGATGGCTGGAGAGTTATGCTTTTCATATCGTGTTGCCTTGGTGGGTGTACGGAGTCGCATTTGTGTTGTTGATGTGTGTCGCTTTCTTGACGGTAGTCAGACAGGTGTGGCGTGTGGTTCGGTTGAAGCCGATGCGTATTCTCAGGAACGAATGATTTAAATGAATATAATATGATTAAAACAGAGAATCTGTCTATGGTCTTCACCACCGAGGAGGTGCAGACGAAAGCATTGAACGAGGTGAACATCGAGGTCAAACAGGGTGAGTTTGTGGCCATTATGGGGCCTTCTGGCTGTGGCAAGTCGACCTTATTGAATATCTTGGGAACGCTTGATTCGCCGACTTCCGGCAAATATTTCTTTAACGGCAAGGAGATAGACAAGATGGGAGAGAGCCAGTTGACGGCTTTCCGTAAAGGGAATATCGGTTTCGTATTCCAGAGTTTCAACCTGATAGACGAGCTGACAGTCTTCGAGAACGTGGAACTGCCGTTGGTTTATCTTGGCTGCCGGAAGTCCGAACGCAAGCGGAAGGTGATGGAAGTCCTCGACCGGATGAATATCGCCCATCGTGCCGGACATTTTCCGCAGCAGCTATCCGGCGGACAACAGCAACGTGTGGCGATAGCGCGCGCCGTGGTGACGGATTGTCCGCTGATCCTTGCCGACGAACCGACGGGAAACCTGGATTCGACAAACGGGGCGGAGGTGATGGAATTACTTCGAGAACTGAACGGGCAGGGGACGACGATCGTCATGGTCACGCACTCGGAACGGGATGCCAGCTTCGCACGCCGGATTATCCATCTTTTGGACGGCCGGGTCGTTTCCTGAATATTCATCTTTGAAAATCTTCATCATAATGATAGTAACAAACTATTGGAACTGTGCGTGGCGCAGCCTTACTAAAAAGAAAGGTTTCAGTGTCGTCAATATAGTCGGTCTGGCGATCGGCATGGCGGCAGCCTTGCTGATCCTGACCTATGTGGCTTTCGAATACAGCTACGACGATATGCACAGCCGGCAGGATCGTATCTTCAGGGTTGAAGCCCGGTTTTATGAGAACGGGGAGCTGACGGATGATTGGGCCAGTTCGTCTGCCGGCTATGCTACGGCTATGAAGCAAAACATGAGTGCTGTCGAGGATTATACACGTGTCGGAAGCCAGTATTATCCGGAGCAGGTCGTGAAATACAACGAACTGCTATGTCGGGAGACAGGTATAGGCTATGCGGAAGCTAACTTTTTCGATTTCTTTGACTTCAAACTCTTGAAGGGAAATAAAGAAAGTTGTCTGGACGGACCGAACAAGGTAGTTATCACCGAACGTATTGCCCGGAAATATTTCAAGGGAGCGGACCCGATCGGGAAAATCCTGATCTTCCGAAGCAATATAGGAGAGGAAGCTTGCGAAGTGACGGGTATAATGGAAGATATGCCGATCAATACGCATATTCGCTATAATCTGCTGATCTCCTACAAGACGCTCCCGAAGTGGATGGATGAATATTGGTATCGCCACGAAGTCTATTCGTATGTCTTGCTGAAGTCGGCGAACCTGAAAACGCAGGTGGAAGAGGATTTCCCAGTAATGGCGGAGAAGTATAAGACGGAAGAGGCATTGAAGAATAAAACTTGGGCGATCCAGTTGACGAACCTCCGCGATATCCATCTGAATCCGCAGAAAGCTTATGAGCCGGAGGTGAAGGGGAATCGTTCTTCTATCTGGGTGTTGATCTGTACGGCACTTGCTATCCTTTGTATTGCTTGGATCAATTATATCAATATGACGGTAGCCCGTTCGATGGAACGAGCCAAAGAGATCGGTATACGTCGGACTTCGGGGGCAAGCCGGAGGCAGGTTATTTCACAGTTCCTTTTCGAATCGTTGGTGACGAACAGTATTGCTTTTATCCTGGCTATCGGGCTGATGGAGGCGTTGATGCCTTCTTTCAATAACCTGACGGGACGGGATCTGAGTTTTTCCGTCTGGTTTACGACTTCACTGGGGTGGTATCTGTTGCTGATCTTTGCTGCCGGTGTGTTTCTGTCCGGCTTTTACCCGGCGACGGTTTTGTCCGGCATCAAGCCGATCCGGATGTTGAAAGGAAAGTTTACCCATACGCATGGGGCGACGGTCACCCGCAAGGTTTTGGTGGTGTTGCAATACACGGCTTCTCTGGTGTTGCTTTGCGGGACGTTGATCGTGTACGCGCAACTTCAATATATGCGGAATGCTTCTTTGGGGGTACGGGTGGACCAGACGCTGGTTCTTAAGTTCCCGGCGCAATGCGAGGAACTGGCTATGAAGTTGGAAGCATTTAAGAAAGAGGTGGCGTTATTGCCCTCCGTCAGGGCGGTGACGGTTTCTGGTGCAGTTCCCGGAACGGAGGTAACCGACTTCCTGTCCATCGTCCGCGAAAGTGATGTGACGAAGCAGACGCGCCTGTTGGAGATGTTGAACTGCGATGAGTTTTTTCTGGAAGCTTATGATCTGAAGTTCGTTTCCGGCCGTGGTTTTTCCGAAGATTACGGGGGAGATGTTTATAAGATCGTCCTGAACGAATCGGCTGTCCGTACGTTGGGATTCGAATCGTCCGATGCCGCTTTGGGGCAACGCTTGTCTGTCGAAACCGTCGATCAGCCGATGCAGATTATCGGGGTCGTGAAGGATTATCATCAACAATCGCTTAACAAAGATTTTACGCCGATCTTGTTTGCCCTGCATGAGAAATTGAGTTGGATGAAACAACGTTATATCTCTGTCGTTATGGAGAACGGTAACCCGCGTGATCTCGTGAAACAGGTCGAAGGAGTGTGGGAACGTTATTTCCCGGATTCCAGCTATGATTATTTCTTTCTCGACCAGTTTTTTGACCAGCAATACCGACAGGATGAAGTGTTCGGGCTGATTGTGGCACTTTTTGCGATATTGGCGATCTTTATCTCTTGTATGGGATTGGCTGTTCTGGTTATGTTTTCTTGTTCGACTCGTATCCGGGAGATGGGAATCCGGAAGGTTCTGGGAGCTTCCCGGAGGCAGCTTTTCTTTGAATTGGGGCGAGAGTTCTTCCTGTTGATTGCTATTGCTGTTGTCATCGCCCTTCCGCTTTCGGGCTGGATCATGGGGGATTGGCTGAATCATTATTCGTTCCGCACGGACTGGAAAGCGTGGTTCTTCCTTGTTCCGGTCGTTTTATTGTGTGTGATCTCCTTGCTGACCATCGGTTGGCAAACCGCCAAAACCATCTTTAGCAAACCGGCCCGGTCTTTGCGTTACGAATAAAATACAAATGTACGCTATTTGCTCATCTGACGGCGATAGCGTACATTTAATTTATTATTATATCAAGGACAATTGCATCAAAGTAGCTTTACTTTGGGGCCGTGGACAAAATCTGCAGCGGTTGTTCGATAGGTTTAGATAAATCATTCTATTGGGGCAAACGGCAGTTCCGTATCTTTTCTGTAGCCTGTTCCGTTGAAGGTGGCGATCAGGTCGCCGGTTTCATTGGTGATCCGCACTTCACAGTTGGCGAGCCGCTTGTGGCTGAATGCTTCACGAGCTTCGGCATAAAGGAACCCTTTGCTTTCGGCTTTGAAGAAGTTAATACTGGATGTAATAGAAAGTGTCAGGCGTGCATGACTGTTTGTTGCTGCTGCAAAAGTCAGATCAGCTAAAGTGAAGATAGCGCCGCCTTGGCATACGCCACCGCCGTTGAGGTGTTCCGGCTTTATTTCCATACGGGCTTTGGCATAACCGTTGCCCGTTTCCAAAAGTTCGACACCAGCCAATAAGGCGAACTTGTCGCCTTGAAGAAATTCGTTTATTGTCATGATTATAAAAAATAATGTGCCAATGATAAGAATGAGTGAAGCAGTAAATCATCATTTATGCTTCCTTTCTGTCAAATATCGAACGCTCGTCTTACTTGCTTAACTTCCATTCGGCTCCGTCTTTCGTATCTTTGATATCGAAGCCGATGGCTGTCAGTTCGTTTCGGATCTTGTCCGATGTAGCCCAGTCTTTATTGGCTTTTGCCTGTTGGCGGATGGTCAGCAGCAAATCCATTGCTTTGCCGAATGCCTCGTTGTTGTTGCTTCCGCCCGAAGTTGCTTCATCTTTTATTCCGAGAATATCGAAAACGAAGGTATGGAATACATCCTGTAGCTCTTTCAGGTCTTCGGCCGAGATCGTAGCCTTGCCATCCTTTACGGAGTTGATCGCGCGGGCTGCGTCAAATAGATGGGCGATTACAATCGGCGAGTTCAGGTCGTCGTTCATCGCATCGTAGCATTTGCGGCGCAAATCCTTCACATCTACAGTTGAAACGTCGGAGGCTTTCAGCTTCATCAAATGATTATAAGCGTCCATCAGACGTTCCAACCCCTTTTCAGCTGCTTGCAGGGCTTCGTTGCTGAAGTCTACCGTGCTGCGGTAGTGAGCTTGGAGGATGAAGAAGCGGATGGTCATAGGCGAATATGCCTGGCTCAGCACCTTGTTGTCACCAGTAAAAAATTCCTCCAGCGTGATGAAGTTGCCCAATGACTTGCCCATCTTCTGCCCGTTAATGGTAATCATATTGTTGTGCATCCAGTAGTGAACCATATCTTCTCCCTGTGAAGCAACAGCCTGTGCAATCTCGCATTCGTGATGTGGGAAGATCAGATCCATGCCGCCACCGTGGATATCGAAATGTTCGCCCAGATACTTTTTACCCATAGCCGTACATTCGCAGTGCCATCCGGGGAAACCGTCGCTCCACGGAGAAGGCCAACGCATGATATGCTCCGGTTGTGCGCATTTCCAGAGAGCGAAGTCGATCGGATTACGTTTTTCATCCTGTCCGTCCAGTGCGCGGGTAGTATTCAGCATATCGTCGATGTTGCGTCCGGAAAGAACACCGTAATTATGATCCTTGTTGTATTTCTCCACGTCGAAGTAAACGGAACCTTCGCTTTCGTAAGCATATCCGTTATCCAGTATTTTCTTTACCAGTTCGATCTGCTCGATGATATGGCCGGACGCATGTGGTTCGATGCTGGGCGGTAGAACGTTGAGCGCTTCCATAGCGTGATGGTAACGGTTCAGGTAATACTGCACCACTTCCATCGGCTCGAGTTGTTCGAGACGGGCCTTCTTGGCAATCTTGTCTTCACCATCGTCAGCATCATGTTCCAGGTGGCCGACATCTGTTATGTTGCGTACATAGCGTACCTTGTATCCTATATGAGTCAGATAACGGAACAGCAGGTCGAAAGTGATAGCCGGCCGTGCGTGGCCCAGGTGGGCGTCACCGTAAACCGTAGGACCGCAAACGTACATACCCACATGCGGTTCGTGCAGCGGGATGAACTGTTCCTTTTTTCTTGTGAGTGTGTTATAAATGCTTATTGGATGTTCCATATCTATTTATATTTAAGAGGGGCAAACTTACAATAAAATCGGATAATTTTGAGTAAGTTTGCCCCTAAATAATTGAAAATATAATCAACGAAAGATGTAAGCCATGAAACTAAACTCTGTTTTGACACTTTTATTTATCGCTTTGTTTACGGCATGTAAAGGCGGCGCGTATGATCTGTCCGGATATGGTCTGAAACCGGATACCGGGGAAAATGCTTCTCCGTTGATTGCGAAAGCTCTTCAAGAGATTGCGGCGGAAGTGAACTCCGATACGGTCCGGATACTGTTGCCGAAGGGACGTTATGATTTCTATCCCGAAGGTGCTTCCAAACGTGAATACTTCATTTCCAACCATGACCAGGATAATCCGAAACTGGTGGGACTGGCTTTTGAAAATATGAAGAATGTGATATTTGACGGACAAGGTTCCGAACTGGTTTTCCATGGGCGGATGCTTCCGGTTTCTTTGGTCGGTTCGGAGAACTGTACATTGAAGAACTTTAGTATCGATTTTGCGAATCCACATATCAGCCAAGTGAAAGTGTTGGAGAACGACACGGTCGGAGGCTTGATCACCTACGAGGTCGCTCCCTGGGTGGAGTACGAAATACGCGATAGCAACTTTGTCGCTAAAGGGGAAGGTTGGGAACATGCCCCTGCCTGGGGCATCGCTTTTGAAGGAGATACAAAGCGACTGGTCTATGCTACCAGCGATATTAGTGTGGGTAGCAAGCATGTCGCAGAGATTGCTTCCCGCAAGATTCTTGCGCCTTGGAAGAACAAGAAACTGATACCGGGAACGGTCGTTGTGTTCCGTGGATACGGTCGTCCGACTCCGGGTGTATTTATGTATCATGATACGAATACGACACTCGAAAATATACAGGTTCATTATGCTGAAGGAATGGGGCTGCTGGCCCAGATGAGTGAAAATATCACGTTGGATAAATTCTCGGTCTGCCTGCGTGGCAAGGATGATCCACGTTATTTCACGACACAGGCCGATGCGACTCATTTCTCCGGCTGTAAGGGATTGATCCGTTCGGTCGGTGGTCTGTATGAAGGTATGATGGATGATGCCATCAATGTGCATGGAACCTATCTGAAGGTGCAAAAGCGAATAGACGACAAGACGTTGGTCGGCGAATATATGCACGGGCAGTCCTACGGTTTCGAATGGGGGCGTCCGGGCGATGCCGTCCAGTTCATCGAGTCCAAAACGATGGAGGTTTTAGGTGAACAGAACAAGGTGGCTGCGATTGAAGCAGCCGACAAGCCTGACGGCCATGGTGCAAAACAGTTCCGCATTACGTTTGAGAAACCTGTCGATCCCGCCATTAGCGAGGTCGGTACTTATGGTATCGAGAATCTGGAATGGACGCCGGAGGTTTATTTTGCCGATAATGTGATCCGTAATAACCGTGCCCGTGGTTCCCTGTTTAGCACTCCGAAGAAGACTGTGGTCGAGAAGAACGTTTTTGATCACACATCCGGTACGGCAATCCTACTGTGCGGCGACTGCAACGGGTGGTTCGAGACGGGTGCCTGCCATGACGTACAGATCCGGAATAACAAGTTTATCAATGCTTTGACAAATCAGTTCCAATTTACGAACGCCGTTATTTCTATATATCCGGAGATACCTGATTTGAAAAGTCAGAAGAGATATTTTCACAGCGGAATCGTGATCGAGGACAACGAATTCGAAACCTTTGATATGCCGATCCTGTATGCAAAATCTGTGGACGGCCTAGTCTTCCGCAATAATGTGATTAGACAAAATCATGATTATCCGGCTTTCCATTGGAACAACCATCGTTTCTTCTTCCAGCGCGTTGTTAATGTCGAGATCAAGGATAACCGGTTCGACGGAGGGTTTGATGAGGAGAAAGATATAAGGTCTGAGGAATAAAAACGTATAGGCAAGATTAAAAAAGGATTAAGGGGTGTGTAAGATACGGATATATTGATTTCAATGTAATTTGTATCTGACACACTCCTTTTCAATTATACTCAATGATCCGTCCAATCTCCACTTTCCTTTATCAACTGGACTAATCGTTCTACAGCTTCTTCTTCGGGGATATTTTTCAGGACGCATTCTTTACCTTTATATAGGCTGATCCGGTTCTTTCCGGCGCCGACATAGCCATAATCAGCATCTGCCATTTCGCCGGGACCGTTCACGATACACCCCATGATACCTATTTTCAAGCCTTTCAGATGAGAAGTGGCTTTCTTGATACGGGCGATTGTTGTTTGCAAGTCGTATAAGGTACGTCCGCAACTTGGGCAGGAGATATATTCCGTCTTGCTGATGCGGGTACGGGTTGCTTGCAGGATGCCGAACATACAACTGTCCGTTACCATCGTTTCGCTCCCTTCGTTGTGCAGCATGATCCCGTCGCCGAAGCCATCTAACAGCAAAGTTCCGAAGTCGATGGCCGCTTTCAGTTGCAACGCTTCAATATCTGTCTCTCTATAGTCGCGATGCAGGATGACCGGCACATCACAACCGGCTGCCAGCAAGTGATGCATGGCGGCACGTTCGGCGGCGATACCGTTCCGGTGATGTGTGCTCAGGATGACAATTACGGACTTATCCTGCTTCAGCACTTCGATCACGCGGTCGGTCAGATCTCGGTAGGTAAGGCGGATAAATTTCAAGGGAACGGAATAGTCTTTTAACTCGTCTATTTCCGATGCGATAAAAAAAGGATAGGCGTTCGGACGTTCTTTCCAGAAGTGGGCGTCTACCAAAAGACGAAAGTTGTCCGGCAGGTTCTCCGGATCTTCCTTGCCTATGTATATATAGTCCGGCTGTGACGCATGATCAAACTCAAAATCACCGTTGCTACGGTCAGAAATGACAACCGGCGGGAAATTTCCCCCGATTCTTTCCGTCACCCGGCTGTGACGACGATCGGCTGTAACCGGATCATAACCGGGGGCAGGTGAGGTCTCTACAGGTTCATGTCCTTCGCGTTCGAGTATGTAGTCAACCAACTTACGGGCAACAGGGATTTCTGCCTCCGGATCTTCGCTCAAAGAGACGCGGATCGTGTCGCCGATGCCATCGGACAATAGGGCCCCGATTCCGACAGCGCTTTTGATGCGTCCATCTTCGCCATCGCCAGCTTCCGTCACACCGAGATGCAACGGGTAGTACATATCTTCGGCTTCCATTGTTCGGACTAATAGGCGGACGGTTTTCACCATTACAACCGTGTTCGAGGCTTTAATGGAGATTACGACGTCGGGAAAATTCTCATCCCGGCAAATACGCAGGAATTCCATGCATGAGGCAACCATGCCTTCTGGAGTGTCGCCGTACCGGCTCATAATTCGGTCGGACAGCGAACCGTGGTTTACGCCAATACGAATGGCGGTTCCGTGTGCTTTGCAGATGTTAAGGAATGGTATGAAGCGGTCGCGTATCTTCTGTAACTCTGCGGCATATTCCTCGTCGGTGTATTCCTGCAGATCGAACGTCTTTACCTTGTCCACATAATTTCCGGGGTTGATACGTACTTTTTCCACCTCTTCGGCAGCAGCATCGGCCGCGCGTGGGTTAAAATGGATGTCGGCGACTAACGGAGTCGTATATCCGGCTTCGCTAAGTTGTTTACGGATTACACCTAAATTACGGGCTTCACGTTCTCCTTGGGCGGTGAAACGTACATATTCTGCACCGGCTTCGATCATTCGGATCGCCTGGCAGACAGCCGCATCAGTATCCATTGTGGAGACGTTTGCCATCGACTGGATGCGAATCGGATTATCGCCCCCTAACGGAGTATTTCCTATGTTGACAATAGACGATTTGCGACGACGATAGTTAAAAAAATCTTCCATCTTTTTTAGTTGAAAGGTGAAAGTTGAAAGGTGAGAGTTGAAAGGTGAGAGTCAACAAGGGAGGCAAGCGGTATCGAATACTTTGCATTTTTGTTGACTTTCAACTCTCACCTTTCAACTAATTCATTTTATATTTGAAAGAAACCTTAGCCAGTTCTTCATTCGCTTTTACGATTTTCTTTTTAAGGTCTTCCTTATAAGCGGCAAGCTTATCCTGGAGTTGTTCGTCTCCGACGGCGAGCATTTGGACTGCCAGTATACCGGCATTCAAAGCACCGTTGATACCGACGGTGGCAACCGGGATTCCCGGAGGCATCTGTACGATGGCTAGCAAGGCATCCATACCGTCGAGCGTTGAATTGATAGGCACTCCAATCACAGGGACTGTTGTCATTGAAGCGATCACTCCACACAGATGGGCAGCCATGCCGGCAGCCGCAATAATCACTTTGATACCGCGCCCTTTGGCTCCTTTGGCGAATGCTTCCACTTCGGCTGGTGTACGATGGGCAGACAGGGCATGCATTTCGAATGGAATCTCCATTTCGTCAAGCAGTTTGGCCGCTTTTTCCATTACGGGCAGATCCGAAGTACTGCCCATGATAATACTGACTACAGGTGTCATTTCGCAATCATTTGTTCGTATTCGGCGGCAGACATCAGTTCATCCAGTTCAGAGGGATCTGAAACAGATATCTTGATTAACCATCCGTTGCCATATACATCTTCATTCACCAGTTCAGGTTTGTCATCCAACTCGGCATTCGCTTCGATCACTTCACCACTTACCGGCATGAATAGGTCTGAAACGGTCTTTACTGCTTCGATTGTACCAAAAACTTCTTCTTTGGCAACAACTTCGCCTTCTGTCGTGATGTCAACGAAAACGATTTCACCCAGTTCGCCCTGAGCATAATCTGTAATACCAACGTAAGCGACATCGCCATCTACACGGATCCATTCGTGATCCTTTGTGTACTTTAAATCTGCAGGGAAATTCATAATTTTAGTGTTTTTATTAGATGAATAAATAGATATAACTCAAGAATGAGGCTACAAAGGTACATATAAATCCGAGACAAAACCCGGCATATACCTGCATAGGAGTATGTCTTTTCAGAAAGATACGCGAAGTACCGACCAATCCTGCTATTAGGATTACGATGATAAAGGCCCAGTAAGGGTTTATCAAATGGATCCGGGCTACTCCCATAATACCACCTAGCAATCCACCTGTCCCGATCGCATGGGCACTGATCTTCCAGAAAAAATTGATGAGTAGTGCCAGGATTAACGCCACGCAGGCGCCCAGTAACAGGGAGATGAACCAGAACGGCAGCATCATTTTATACATATAGAAAGCGCAGACCATGATTGATGTGATAAAGATCAGATACGGAACCACGCGTTCATGTCTGTCCGATAGCTCCATATCGACCGCCGCCCCGTTTTTTACCATCATAAAGATAAATGCTCCGGGGATAACCGCCGTAGACAGGAACGCTCCGCCTGCGAGCAATAGTTTCATTGCTGGCGGATAAATTGCCAGATATGTGAAGGTGAGAGCCAGCACAACTCCATACGTCACCATCAGCAACGGATGGAACATGCCGGATATGATATTTGAAAATAACCTCATAGCGCTTCAAATTTATATTTCTTTTCTGAGACGTGCAACCGGAATACCCAATTGTTCGCGGTATTTGGCTACCGTACGGCGTGCGATGATATATCCTTTTTCTTTTAGGATGGAGGCCAGTTCTTCATCGGTAAGCGGTTTGCGCTTGTCTTCGCCGTCGATATGTTCTTTCATGATCTTTTTCACCTCTCGGGTGGAAATTTCTTCACCGCTGTCGGTTTGCATCGATTCGGAGAAGAAGTATTTGAGCGGATAAATACCGAAATTTGTCTGTACGTACTTGCTGTTGCTCACACGTGAGATCGTCGATATGTCATATCCGGCCCGTTCCGCTACATCTTTAAGGATCATAGGCCGTAAAGTCGCTTCATCACCGGTGAGGAAAAAGTCGCGCTGCAAAAGGATGATTGTTTCCATCGTGCGCTGCAAAGTCTCTTGACGCTGCTTGATGGCATCGATGAACCATTGGGCGGAATCGAGTTTCTGCTTCACAAACTGAACGGCCTCCTTCATCTGGGTCGTCTGGTTCGCTTTGTTGCCGGCATAATCCTGAAACATTTCCGCATATTCACGGTTGATGCGCATGTCGGGAATTCCCCGGTTGTTCATGCTTAGGATCAGTTCGCCGTTGACTGCTTCCACCACAAAATCGGGAATGATCTGGCTCAAAGCTGTTTCCATAGAACCGCCCCAACTGGCGCAGGGTTTAGGATCGAGGGTTGTGATTTCACGGATAGCCCTTTTTAGGGCGGTTTCGTCGATATCCAGTCCTTTTATGATCTTGTCGTAATGCTTGCGGGTGAACTCTTCAAAAAAATCGGTTAACATCAAGGTGGCCAACCTCGTCTCAGATGTTTTTTCCCGGCGGGCCAACTGGAGCAGAAGGCATTCCTGAAGATTACGGGCACCGACTCCTGCCGGATCAAAGTCCTGTATGATTGCAAGAACTGTCTCTATTTCTTTTTCCGTCACATCCTGTCCCGCCTGAAACACCAAGTCATCGGCTATGGCGGATAGGTCACGGCGTAGATAACCGTCATCATCTATATTTCCGATGATATATTCAGCGATCTTCACCTGCTTCTCCGGCAGATCCCGCAGTCCGAGTTGTTGGAGCAAATATTCGTTCAAGGATTCGCTGACCGAGAAAGGAACGTCCTCTTTCTTTTCCGCCCGCTCGTTCAGTTCACGAAGTTTGTAATCGGGTATGTCGTCCTCACTCATGTAGTCACCGAGTGAAAGGTCGGTATCTGTCTCGCTTCCTCCTTCCATCTCGTTAGCTGCCAACTCCTCACCACCTTCGTCAGTACGGTCAAAGTCATCCGCAATTTCCTTTCCTTCTTCCAAAGCGGGATTGTCTTCCAGTTCATGCTTTATGCGTTCTTCCAGCTCTATGGCGGGGAGTTCCAGAAGCCGGATCAACTGAATCTGCTGCGGAGAGAGTTTTTGCTGTAACTTTTGTTGTAACTGTTGCTTCAACATAATCAAATTCAATAATGAAAGGACAATCACCAGACCGTCCAATGTTAGAACATGCAAATATAACTTTTTACACGGAATGATCTCGACATTCAAAATATAATAGTTCTAAAGGAGGATAGATTAAATTATTATTATTGCCGAAAAGTATTAAAAATCAAAACTATTTTCTACTTTTGCGATCAGATAAAGAATCTTATATGACTCTTAAAGCATCACTATACGATCAGTTGACCCGGGAAGAATTAATACGATTACTGGAAGCCAGAGATAATGAACCTGACAATGCCGAGATTTATATATCTTCGGAAACGCCGACAATCAAACGTATTATTTCTGAAGTTTTGGCGATCCTTTTCAACGAAGAAAACAAGCCTATCGAAAAAGCAATGAATTTGTTACTGGACTATTTCAATGCTGATTGGGGCTATGTTGCCATCTTTGAAGAAGACGGTTTTTCGGCCAATTTCACATGTGAAGTAATGAGTTCGTGGGTAAAGATCCCTAAGGATGATCGGAATAAGTTGACATGCGATACAATCCCGTGGATTATTGACACTGTTAAAGCCGGACACGATATCGTGCTGGGAGATATTGCCGGCCTACCTGCCGAAGCGGATATCGACAAAATCCTGTTGACTAAACAACAGCTGAAGTCCATGCTGATCGTCCCGCTTACCTTCCATAATAAAGTACAGGGGTTCATCGGTTTCGATTCGATCCGGACGAGCCGTTTCTGGACTGCTTCGGAAGTGGAAGACATGCATATCATTGCTGGTATTTTCTCCATAATAATCGAACGCTGGCAAACCAATTACAACCTGGAGGAATCGAGAAAACGTATCTCCAAGCTGAGTACAAAGTTTCAGCAGTTTTTCAATAATCTGCCGATCGGGGTGGAATTATATGATGCAGAAGGTTATCTGATCGATATAAACGATGCCGACACTAGAATCTTTGGCAGTTCCCGGGAATACTTATTGGGAGTCAACCTGTTCAAGAATCCGGCTGTCCCAGAGAGAATCCTTAATCAGATCAAGAAGAAGAAGGCATTCAGTTTTCCACTTGCATACGATTTCAATTGTATCCGGGATGCCCGTTACTATAATTCCAGCATTTCTGATGAAACCAAATATCTGATGGTGAAAGGAATTGGGTTGAACGACCGGGAGTTCGGTCATATCGGCTATTTGCTGATTATCTCCGACGAGACAGAAAAACGGGTCAAAGAGGAGCAGACGCAAAACAATTTGGCGATCCTAAAAGCAGTTCTCTTGTCCGGTCATTCCCTTATTGTCGAATATGATATCGGAAAGAAAGAATTGTTTGTCAATCCACTCCTGAACGAAACACCGGAAGATAACAAGCTCTTCAACTACTTGAGAAGTAATAAGTACATGACGATTGGAGGTGTACAGCAGATTGTTCGTTCGGCCGATAATGTCAACCTGCTTTTCCAGGTGATAGAAGGGAAGCAGGATCATTGCAGCTTCGAATGTCGTACCGCTATTGAAAACGAAACGATCTGGATCCGCATCAATGCGCAGGCTTATAAGACGAAAGGAAGCAAGCGGCAGAACAAAATGATCTGCCACATTACTAACATCACGGAAGAAAAACTGTTGGAAGAGAAACTGCACCATGCGGAATATGAAACCCGGCAGTCGGAACTGGAGATACAGAAGGTGCGTGAGGCGGACAAACTGAAATCAGCCTTCCTTGCCAATATGAGCCATGAGATTCGGACGCCGCTCAACGCCATAATCGGATTTTCCAATATCCTTGCCGAGACTGACGATAAAGAAGAAAAAGAAGAATTTGTCAAAATAATCAATAAGAATAGCGATTTGCTCCTTCATTTGATTACTGATATACTTGATTTTTCCAAAATAGAATCGGGCGTTTTGGATTACTCGCTTTCCGATACCAGCCTGAAAGATATCTTCCATGAACAGTTTCAGGTACATGCGATGAAAATGCCTGAAAAGGTTTCTTTGATCTGTGACTTCGATGCTCTGCCGGACATCTTCGTTCATACCGATCCGAAACGAGTCACGCAGGTGCTTTCGAATTTGATCTCGAACGCGGTCAAATTTACAGAGGTGGGAAGCATCAGGTTTTCCTACCGTATCGTAGAAAAATATGTATTGGTGGAAGTAATCGATACAGGTATCGGAATATCACCCCAGCACCAACAGGCAATCTTCGACCGTTTCGTGAAAGTCAACTCATTTAAGCAAGGAACCGGTTTGGGCTTGACAATCTGCAAAACCATCATCGAAGCTCTCAATGGGACAATCGGTGTCGATTCGAGGCCGGGAGAAGGTGCGCGGTTCTGGTTTACGCTCCCTTACAACGGATAGCTTCCTGCGTTTCTCGTAGGACGGAAAGGAGGTGCAACCCTAATCCGGCATGGAAAGCAGGGTTCAACCCTTTCGCTTCGCCGAAAAAGAGCATGGCCAGGGTAATATTGCAAACCGGTTCCAGGTTGTAACTATGAATGCGGACACCTGTTTCCCACCTATGAAAATTTATTTTCCCGCAAGAGAAAATAAATTTTCATAGGTGGGAAACAGTATTTTCATAGGTATGTAACTTTTATTCCTCCCAACGAAAGCATTCCGTTGTTGCAGATCAATATCGGAAACTGCCGCCTCCGAGGAACTCACGCAAAAGGGAAGTACCCGGAAGCCCGACATCGGGGATGTAATTAAAGTAACGGAGGAAACGGAGCAAACGGTACGCCTCGGCATTCTCCGGATCGCATTCGCGCACTTCGCCCAAGATCGGTTCGGCTTCCTTGCGCAGGGCGGCCAGTTCATATAACATGGCGCTGTTGAACATCGCATCCGCATTCTCCTGATACGGGAATATCCATTTGTCCTCACCTCGGCGTACGCTGGGCCAGCGTGCGATCGTGTCACGGGCGGAATATCCGCGGAACCGGTAATCGCGGATGATGCGGCGTAAGAGACGGTTGTCCGTTGTCGGAATCCAGTTATGGTTGTCCAACGAGATGGAAGTCAGCACGGATACATAGATCCGGTATTTATAGCAGTCTTCGATCATGGAAGTCAGTTCGGGGTTCAGGGCGTGAATGCCTTCTATCACCAGGACGGAGTTTTTCTGCATCTTCAGTTTCTTTCCTTTGAAAACGCGGCGACCTGTCTCGAAATTAAAGCTCGGCACTTCGATCTCTTCACCTGAAAGGAGTTTCTGCAATTCGCTGTTGAAATAAGGCAGGTCGAGCGCATACAACGATTCGAAGTCATATTCGCCGGATTCGTCCTTCGGCGTATCTTCACGGTTCAGGAAATAATCGTCCAATGAAAGTCCGACCGGATGGATCAGGTTTGTAATCAACTGAACCTGCAACCGTTTGCAGAAAGTCGTTTTCCCCGAAGAAGACGGTCCGGAAATCAACACGATGCGGACGCCGTTATCGTAGCGGGCGGCAATCTCCTCTGCGATCTTGGCTACCTGCTTTTCCTGCATGGCTTCGGAGACCATGACGACCTCGGATGTCATGCCTTTCTCTATCGCCCGGTTCAGGTCGCCGACGTTGTCCAATCCGACCGTGCGTTGCAGGGTCAGATGCTCCTTATAAACCTGAAACATTTTATCTTGGCGGATGACCGGTTCCAATTCCGTCGGATTCGTCCTTTGAGGCACACGCAACAACACGCCGTCGAAATAGGGAACCAGGTCAAAAACCTGGATGTAGCCGGTGGAAGGAGTCAGGCAGCCATAGAAATAATTGATGTAGCCATCCAATTCGTAATAAGACGTATAAGGCATACCGGCGCTTTCGATCAGACGGGCTTTGTCGTTCATGCCCCTTTCACGGAACAAGACTGCGGCATCGATCGTGCGAATCGTTTTCAAATGGAAAGGAAGGTCTGCGTCGATGATTTCACGCATCCGTTTCTTGATCTTGCCGATCGTCTCCTCGTCTATGTCTTTACCGTTGTGAATAACGCAATAATAGCCTTTCGAGATGGGATGCTCCAGGTTCAGAGTCGCTGAAGGGAGCACGTCGTTCACTGCTTTCGAGAAAATATGACAGAGGGAACGGACATATGTCCGCATTCCCGAAAGTTGCGTATAGTCGACATATTCAACATCTTTCGGATGCCAACAACGGAAGGTAAGCCCCTCTGTTTTATTATTTACCTGTGCATTCATCGGTCGTAACCGGAGGGGAGCACCAACCAGTGAATAGATGTCCAACAGCGAAGAACCAATGGGAACTTCTTTGTAAGTATTGTTATTTTTGCAATAAATTGTAATAGTTTCAGACATGGTATCTCAGTTATTATTTATATTTTTGTCCCCTAAAGTTAGGAATATTAATCGGATATACATCCACTTAAACGTATTTTAAATGGACTATTCATTTTTTGATTTTCTACGCCTTATAGGTTCCTTGGGTTTGTTCCTGTACGGTATGAAGATCATGAGCGAAGGTCTGCAGAAATTTGCGGGGGACAGTTTGCGCAGGATTCTGACGGCCATGACGACCAACAGGGTTACCGGAGTTCTTACCGGAGTTTTAATTACCGCCCTGATCCAATCATCATCCGCCACTACAGTCATGGTGGTCAGTTTCGTAAACGCTGGTCTGCTCACTCTTACCCAATCCATCGGTGTCATAATGGGAGCCAATATCGGTACGACCGTTACCGCGTGGTTGATCTCGGCTCTCGGATTCAAAGTCGACATCGCGGCTTTCTCCCTTCCTCTACTCGCATTCGGCATTCCACTCCTCTTTTCCGGCAAAAGCTCACGTAAGTCGGTCGGGGAGTTCATTTTCGGTTTCTCTTTCCTTTTTATGGGGCTTCAGGCCCTGAAAGCCAATGCTCCGGATCTCGGAGCCAATCCGGAGATGCTTGCCTTCGTGCAGAATTATGCCGATATGGGATTTTTCTCTATCATCCTGTTCTTGTTTATCGGGGCTATCCTGACCATGATCGTGCAGGCTTCAGCTGCAACGATGGCCATTACGTTGATTATGTGTGCCAACGGCTGGATCGACTACCAATTGGGTGTGGCACTCGTATTGGGTGAAAATATAGGAACAACGATTACGGCCAACCTGGCGGCTTTGACCGGTAATACGCAAGCCAGACGGGCGGCTTTGGCACATCTTGCCTTTAATATATTCGGTGTGATCTGGGTGTTGATTTTGTTCTATCCGTTCACCAATGCCGTTTCTTGGTTCGTCACGAATGTAATGCGCATTTCCGATCCCTCGGTAGCAGTATCCTTCAAACTGGCCGCTTTCCATACGGCTTTCAATATCAGTAATACATTTGTTATGATCTGGTTTGTCGGATTGATAGAGAAGACGGTTTGCTTCCTTATCAAAGGAAAGAAAGATGAGGATGAGGAATATCGTTTACGTTATATTACGGGGGGGATGCTGTCGACTGCCGAACTTTCGATCTTGCAAGCACGTAAGGAGATCACACTGTTTGCCGAGCGTACGGGCCGTATGCTGGATATGGTGAAAGCTCTGTTCTATGAGAAGAACGAGGATGCTTTCCTGAAAACATATAGCCGTGTCGAGAAATACGAAAGTATCAGCGACCGGATGGAGATCGAGATTGCCAATTATTTGACTTGCGTGGCTGAAGGCCGCTTGAGTTCGGAAGGGAAGGAAGAAATCCGTATCATGCTGCGTGCCGTATCGGAGATCGAAAGTATAGCAGATTCCTGCAATAATATGGCGCGAAGCATCAAACGCCGCAACGAGTTTAAATCGATATTCACAGACGAGCAGAACCATAATGTGGACCAGATGTTGGCACTTACGGAGAAGGCTTTGCATCGCATGATCGAGATACTGAAGAAATCGGAACTTGTACGCGACGATGTCAACCCATCTTACAATATCGAAAATGAAATAAACAATTATCGCAATCAGTTGAAGATCCATAATGTGGAAGACATCAACAACAAGAAATACCAGTACCAGGACGGTGTCTACTACATGGACATCATCGGTGAGGCCGAAAAGTTAGGCGATTATGTACTGAATGTAGTACAGGCGGTTATTGAGAAGAAGATTTAATAGTAAGGAGTGTCGAAACAAAATCCTGCTTGCAAGAGATATAATTTAGGCACGGATTACACGGAAAGAAAATAAATTTATCCGTGTAAATCCGTGAGATCCGTGCCTAAAAGATCATGATAAAGGAATTTTGATATCTCCATGAATCAAAGTGTTACTCCGGATTTGAAGATTGCAATCTCTCTGTAATCATTCTTTTCATTGTTTGTCGGGTTACCACTTGCGATACCAATGATGAACCGGATAAAGCGTTCACGAAGTTCCTCCATGCTTTCGCCCTCTAAAAGAGAACCGGCATTGAAGTCAATCCAGTTTGGCTTGCGGGCATTTAGATTACTGTTGGTCGAAACTTTGACTGTTGGAACAAACGTTCCGAACGGAGTCCCTCTTCCGGTTGTAAACAAAACCAGATGACAGCCAGAGGAAGCAAGAGCCGTACTGGCCACGAGATCGTTTCCGGGGCACTCAATAAATTCAGTCCCTTTGTCTTTAGCCGTTCACCATAAAGCATAACATCCCGGACAGCCGAAGTTCCGGCTTTTTGCGTACAGCCCAGCGATTTTTCTTCCAGGGTGGAAATACCTCCCGCCTTATTGCCGGGAGAAGGGTTTTCGTAAATCGGCTGTTTGTTCTCTATGAAATAGGATTTAAAGTCATTTATCAGATGAACAGTCTTTTCAAAGACAGCCTTCGATTCGCTCCGGTTCATCAGGATCGTCTCGGCGCCGAACATCTCCGGGACTTCCGTCAGGACAGTTGTTCCTCCCTGTGCTACCAGAAAGTCGGAAAAGACACCCAACAGCGGATTGGCCGTAATACCGGAGAATCCATCCGATCCTCCGCATTTCAATCCTACGCGCAACTCACTTAAAGGAATATCCGTCCGTTTATCCTGTGAAGCGATCGCATAGAGTTTACGCAACAGTTCCATTCCCGTTTCCAGTTCATCATCCACTTTTTGCGTTTCCATAAAGCGGATGCGTTCGGTATCGTAATTGCCAAGCATTTCCCGAAAAGCACCGACTTGGTTGTTTTCGCAGCCTAACCCGACAACGAGAACTGCACCGGCATTCGGATGCAGAACCATGTCTCGTAAAATCTTCCGGGTATTCTCATGGTCGTCTCCCAGTTGGGAACAGCCGTAATTATGAGGGAATGCGACGATCGCATCGACTCCGGTGCCTTGTGTCTCCTGTCGTAACCGATCTGCCAACCGGTGCGTGATGCCGTTGACGCAACCGACAGTCGGAATCACCCATATCTCGTTCCGGATTCCCACTTCTCCATTTTTGCGGCGATATCCATTAAAAGAAAGTGACTTTCTGGATGGCTGTTCCGGAATAGGTTGCGGATTGAATTCATATTCCCGTAACCCTTCCAGGTTGGTCTTGATATTTTTTTCATTCACCCAGCTTCCGGTAGTTATCACTTCACGTGCATGTCCGATGGGAGCACCATATTTGATGATATGGTCTCCTTCTTTAAAATCCTGTAAGGCTACTTTGTGCCCTGCAGGGATATCCTGCAGGACAACGATTGTTCTGCCGTTGATATCCAAAGATGCGCCGGTCTGTAAATCCTTTACGGCGACCACGACGTTGTCTGCCGGATTTATTTGTATATAAGTCCGCATCAGCAAATTTCTTTAACGACATTAAGCATTCCTTTTTCTTCAATGGCATCCAGGAAACCTTTTACCATATTGGTCAATCCCGGAATGCGGTTCAGGTCTTCTCCCCAAATGGAAGTTGCCGCTAATATGCCTTCGGCGACCTGCCTGGTCGAGCCGGTAGCCCAAAGATTCTGCAACAGTTGAAGAATTTCGGCGGAATCATTCGGTTCGGATTTTGTTCCATCGGCACGGACGTATCCCTTATAATAGGTAATAATGGCAGCCAGACCTAACACCAGTCCTTTGGGTAACTCGCCTTTCCGTTCCAGATAGACTTTCAAGCCTGGCAGGTCGCGTGTTTCATATTTAGGAAATGAGTTCAACATGATGGATACGACCGAATGGTCGACGAACGGGTTGTTAAAACGTTCCATGACGTCATTGCCGAACTTCACCAGTTCTTCTTTCGGCAGATTCAGCGTTTCCAATAATTCCTCGAACATTACCTTGTGGATATATTTCTCCAGCACCTCGTGCTGGCAGGCATCCCGCACGATATTCACTCCGGAAAGCCAAGAGACAGGTGCTAAAACTGTATGAGGGCCGTTCAAAAGGGTTACCTTCCGCTGGTGGTAAGGTTCCTCGCTCGGAACAAACAGCACATTCAAGCCTGCTTTGTCTGCCGGGAACTCTTTGGCGACCGATTCGGGTGCTTCGATTACCCATAAATGGAATATTTCCGCCTGTACGACTAGATTGTCGTTATATTGCAGTTCCTCTTTAATTGAATCGATCTCTTTACGTGGAAATCCTGGGACAATACGGTCGACCAGTGTTGCATATACACCGCAGCATTCCGTAAACCAGGTTTTGAAATCTTCTCCTAATTGCCATAAATCGATGTACTGGTAAATGGTTCCTTTCAGTTTATGCCCGTTCAGGAAGATCAACTCGCACGGAAAGATAATCAAACCTTTGTCTTTTTCTCCGTTAAATGTCTTGTAGCGGTGATAAAGCAATTGCGTCAGCTTGCCCGGATAGGAAGAGGCAGGCGCGTCCTCCAACTTGCAAGCCGGATCGAATGTTATTCCTGCTTCCGTCGTATTTGAAATGACGAAACGTATCTCCGGCTGTTCTGCCAGTTTCATAAAAGCGGAAAAGTCCGCATAAGGATTCAATGCGCGGCTTATCACATCGATCCGGGTAAGGCTGTTGACTTTTTCACCTTTGTCCAGCCCTTGAAGATTGACATGGTACAAGCAATCCTGTGCGTTCAACATGTCGACCATTCCCCGGTCGATGGGCTGGACCACTACGACACTGCTGTTAAAGTTTACATTCTCGTTCATTTTCTGGATAATCCAATCCACGAATGCCCGGAGGAAATTGCCTTCTCCGAACTGGATGACCCGTTCCGGATACCGCATTTTACCGGCAGTTTTTTCATTCAACTCTTTCATTTTACTATTTATTTAAAATCTGTTCATTAATGGCAATCAGAGCCGATTATATAAATTCGGGGCCTAATTTAAAAGAAATATCGGATTTATTTAGTATGTTTGCATAAAACTTATCCATAACTGGCAAGAACAGTCTTTTTATACCATGAAACATTTTCTTATTAATGCATTTATTTTATTATCAATTTCAATTATGACGACATCCTGTTCACCAAAGGTCGAAATGATTCCAGCAGAGTTAGCTTATCAGGCTGAAGCGACTACCGGAGAAGGTTCTATCTGGCACCCCGAACGTCACACCTTATTCTGGGTGGATATTGAAGGGCAAACATTATACGAATATCATCCCGATACAAAAGAATGCAGTTCCTGGAAATTCGACCGTATGGTATCGACCGTGGTTCCTGAAACGGACAGTACGGTCATCATAGCCTTGCAAGACGAAATTGTACGGGTAAACCTGCATGACGGACATACCACTTCCGTTGCTCCGATACCTGACGAAAACGGTAAAGTGCGCTGCAATGACGGTAAATGCGATCCGGCCGGACATTTATGGGTCGGAACGATGGGGTTCGGTGCGCCTAAAGGTGCCGGAACTTTGTACACTGTTTCACCTGCCGGAACCGTCACTACGAAATTGAAAAAGGTCACGATCTCAAACGGGATCGTCTGGTCGTCCAACAAGAAATTCATGTATTACAACGATACACCTACCGGCAAAATAGCCCGTTATCGCTACGATGCCGACAACGGGGATATCCTGTTCGACGGTATAGCCGTTACCTTGCCTGGTGGAACGGGAGTGCCCGATGGTATGGCGATCGATAGCGACGACCATCTTTGGGTAGCCCAATGGGGTGGTTATGGCGTTTATTGCTACAATCCCTATACGGGAGAATTGCTGGCAAAAGTAGAGGTTCCGGCACCTAATGTCGCTTCCTGCGCTTTCGGTGGGAAAAAAATGGATACGCTTTATATAACAACGGCTCGTGCAGGCTTGTCCGAAGAACAGCTCCGGGAATACCCCTTAAGCGGCAGTGTGTTTTGCTGTAAACCGGGGGTTAAAGGAGTAAGGGCCAACTGTTTCGGGGAATAAAATCTCCCGAATATTATTTATCACAAATGTAAACAGCTTCTTAAAATTTATTGTTTACTTTGTAAAACATAGGAAAAGAAAATATGACTAAGAATAAATCTGAAAAGAAAAGTAATAAACCGGGGAAGAAGAAAAGCAGCTCCAAAGGCGAAAACAAACGGATGAAGAAAGAGGCTATGATCAATGCCATCATCAACGTTTTTAAGTCTTCTCCCAAAGAACCTTTTAACTATCGGCAAATCAGCAGTATGATAGGAGTTACCAATCAAGTGCAGAAGTTGCAGGTAGTGGATATCCTGTATGATCTTTCTTCCGACAACTTCATTTCTGAAATAGACAGGGGACGCTACCGTTACAATGATTGGGGAACGACTGCTGTCGGAACCTTTATGCGCCGTCAGAATGGCAAGAATTCTTTTATCCCCGAAGATGGCGGGACACCGATTTTTGTGGCAGAGCGAAATTCCGCACATGCGCTTAACGGTGATAAGGTGAAAATACAACTTCATGCCAAGAGAAAAGGGGCTGACCCGGAAGGTGAGGTTATCGAGATACTGGAAAGCCAGCGACGCTTGATCACCGGTAAATTACAGGTGACCAGAGGTTTTGCTTTCCTTATTACGGAAGACAAGACGCTTGCAAACGACATCTTTATTCCGAAAGACAAACTGAAAGGCGGCAAGACCGGCGACAAAGCGATCGTCCGTATCACCGAATGGCCGGAAGAGGCCAAGAACCCGTTGGGTGAGGTGGTCGATATCCTGGGGACTGCCGGTGACAACAATGCGGAGATGAATGCTATCTTAGCTGAGTTCGATCTGCCATATAAATATCCGGCTAACGTTGAAAAGGCAGCAGAAAAGATATCGGATGCAATCCCGGAAGAGGAAATTGCCAAGCGTGAGGATTTCCGTGGCGTCACGACTTTCACGATCGACCCGAAAGACGCTAAGGATTTCGATGATGCCCTTTCCGCCCGTAAGCTGGATAATGGCAATTGGGAAGTTGGCGTTCATATCGCCGACGTGACCTACTACGTTAAACCGGAAAGCCTGATAGACCGGGAAGCTTTCAGCCGTGCGACATCTGTTTATCTTGTGGACCGTACCATCCCGATGTTGCCGGAACGCTTGTGCAATCAGATCTGTTCGCTCCGGCCGGATGAAGAGAAACTTTGTTTTTCCGTGATTTTCGAGCTGAATAAGAATGCCGAAATCCAACAGTCTCATATCACCCGTACCATTATCAAGAGCGACCGTCGCTTCACTTATGAAGAGGCTCAGGCTGTCATCGAAACCGGGGAGGGTGAATATAAAGAAGAAATCCTGGCACTTAACGGCCTGGCACAAAAATTGCGCGACCGCCGCTTCAAGGACGGGGCAATCGCTTTTGACCGTTATGAAGTCAAATTCGATATAGATGAGAACGGTAAGCCGTTGGGAACTTACATTAAAGAATCGAAGGAAGCCAATAAACTGATCGAAGAATTCATGTTATTGGCAAACCGTACGGTAGCCGAGTTTATTGGAAAGAGTAAGAATAAGACAAAGAAAACGTTTGTCTATCGTATCCATGAACAGCCGGACCCTGAGAAACTAAGAGATTTTTCCGCATTCATTAGCCGTTTCGGTTACAAAATGCGTACGGAAGGGACGAAAACGGATATATCCAAAGGGATCAATAAATTGTTGGATAGTGTACAGGGTAAACCGGAAGAAAATCTGGTGGAGACTTTGGCTATCCGTTCCATGCAGAAAGCCCACTATACGACGGATAATATCGGTCACTACGGGTTGGCAATGGATTATTATACACACTTCACTTCTCCTATCCGCCGTTATCCGGATATGATGGTGCACCGTTTGCTGGAACGCTATCTGGCAGGTGGCCGTAGTGTGATAAAGAACAAATATGAAGAGTATTGTAAACATTGCTCCGAGATGGAAATGGTGGCTTCAAATGCCGAACGTTCGTCCATCAAGTACAAGCAGGTCGAGTTTATGAAAGATAAATTGGGACAGGTATTCGACGGTGTCGTATCCGGTGTCACCGAATGGGGATTGTACGTGGAGCTGAATGATAACAAATGTGAAGGGCTTGTCCCGATCCGTGACCTCGATGACGACTATTACGAGTTTGACGACAAGAACTATTGTCTGCTCGGTCGTAGAACAAAGCGCATTTACCGGTTAGGAGATACCATCACTGTAAAAGTAGCACAAGCTAACCTGGAAAGGAAACAGCTGGACTTTGCACTGGTCTGAAAATTGACCATTGACAATTTTGTTCGACCTTTGGCCGGTTCGTTACATTTCGAATTGTCACTGGTCAATTGCCCGTTATCAATTCCAGAAGATAAGTCCTGCCACTCCACAAGCAATCAATCCTAATCCCAAAAGAGCATAGAAAATACGGGCGCCTTTGCGTCCTAGCCACCTGACGAATGTCATGGCTCCGCTGGTCTGGAAATACCAGTCGAGATTCAGGATCGCAGCGATAACCGAGAATATCCCTAATGCGATAAAGAGTATCAGGATAAAATATTCGGTAGGTTCCATCTTATTTCACTTCTACGGTGCGGGAACCGTCAGGGTTCTCTGTGATGGCAACTTCCACAACGTCACCCGGTAATAAATCTTCGATCTTTTCCGGCCATTCGATAAAGCAGAGGGCACCGCTATAGAAATAATCTTCCGTGCCTATATCTTCCGCTTCGCTAGGTTTGTTGATGCGGTAGAAGTCAAAATGATAGATCAGCTCACCGGTTTCGCTACTGCGATATTCGTTGATAATGGCGAACGTCGGGCTGTTGATGACATCCTCCACGCCTAACTCTTCACAGATAGCCTTGATGAAAGTCGTTTTCCCTGCTCCCATATTCCCTCGGAATGCGAAAACAGTACGGTCATCCATCCCGGCAATAAACTCTTTGGCTGCTTGGCGGATCGTATCTAAACTTTCGATTTTAATTGTACGCATAGCTTTGATAATTGGCAATTGACAATTGCCAATTCAGAGAGAAAGAGAATTGGCAACCGGCAATTGGTGTTTATGGTTGCAAAGTTAAAACAATTGGCAATTAACAATTGCCAATTGCCAATTATTTTGCAGTTGTCAATCATTTTACCGTCATCGTGATGAAAGGAACCAACATTTCCTCCATCGAAATACCACCGTGCTGGAATGTGTTCTTATAATAAGAAACGTAATAGTTATAGTTGTTCGGATAAGCGAAAAAATCGTTGTTCATCGCAAAGATATATTTGCTGCTCAGGTTTGGGGAAGGTAACCCCGCTTTGTCGGGAAAGCGGATGTCAAACACGTCCTTCGGATTATAATTCAAGTTCTTGCCCACCTTATAGCGCAGGTTGGTATTTGTATTCTTATCACCTATCACTTTCTCCGGATTATCGACGCGGATAGTACCGTGGTCGGTCGTAACGATCACTTTATACCCTTTTCCGGCGATACGCTTGAAAAGTTCCAGCGTGCCCGAATGCTGGAACCAGGAGCGTGTCAGGCTGCGATAGGCCGCTTCGCTCTGGGCCAGTTCGCGGATCATCTTGTTTTCGGTACGGGCGTGGGACAGCATATCGACAAAGTTCAGTACCACCACATTCAGCTGGTTATGAAGGAGGGAAGGGACGATATTCAGCAATTTGTCGTTATACTGCGAATCATGTACCTTATGGTAGGAGAACGTATATTTCTTACGGAACCGCTCGATCTGCGTTTGTATAAGCGGTGCTTCATTCAGGTTTTTCCCTTCCTCGCTGTCCTCGTCCACCCAAAGTTCCGGAAACATCTTTTCGATCTGCAAGGGCATCAGCCCGGAGAAGATCGAGTTGCGGGCATACTGTGTGGCGGTCGGAAGGATGCTGTAGTACAGGCTTTCGTCGAACGTATAGTATTCGGCAAGCAGATCTTTTACTTCGCGCCACTGGTCGAGACGGAAATTATCGATCAGGATGAAGAATACCTTATCCCCGTTGTCGAGCATCGGGAATACTTTCTTTTTAAACAAATCTGGGCTCATCAGCGGACGGATTTCAGGATGCTGAATCCAGTCCACGTAATTCTTTTTGACAAATTTACCGAATGCGTTGTTTGCTTCCTGTTTCTGCATGCGCAGCATGTCGGTCATCGGAACTTGGCTGTTTTCCAATTCGATTTCCCAATAGACGAGCTTCTTGTATACCTCCATCCAGTCATCGGTTGTCAGTGAGTCGTTGATCTGCATGCCGATACGCCCGAACTCCTGCTGATAGCCGACAGTCGTTGTTTCGGATATGATTACGTTCTTGTGGACATTCTTCTTGATAGACAAGAGCAGCTGGTTCGGATTGACCGGTTTGATCAGGTAATCGGCGATCTTGTTACCGATAGCCTGGTTCATGATGCTTTCTTCCTCGCTCTTGGTCACCATGACGACAGGGACATCGGGATTGATCGCCTTGATCTGCGCCAATGTTTCCAATCCGGTAAGCCCCGGCATATTCTCGTCCAGAAAAATAATGTCGAACGATTCTTCCTTACAGCATTCGATGGCGTCCTGCCCGCTGATTACCGGAATCACTTCATATCCCTTGTCCTGCAGGAAAAGGATGTGGGGCTTTAACAAATCTATCTCATCGTCTGCCCAAAGCACTCTGTCTTTCTTTGCTGCCATAGTTTTATCTTTCTTTTTTGAAGATGAACAAACCGGGTTCATCCCTACAAATGTATGATATTATAACGATATACCCCTTTATTTTGTATGTTCTTCCCTCATTTTTTAGTCTCTTTTGTATTACCTTTGTATAATATAAACGAGTTAACTGTACACGTATGAGACTATCCGTATTTGCCTTGGTCTGTCTGTTCCTTACTGCATGTGCCACACGGGAAAAAGGGCGTGAAAGAATATCCTTCAACAAAGAATGGCGCTTTGCCCTGACTGAAAAACAAGCCAATGCGTCCGCTCCCGATACGGATGACAGCAATTGGCGAGTCCTGAACTTGCCTCACGACTGGAGCATCGAGGCGGATTTTTCTCTCGATAACCCGGCAACTCCCGGAGGCGGTGCGCTGCCCGGTGGAATGGGGTGGTACCGGAAACACTTCAAACTGTCTGAAAGCGACAAGGGAAAAGTGATCTATATTGATTTCGACGGCGTTTACCGGAACAGTAGAGTCTGGCTGAACGGACATTTGTTAGGTTTTCGTCCCAACGGATATGTTTCGTTCCGTTATGATCTGACACCGTATCTGAATTATGGAAAGGAGGAGAATGTTTTGGTTGTCCAGGCCGATAACAGCGACCAGCCTAATTCCCGTTGGTATTCAGGGTCCGGCATTTACCGGAATGTATGGTTGGTGAAAACCGGACAAGTCCATGTGGACAATTGGGGGACAAACATCACTACTCCGGTCATGAATGCGGACAAGAGTACGGTCGAGATTGAAACAACTTTGAAAAACGAGGCATCCGATGTGACCGTGGAAGTTTCTACCCTGATACAAGACAAGGAAGGAAAGACCCTCTACCGGATATCCTCCCCGGCCGAGATAGCCGCAGGAGGAAAGAAAACCGTTACACACACGATAGAAATGTTCTATCCGGAACTATGGAGCGTCCGGAATCCTTATCTGTACACCGCCATAACCGAGGTGAAAGTCGGCAATAAACTGACGGATCGCTATCGAACCACATTCGGCATACGCAAATTCGATTGGGACGAGCATACGGGATTCTCCTTGAACGGAGAACCGACCAAAATATTGGGCGTCTGCCTGCATCATGACCTGGGGTGTCTCGGTAGCGCGATCAATCCGAGGGCACTCGAACGTCAACTGCAAATGATGAAAGACATGGGGGCCAATGCCGTCCGCACCAGCCATAACCCGCCGGCACCCGAACTGCTCGACATCTGTGACCGGATCGGATTGCTGGTACAGGACGAGGCTTTCGACATGTGGCGGAAACGGAAATCACCGTACGACTATGCCCGATATTTTGACGAATGGCATGAAAAAGACTTGACAGACCAAGTCCTACGCGACCGTAACCATCCGTCCGTCTTTATGTGGAGCATTGGAAACGAAGTACTGGAGCAATGGCAACATGCCGATGCCGACACGCTCAGTCTCGAAGCCGCCAACCTGATCCTCAATGCAGGCCATCCGGTGGATGACAAGATCTTGTCCGATACCGCCATGAGCGTACAGGGATTGATCGCCCATTCGCTGGCGGCGATCGTCAAGCGCCTGGATAAGACGCGCCCTGTCACTGCAGCCAACAACGAGGCGACACCGGGTAACCTGATCTTCCGTTCGAATGCATTGGATGTATTGGGATTCAACTATCACGAAAAGAATTACGAGCCGTTTCCGCAGAATTTTCCGGGCAAGACGTTAATTGTAAGCGAGTCTACTTCCGCCCTGATGACACGCGGCTACTACCAGATGCCCTCCGATTCGATGTATGTCTGGCCGAACACCTGGCGGGAACGGTTCGATCGTCCCGAACACCTTTGCTCGGCTTATGACAACTGCCATGTGCCTTGGGGTTCGACCCACGAGGTGACTTGGCGGGAAGTCAAACGGTTGCCTTATGTTTCAGGTATGTTTATCTGGACGGGCTTTGACTATCTGGGTGAACCGACACCTTACTGGTGGCCGAGCCGTAGCAGTTTCTTCGGTATTGTCGACTTGGCAGGTATTCCGAAAGATATCTATTATATGTATCAGAGCGAATGGACCGACACACCGGTTCTTCACCTTTTCCCGCACTGGAACTGGAAAAAGGGAGAGACTGTCGATGTCTGGGCCTACTATAACCAGGCGGACGAAGTGGAGCTTTTCCTGAACGGTGAGAGCCTGGGTGTCAAAAGCAAGCCGGACGATGCTTTCCATGTCTGCTGGCGGGTCCCTTTTACGCCGGGTACGTTGAAAGCCGTTTCCCGTAGGGACGGCAAGGAAGTGCTTACACGTGAAATCCGTACGGCCGGTGAACCTGCCCGGATCATGCTGATCCCCGATCGTTCCGCCTTGCACGCCGATGGCACGGATCTTTCATTCGTGACCGTGGAAATACAGGACAAAGACGGAAACTTGGTGCCGTATGCCGACAACCTGCTTCGCTTTACGGTTGAGGGGGACGGCTTTATCGCCGGGACAGATAACGGAGATCAGAATGATCCCGTCAGCCTTAAGAAACCGGAACGCCACGCTTTCTACGGAAAAGCAATGGCGGTCGTACAAAACACGGGCAAGGCAGGAACCATCCGGTTGAAAGCTACGGCGGAAGGTCTGCCGGATGCAATCGTGGAAATAAAGGTAGGAGAATAAGAGGGACAGGGCTTGGTTGCAGAACTTGTTTTTGCGGAATCCTCTGTCACTCTATCACACTTTACCATGCGGGTTTTGATAATCATGGTGCGTAGGAGTGATAGATGCCATATTTGTCTATCACTTATGTATCACCGGTTTTCTGAATGTCTCGTCCTGATTTTGGTTGACTGTGTATTAAAAAAATCCTGTTATAGGTTGT
>NZ_JAHPXO010000023.1:0-86850 GCF_019041495.1 Parabacteroides sp. MSK.9.14
CATCATGTTAACTGCCGACCTTCTCGCTCGAATGCGGGTGCAAAAGTAATTCTTCCAATCCAAACTTCCAAATGGTTTGAAAACTTTTTTATACGTTCCGCTCTGGATACATAATACTCTATTTTAAGGTACGAAAGAAAAAATATTGGGATATTATCATGATAAAAAGGAAAATAAACAGCTGAGTTATTTTGCCATTTGCCTCAACTGTTGCATACATAAGTTCTTCTATCACAACCAACTTTCCCGCATCATTCACCATTTGTCCCTGTAAAAGTCCTTTCAGAGTTGCCGGCCAGTTAGCATTAGCTGATAAAGTCGTCAATGCCGTGAAAAGCGGGGCAATCCGTAAGTTTGTCGTCATGGCTGGATGCGACGGGCGCATGAAAAAACGTAACTACTATACCGAATTTGCCGAACAATTGCCGGATGACTGCGTGATTCTGACAGCAGGTTTCGCCAAGTACCGATACAACAAACTGTCGTTAGGAGATATCAACGGCATTCCCCGCGTACTGGATGCCGGACAATGCAACGACAGCTATTCACTAGCATTGATCGCCATAAACTACAGGATGTATTCGGGTTGGAAGGAATGTTGCCAAAGTCCTGGTCGAAAATTTCGGGATCGACACCATACAAACTCCGGAAAAAGATATAGAACAGTTCATCATAGCATAAGATTCTCAAATTGTTTTGGATATCCACAACCAAACGTATACTTTTGTAGTTATAACATAAAAAGGTTAAATTATGAAGAAGATTCTACAAGAGTTCAAACAATTCGCCATGCGCGGCAACGTGATCGACATGGCTGTGGGTATCATTATCGGCGGTGCTTTCGGTAAAATCGTATCATCTGTCGTCGGTGACATCATCATGCCTGCTATCGGCCTGCTGATCGGAGGCGTAAACTTCACCGACTTAAAGATCATACTGAAACAGGCTGTAATGGACGGTGACAAAGTTGTCTCGCCAGCTGTTTCCATCAACTATGGAAACTTTTTGCAGGTGACTTTCGATTTCATCATTATCGCATTTTCTATTTTTATGTTAGTAAAAGGAATCAATGCCTTGAACAAGAAAAAAGAAGAAGCACCGGCAGCTCCGGCTCCTCCTCCAGCCGATATACAGTTGCTTACCGAGATACGTGATTTGTTGAAAGACAAAAAATAAGACGATATCAAAACACCTTTTATCACGCTCTTTTAGGCACGGATTAAATTCCGTGCCTAAATCATGTCGATTAGTCAGCAGGATATTGTTTCGACATCTCCTTCCGCCAACCTATATCAATCAATAAGATAATATCTCAAGCCCCGTTTCCGTCATCAGGAACGTATGCTCCCATTGAGCGGAAGGCAGTTCATCTTCGGTAACGACTGTCCATCCGTCTTCTTCGTCAATAAAGACCTGCCAGGTTCCCATGTTGATCATCGGTTCGATCGTGAATACCATACCTGGAACCAGAAGCATCCCTGTCCCCTTTCGTCCGAAATGGCAGACCTCCGGTTCTTCATGGAACTCCAATCCGACACCATGACCGCATAAATCACGGACGACAGAATACCCGTTCTTCTCCGCATGGCGTTGGATGGCATTGCCGATATCACCGACAAAACCGAACGGTTTCGCCGCCTGCATACCGATTTCAAGACACTCTTTCGTCACCCGCACCAGCTTTTCCTTTTCAGGGGTCGTTTTACCTATAATAAACATACGGGAAGCATCCGAGTAATACCCGTCCAAGATAGTCGAAACATCTACATTGATAATATCCCCCTCTTCCAATATCTCATCTTCACTGGGAATACCGTGGCAGACCACCTCGTTGACAGAAGTGCAGACGCTTTTCGGAAACCCTTCATAATTCAGAGGCGCCGGAATAGCCCCGTGCGAAACGGTATAATCATATACCAACTTATCGATCTCGGCAGTAGACATACCGGCCTTGATCTCTCTTGCAACCAAATCGAGCACCCCGGTATTCACCACACTGCTCCGGCGGATGCCTTCGATCTGTTCTGCTGTCTTGATCAGTTTGCGTGACGGCACCAGGTGGCCTTTATTCTGATAGTAAAGCACTTTTTTGTCTAATTCGGTAAGAGGCTGTCCTTTGATGATGTGCCAATTGTTTTTTATTCTTCTGCTATGCATGGCTTTGTTTATTTATCCATACAAAAGTAGCAGTTATCGGGCATTATCCAGATACTTTTCCTTGAATATATTGAAACAAAGTATAAAGATCGAAATCAGGAGCGGCCCAAAGATAATCCCCATAAAACCGAATAGAGACAAGCCGATGATCACACCGAATATGGTAATGAGCGGATGAGTATCCGCCATTTTTTTCTGCAAGATAAAACGAATCAGGTTATCCACATTCGTAATGATAATCAAAGCATAAGCCGTCAGTCCGGCAGCATTCACCCAATCTCCTGTCAACGTCATATAAAGAGCCAGCGGCAACCAGACCAACGCTGTACCCACAACCGGAATGATCGTGGCAAAACAGGTCAGAAAGCCGAAAAGGAAAGGACTCGGCACATCGAATATCCAATATCCGAGCAAAGCGATCAGCCCTTGGATGATGGCCAGCAACGGAATTCCGATTGCGTTGGAGGTGACGATCATATTGATCTCGTTCAAGACGTTTTTCTTATTCTCGTCACTAAAAGGCAAAATGCTGTAGACATACTTTTCCATCTTGGCACCAC
Source organism: Parabacteroides sp. MSK.9.14 (assembly GCF_019041495.1). Classification (NCBI taxonomy): domain Bacteria; kingdom Pseudomonadati; phylum Bacteroidota; class Bacteroidia; order Bacteroidales; family Tannerellaceae; genus Parabacteroides; species Parabacteroides sp. MSK.9.14. The sequence continues at coordinate 2,718 of NZ_JAHPXO010000023.1, forward strand.
CAATCAGCATGAAATAAAGTATCAGCACCAGTACGGCCACATTGATGGCGAAACCGCTGATTCCTCCCATCAACACCTGCCCTATCTTCGGGAGAATGGAGACAGCAGACATGATATTGGAGGTATCGAGCACGTCGTATCCGGTCCGTTGCTCGATCAGGTTCGCAATATGTTCCGCCGACTTGACCAATTGGGTCGGGTCCAGATTGAAATTTTGCAGTTTGTTGATAAATAACCAGACAGCCAGCGAAAGCGGTATCAAAAAACAGAGGATCGTTTCCAGCAACAAGATTACAGCAACGAAGCTACGCCGCAAATGTTTCTTTTCGGTCAGATACAACATTTGTTTCCTGACCAATATATAAATGGTACAAGCGCCCAAGATACCTCCCAGAAAAGGGATGAATTCCACAAAAAGAATCGTCCCCAGCACTACGATAATCGTAACCAGAGAGTATTTCCAGTATTGTTCCTTTACATTCATTTTGTTATTTTGCATTATTATACAATGTATATATAAATAACAATACAGGAGAGCGGTTGTTTATCGTCTTCTGTCAATACAGGCTGAAATCGGAAGGCTTGATAACGAAGCCTATCCTTATCATGCTTTTGAACTTATTATATTCCAATAGATTTTCCCCATAGCCATTGTAATATTGCAGGAAGAAATATTGATTCTCATTATTGTTAAATTTGTAACTCAATTCGACCTGTGTGTTAAAGCTGGTCCAAGTCTTACGCTTCGTCAGGATCACACCACAATTAAAACGACGGTTGTCGGTCCGGTAATTGGCGGCGACCTGAAAGATCCCGTTATATTTCAGCAGGTCTTTATTATTCCCACCATCCACAATCGGTATCCAGGTCTTGAACTGTGCCTCCCAATTCGGCGAAAGGGTGATCGCAACCGCAAAAGTGACTTTATTCCAACTGCGGGAAGCGGTGCTGTCTTTCCCGTTCGATTCATGTTCGAGCATAAGATACCCTTTACCTATATATTTATTATGGTAGACGATCAGATGCCCCAGACCGATACCGGGATTAAAATTAAGGTCCTTCATGGGCAACGATTCCTGAAAGACATTCCAAAAAGCCTTCTGAGTGTACTGGATAAACAGGTAAGTATCGAACGGCAATTTGCTTTTTGTCAGTCGTTGGGCGATACTCAACTGAAACTTCACGTCCGAATTGGCAGCAGTCGGTTTATGTCCGAGAGTTGTCCCTCCCACGAAGTAATTGTCCTTGAACAGGGTGAAATACGGCATCTTGTCCAAAATACCGCGGATACTGTCGGCGTTATAAGCATTCGCCACGATCCTTTCCCCGATAGTTTCTCCTTTTTTTTCCTGTGCCGAGAGGGTACAGACCATCACAGACAGAAACAGAAGCATCACGATCCTTTTCATAAAACGCATCAAGTTTATTGAGTCGATAAAAACCTTAGCAAAGATATACGAATCAATGAATGATAATTCGCCTCTTTAGCACCTATATTGGTCATTTCGTTATCATTCTTTTAAATAAAACCAATTACAGAATGGTTAGTTCATTTTTATTTATCTTTGCAGGCATGGAAAAGATATACAACTATTACCAAGATATTGTCACGGCTTACACCCGCAGGGCCGATAACCTGAAGAAAAAAATTCATTTGCTCGGAAGCATCCGTTTGTTATTGGTCGCCGGTCTGATCGCCATGGTCTGGTTCTTCAAATCCGAAGACTGGAAAGTGCTGGCCGGGATCGCCGTCTTGTTTACTATCCCGTTTATCGCTCTAATGGTCTGGCACACCAAGCTCTTCGCCCGGAAATGTTACGCCGAAGCACTGGCGAACCTGTGCAAAAACGAACTGAACGGGTTGGATTACGATTTCAGTGCGTTCGACGGAGCACCGGAAAAAAGTTCCGCAGAACATTCGTTCAGCCTTGATCTGGATTTGTTCGGAAACCATTCGCTTTTCCAGTCCGTCAACCGCACGGTTACTTTCATGGGAAAAGAGAAGCTGGCCGGCTGGTTTATGCAACCACTCACCGACAAGGCTATGATATTAAGACGCCAGGAAGCGATCCGCGAACTGGAATCCTTCACGCAGCTCCGGCAACATTTCTATGTGACAGGCATCCTGCATCCGGGAAACAAGGACGACCAACAACTTATTTCTCTATTAAGTAAAGCGGCTCCCTGCTTGATCAACAATAAAATATGGAAACTGCTCATCTGTCTGATCCCTTCCATCTGGGTATTGGTCGCGATAGGATGTGCACTGAACCTGCTCCCGGTATCGATAGCCGGCATGTTCTTCGGATTGTCTTTCATTATCGCTTATCTCAATGCGAAGCAGATCGCTACGGTACACAATTCTTTGGACAGAATGGAGCAAATATTGCAGACTTATTCCGAGCTGATCAAATGTATCGAAGGTGAAAACTTTCAATCCGCCGAGCTCGCCGATATCCACAACCGGTTTGCAAGCGACGGGCAAACGGCCTCTTCGATCATCAAAAAACTCTCCGGACATATCGGTGCGCTGAACCAACGTTTCAGTGCAATCGGCGTCATACTGAATATTTTCACTTTGCGCGATACCCGCATGGCGATAAAGCTGGAAAAATGGAAGATGGAGCATGGAGAGGATACGGAACGCTGGTTCGAAGCATTGGCTTTGTTCGATGCTTACTGTTCGCTGGGTGGATTTGCCTTCAATCACCCGGAATACATTTATCCTGAGATAGCAGACGTATATTTCAAAATGGAAGGCAAAGCGCTCGGACATCCGTTACTGCGCCGGGACATATGCGTAAAGAATGACATCGAGATCCGGAAAAGTCCCTGGTTCCTGATTATTACGGGAGCGAATATGGCAGGAAAAAGCACTTACCTGCGTACCATCGGCGTCAACTATCTGCTCGGCTGTATCGGTGCTCCGGTTTGTGCGGCGTCTCTGACTTTATATCCGGCCCGGATGGTGACCAGCCTGCGTACTTCCGATTCTCTTGCAAGCAATGAGTCTTATTTCTTTGCCGAACTGAAACGGCTGAAGATGATTATCGATCGCTTGCAACAGGGCGAACAGCTATTCATCATTTTAGATGAAATCCTGAAAGGGACCAATTCGATCGACAAACAAAAAGGTTCCCTTGCTTTGATGAAACAGCTGGTAGCGAATCAGGCTTGCGGTATCATTGCCACACACGATCTGGCGTTAGGCGAACTTGAAAAGGAATTCCCGAACCAGATCAAGAATTATCGTTTTGAGGCCGATATCCAAGACAACGAACTGACATTTTCCTACCAACTCAGAGAAGGGATAGCCCAAAATATGAATGCCTGCTTCTTGATGAAGAAGATGGGGATAACGGTATAACATGCCTATACCGAAGAAATTTTATGGCCCACCCTAATCATTCAGGACAAAGACAATGATAAGACATGTCACCAAAACAGACAATAACCCTTATTGGGACTTTTGACAGATGAATGTTGGTAGTAAAAAACGGCTTCACCGTTTGCGTTTGCCTTCATCAGGGATAAAGTCGGCCTCGGAAGGTCCTATTTAAAAGACAATTGCCATGCTACTGTTATCAAACAGCCAGCCCACAGACCTTTTGCCTTTAGTCGAAAACCTTTTCGCCCTTGGTCAAAAGCCCTTTCGACACTGGTCAAAAACCTTTTCGACTAAGGGCGAAAAGTAAAGGAGTGGTAGTAATGCTGTTAATACCTGTGTATTTGTTGATTAATTAATATTGTAGTGTCCTTGTTTTTCTCTTAAATATATATAGGTGAAACGGGGAGGCATGGCCAATCTAAATCAGGACAAGACATATCATGGTGACAAATCATTTCTTTACCCTGTACTTCTCTATCTCCGGTAAATGCTGCTTAATCTCATTAATACGGGTGGCATCACTGGGGTGCGTGCTCATAAATTCAGGAGTGGAGCCGGATTTGCCGGCTGACATTTTTTGCCAGAAGTTGACGGCGACTGCGGGATTATAGCCGGCCATTGCCATAAAGACCAGTCCCATATAATCCGCCTCGGATTCGTGTTTGCGTGAGAATGGCAACATAACACCGTATTGAGCACCCAAGCCATAAACGGAAGCACCGATCTTCTGGACAGCAGCCGACTTATTACTTAACGCCTGCCCCAATATCTGCGCACCGTATTGTGCCATCAACTGCTGACTCATACGCTCGTTGCTGTGTTTGGCTACGGCATGCGCCACTTCATGACCGACCACGACGGCCAATTCATCGTCCGACGAAACCAACTGCATCAGTCCTTCATAGACAACGATTTTACCCCCCGGCATGCAAAACGCGTTGACCTGCGGATCGTTCACCAAGTTAAACTCCCATGCAAAATTCTTGATTTCGCTCTCCAACCCGTTGTTTCTCAGATATTGTTCAGTAGCGGCCGCTATCTTTTTACCAACACGTGTCACCATAGCGGCACCGTCTTTCGATGATGATTTCTTAGCCGATTTCATATAATCAGAATATTGGGTCAGGCTGGACGACAGCACTTCCTGATCCGAAACAAGCAAAACCTGCTTTCTTCCGGTCAACGGGACACTTCCGCAACTGCTTAGCAACAGCAACATGGCGACGAATAAACTTGTAATCTTCTTCATTTTTTATCCTTTATCTATACTATTTGCAAAATTATGATTTCTCTTCATAATAAACAATTCGTAAAGGCTTTTTGCTCAAGAGATAAAGAATATGAAGATTTATACAAAAAAAGAAAGCACACTTGCATAATTATTCAATTATACTCTTTATATTTGCAGTCTTGTTGCATAAATATACAAGTATGAGTACAAAAAAAGAACGATTGGATGCCATCTGCCGCATTATACAGACAGAGAAAATAGGAAATCAGGAAGAGCTGCTTAAACAGTTGGAAAATAGCGGATTCCAGGTTACCCAAGCGACCCTGTCACGCGACATAAAGCAACTGAAAGTCATCAAAGTACATGACGGGGACGGAAATTATGTATATCGCCTGCCCGATTATTCAGCACTTATGCAACCAGTGAAAGAGCAAACGCAGTATCATCCCAACATCGAGTTTTCGGGTAATCTGGCCGTTGTCAAGACCCGCCCGGGATATGCAATGGGGATTGCTTCGGATATCGATACGCATGCGCCCTGTGAAATACTGGGCACGATTGCCGGAGACGACACGATCCTGATCATCCCGCGCGAAGGGATCAGCCGGGACAAGATCGTAAAAGCATTGGCTCATTTTATATAATATATATAATGTATAGGGAACTGATCATTTGTTCCCACTAACAACAGAAGATAAAAGAACAAACATAAAAATGGAACAAGAAAGAAAAATTGATGTGATGATCGCTGAAGCCTGTCACGAGGAATATGTAGATATCATCCTCGACACGATCGAAGCCGCCGCCAAAGTGCGCGGAACCGGTATCGCCAAGCGTACACATGAATACGTTGCCCAAAAGATGAAGGAAGGAAAAGCCGTCATTGCTTTAGAAGGTAACAAATTTGCAGGTTTCAGCTATATCGAGTCTTGGGGTAACAAACAATATGTGACCACCTCCGGCCTGATCGTGCATCCCGACTTTCGAGGATTGGGCATTGCCAAAAGAATCAAGGAGATGACCTTCCAGCTGGCCCGTATGCGCTGGCCTCACGCCAAGATTTTTAGTCTAACTTCGGGTGCTGCCGTCATGAAAATGAATACGGAATTAGGATATGTGCCGGTTACCTTTGCCGACCTGACAGACGACGAGGCTTTCTGGAGAGGTTGCGAAGGCTGTGTCAACCACGATATCCTCGAACGTACCGGCCGCCGTTACTGCATCTGTACCGGAATGCTCTTCGATCCGGACGATCCTCATCGGGCCGAGAGAGAGGCGAGGGAAATTAAGAATTAAAAATTAAGAATTAAAAAATAAAGATCAATACAGGTATACAAAATGAAGAAAAAAGTAGTAGTCGCATTTAGTGGGGGATTGGATACATCTTTTACTGTTATGTATCTGGCCAAGGAAAAAGGATATGAAGTGTATGCAGCTTGTGCCAACACAGGCGGTTTCAGCGAAGAACAGTTGAAACAAAACGAAGAAAACGCCTATAAGTTAGGGGCAACTAAATATGTGACAATTGACGTAACAAAAGAATATTATGAAAAGAGCCTGAAATATATGGTCTTCGGAAATGTACTCCGTAACGGTACTTATCCGATCTCCGTCAGTTCGGAACGTATTTTTCAGGCGTTGGCAATCGCCCGCTATGCAAACGAGATCGGTGCCGATGCAATCGCCCACGGTTCCACAGGAGCCGGAAACGACCAGATCCGCTTCGACATGACATTCTTGGTGCTGGCTCCGAATGTCGAGATCATCACGCTGACACGCGATATGGCATTGAGCCGCGACTACGAAATCAACTATCTGAAAGAACATGGCTTCGAAGCAGACTTCACGAAACTGAAATATTCCTACAATGTAGGTTTGTGGGGAACTTCCATCTGCGGCGGCGAAATTCTCGACTCCACACAAGGTCTGCCGGAAAGTGCTTATTTGAAACAAGTGACAAAGACTGGCAGCGAAGAACTTCGTCTTGAATTCAAAAACGGTGAAATCCATGCCGTGAACGGTAAAGTATTCGAAGACAAAATCGCTGCTATCCAGAAGGTGGAAGAAATCGGTGCAGCATACGGTATCGGCCGTGACATGCATGTGGGAGATACGATCATCGGCATCAAAGGACGTGTAGGATTTGAAGCAGCCGCTCCAATGCTGATTATCGGCGCTCATCGCTTCCTCGAAAAATATACGCTTAGCAAATGGCAGCAATACTGGAAAGACCAGGTTGCCAACTGGTATGGAATGTTCCTCCACGAAAGCCAGTATCTCGAACCGGTTATGCGCGACATTGAAGCCATGTTGCAGGAATCACAGCGCAATGTGAACGGTACTGTCATTTTGGAACTTCGCCCGCTTTCGTTCTCGACTGTCGGCGTCGATTCAAAAGACGATCTGGTAAAGACCAAGTTCGGAGAATACGGAGAAATGCAGAAAGGTTGGACAGCCGAAGATGCAAAAGGTTTCATCAAGGTCACTTCCACTCCACTGCGTGTTTATTACAACAACCATAAGGACGAAGAAATATGATCAAAGTCGGGATTATTGGAGGTGCAGGATATACGGCAGGCGAATTGATCCGCTTGCTGCTGAATCATCCGGACGCCGAGATTACATTTGTGAACAGTACGAGCAATGCCGGCAACAAGATCACGGACGTACATAGCGGACTGTATGGCGAAACAGATTTGATATTTACAGATGAACTGCCGCTGGACCAGATCGACCTCCTTTTCTTCTGTACCGCTCACGGCGATACGAAGAAGTTCATGGAGAGTCATACCGTACCCGAAAACGTGAAGATCATCGATCTCAGTATGGACTACCGCATCGAAAGCCCTGAACACGATTTCGTCTACGGCCTGCCCGAACTGAACCGACGCCGTATCTGCAACGCACAGCATATTGCAAACCCCGGATGTTTTGCCACCTGTATCCAATTAGCTGTTTTACCACTGGCCAAGCATCTGATGCTGAACTCGGATTTGCATGTAAATGCAATCACGGGATCGACAGGAGCTGGAGTCAAACCGTCGTCCACTTCTCATTTCAGCTGGCGAAACGATAACATCTCGATTTACAAACCGTTCACGCATCAGCATCTGGCAGAAATCGGACAGAGTCTACGGCAATTGCAGAACAGCTTCAACAGTATGGTCAACTTTATCCCGGTGAGAGGTAATTTCTCACGAGGTATCTTTGCCACGACTTATCTGGATTGCAAAATCGGACTGGATGAGATCAAGCGTATTTATGAAGAATACTACGCTGATCACTCTTTCACTTTCATCACCGACAAGAACCCGGATCTGAAACAAGTGGTAAATACGAACAAGTGCCTGATCTATCTGTTGAAACAGGAAGACAAGCTGCTGATCGTTTCGATGATAGACAACCTGCTGAAGGGAGCGAGCGGCCAAGCAGTCCACAACATGAACCTCCTCTTCGGCTTGGAAGAGACGGTAGGGTTGCATCTGAAGCCTTCAGCGTTTTAATTAATATACAAATGATGATTTATCGGTGAGCAAACAGGCTAAGCTGCTCTTTATGTCGCAGATTCTCTTTTGCCGTCTGCTGAAGCAGACGGCAAAAGAGAGAACCGGAGTAGACCGGACGGTTAAGGCTTGATCCAAAAGTAACCGATAAATCATCATTTATAAACATTTTTACATTATGAATCTATTCGACGTATATCCATTATTCAATATAGAGATTGTCAAAGGCAAGGGATGTCATGTATGGGATACAGAGGGAAACGAATACCTCGACCTGTATGGCGGACATGCCGTAATCTCGGTCGGCCATAGCCATCCTACTTATGTAAAGGCTATCACCGAACAAGTAAACAAGTTAGGATTCTATTCCAACTCCGTCATCAACAGTCTCCAACAGAAATTGGCAGACAAATTGGGTAAGGCATCCGGTTATGACGACTATTCGCTCTTCTTGATCAACTCAGGAGCCGAAGCCAATGAAAATGCTTTGAAATTAGCCTCTTTCCACAACGGAAAGAAACGTGTGATTGCTTTCAAACATGCCTTCCACGGACGTACGTCTGCTGCCGTACGCGTGACAGACAATCCGAAAATCATCGCTCCGGTAAATGAGGATCTCGCCGTAACCTATCTACCTCTGAATGACGCGACAGCAGTAGAAGCCGAATTGCAGAAGGGGGACGTTTCTTCGGTTATTATCGAAGGTATTCAAGGCGTGGGCGGCATCCAGTTGCCAACCGATTCCTTTATGCAGGAACTGCGCGCCTTGTGTACGAAATATGAAGCCTGCCTGATTCTTGATGAAATCCAGTCGGGATACGGACGCAGCGGTAAGTTCTTCGCCCACCAGTATGCCGGAATCAAACCGGACCTGATTTCGGTAGCAAAAGGTATCGGCAACGGTTTCCCTATGAGCGGATTGCTGATCAGCCCAATGTTCAAACCAGTATACGGGATGTTAGGCACAACTTTCGGAGGCAATCATTTAGCTTGTGCGGCCGCCATTGCCGTACTGGAGATCATGGAAGATGAAAAGCTGATCGACAATGCGCGGGAAGTAGGAGCTTACCTGTTGGATGAATTGCATAAGCTACCGGGAATTAAAGAGATTCGCGGACGTGGTCTGATGATCGGTATCGAGTTCGAAGAATCGATCAAGGAAGTACGCAGCAAATTGCTGTTCGAAGAGAAGGTATTTACGGGAGTAGCCGGAACCAACACGATCCGTCTGTTGCCGCCGCTCTGCCTGAGCATGGACGAGGCAAAGGAATTCATCGTACGATTCCGCAAGGTGCTGAATGCTTAAAAAAGAAGACGGTTTGCCAACCATCGCTATACAGCTTAATTGTTTCTTTATATAAATAAGATCCACCATCGGAGCTTCCGGTTGGTGGATCTTTGATTTTTTGGGAGGACAATAACTGATAAATCAGCAGTTACATTCTTCATCCAATCAATTGAACTTCTCTATCGTATAGGTGAAGATCAAGGTCGAACCAGCAGGAATCCCTCTGTAATCATAATAGCCATATCCCAAGTTAGCTGGGATAATCGCCTCAACCCGTTCGCCAATAGTATTATTCAACAATATTGCTCCCAACCCCGGTACGACGCCAGCAGGAGTAAGCGTCATCGTCATCTCCTTCTGGAAATTCTGGCCGCTGATAAAATCACCTTTCAAGATCATTGTTACAGGAGTCTGGCTCGTCGGGCATTGCGTTTCCTCTCCTTCCTTACCCAAAACACGATACAAGGCGGTGTCACCGCCTAAAACGATTTGCTTGTAAAGCAGCTCCCCATCGTCTCCCTTCAATACTTTCTTTTCGCGGATGAACTCAAGGTTCTTCTCGAAATAGGCAATCTGTTCAGCAGAGAAGCCTTTGTCATCATCCCCACAGGCGGTAAACCCGACTACCATCGCCATCATCAGGCTGATTACGGCATAAATAGATCTCTTCATTTGTACTTCAGTCTTTTATTGTTTTGAAGGCGCAAAGATAGCATACAAAGCAATACGGTACAAACAGAACGGTCAATTCACCACAAAGGTATAGCTGCCGGAACCGATCTTCCCGGCATAGAGGAACGGCTCGCCCTTCACGCGGGAGACTTTCACCGGAGCACCATTATTCGTCACGGTGTATTTACCGCGCGGAAGCGGAAGATACACTTCGGCATCCATATTGGCAGGAATCGTCACCTTCAGAATATAGGCGTCCGCCTTATTCTCCACCTCCATACGGATCGCCCCCCGGATCGTCGGAATCGTTGCCTCCGCCCATTCGAGCGAAGCAAGCTGCGGTTTGATACGGGCAGTGCCGAAACCGGGCGTAAGAGGCTCCACTCCCATCAGGCGACGCGGGATGATATTGGCAGGAGCCGCTCCCCAGGCATGGTTCCAGTCTTGGTTTGGCTTGTACTTGTTGTCCCAGGCTTCAAGCGAGATAGTCGAGCCGACACGGATCATATTATACCAACTGCGGTCGTCCGTCTTGGTCAACATATGCAAAGCATATTCGGCATCATTCGCTTCATAGAGGGCGTCCATCAGGAATTGCGAGCCATAGACGCTGCAAGCCATCCCGCGGGTTTGGATAAAATCGACGACATTTTGCTTCTTTCCGGCCGGAACCAGATCGAACGCCAACGGGAACATATTGCCATGTAGGGAAGCATGGTCGGTGTCGGCAGCAAGACCATCCGTGAAATACCCCTTACGAACATCAAAGAACGAACGGATGAACCGTTTTTTGAAAGCGTCCGATTCGGATGCATAAAAAGCGACATCATCCTGCTTACCCAATGCACCGGCAATACCTTCCATCTGCTTCAAAGCCGCGTAATGCCAGGCGTTCGTCACTACATTATAATCGGTAAAAGCAAATCCGTCGTCTTCTCCTCCTTGCTTCTTTCCCAAACCGAGTATTCCGGTATGCGGCCAGTCCACGATATCCCGTATCTGTCCCTTAAAACGGATCGAACGAAGGAAATCGTCCGTCTGCAATCCGGTCGTCGTGCTGATCAACCCGTTCTTCTCGCGGAGAGCCATCAAGATACGCGGTTTCAGCAATTCGTAACTGGATTCGAGCGAACGGCTATCGCCCGTATACAGATAATCGTACCAGGCTATCGACAACGCCTGCAAGATCCATTCGGTCGGCCATGTCGGATATTGCAGCAGGTATTCATGCGAGCGACGGGCAATCGCATATTCACGATCCACCCCATAGTGGCAAAGCTGGTTGATCAGGGCATCCGCCTCATAAGGAATACGTTCGCGGTCGCCATCTACATAAATCCCGGAGAATGAAGTGGCCCGGACAGAATATTTGCAGAGATCCCAGATCTGATTCAACGTATCGTTGGAACAACGGAAAGAAGAAGCCGTCTCATCAAACGGATAATGCACCGTCTCGCGGACAACCGATGCAGGCGTGAGAGGCGCCTCATACCCTTCGATCTCGCAATAGCGGAAAGGGACGACTTCGCCCACATATTCCGGTATCAACACGGCAGCCGATCCGGTATTCCGTTTATCTTTCTTGATCTTGATCCGGTATGTGTTCGTCCCCTTCAACAAAGCCAACGGATAGCGGTGATAACGAATTGTCGATTTACCCGGATCACGCAGGATGCGTCCTCCTTCGAGACATTCCCCTAAATGCACGACCACCGAATCGCGCGTACCATCGGATGCCAACGTCAGCACCAACTGCCCGAAAGCATCTTTCCCGAAGTCGACAAGGCGCGTACCGGGACGGATTTCCGTTATTCCGACCGGAAACTCCATCGTCTTCACCTGTGGGTAGTAGGCTGTTTCATATTCGGACAGGCGGTCAGCAGTGCGAAAAGCCTTCACTTCGGACCATTCGCTTTCCCCCTCGGTATTGGTCACCGTCTTTACCCGCCAGAAATAGGATTTACCCGGTTTCAATGCTTCACCGGCGTAACGGACAGCTACGGACCGATCGCTCCCGACCACCCCGCTGTCCCACAGATTACCTCTTCCAGAAGCAGCATCTTCACGGTTATCGGCCACGATCACGCGATAAGCGGTTTGTCGTGTTCCTCCGGTTTCGCCCGGTACGATCCAGGAAAAGGCGGGATGTGATGAACGGATGGCGGCATATTGCAACGGTTCGATCGCCTCTTCGAGCTGCCAGACCGGAAGATTCGACGCGTATCCGTTCTGCCACGTCTGCCCGGTATGTTCAATCAGGTCGGTCATCAGCCCAAAAGGTTTCTTGTCGGCAGCCTGCAGGCAAAGAGCCGAAAAGGCGAAAGAGACTAATAAGGTAAGGCGGTTCAGTAATGTACTCATGGTATTTTTCTTTTTTCGTAATTTGGGGATAAAGATAGAGCGAGTAAGAGATTCATCCCCTCATATATCTGACATTTTTCTTTTGAAAAATGCACAAAAAACAGGCTGGCTTATAAATGCTGCACAAGCTATTTCCTCGTTTTGACCATTAGGGACAAAAGAACCATCCGACGTACAGAAGTGGCGGATTTACCTTCTCTTTGTGCAATCTCGTAGATACTTTCCCCCTTCAGGAAAGAGGTAACGATGTGACGGGTTTTCTGACCGCGAACAGAAGCGACCAGCTCCTTCGTTATTTTTTCATATAAAGGGTTCATGCTGTTCAAAGAGCGGATGATGAAGAGGACCTGTTCGTTCTTTTCGATCTCGGCATAGAGTTGACGCTGGATTTCGATATTTTCATTTATCAATTCATCTCTCTGCTTGTTCATCCCAACCAGCTCACTATGCAACCATCTCTCTTCACGTTTCAACAACGCCTCATTCTCCTGCAACCGACTTTTCCGCCGCTCGTATTCGAATTCCTGTTCCATCAGCCTTTCATAGGCATCCTTTATTTTATTATCTTTCAGTTCTTCCTCCCATCTTTTCAAATTAGAGATCTGCTCTAAGACTAATTTCTTATTCTTTATCAAATAGTAGAATCGGGGATAAAGTTCTTCTACCATTTTTTTATTCGTTTCAAACTTTTCTTCTTTTTCCTTTAAGCTCTTCTCTGCTTTCATTATCTTGTCAAACATTTTATCCACGTACTCGATATTAGCATACTGGTATTCCATTTTAGCCTTTTCTTTCCTAAACAACTCCGCCATGCCTTTCAGGCTTGGCTCGGTAAATTCGAAAGTGACCCGGAACGCTTTCTCAAGTTCATCGACAATGCCAGTCACGGTATCGAAAACATCGTTTTTGCCTTCAAGCAAGGAGTAATAAACGTCAAGCCGCTTCTTAAGGTGAATGCTCTCTTGATAAAAAGACTCGTTCTTTGCTTCCAAATCGGAAATACACGCCCTTGCTTTCTCCAACTTCAGGTTCAAAGTGTCTACATCCTTCTGAGATGAAGTTTTTCTTTTCCTTAAATATTGAGCGTTCTTCGCTTTCACAAAATTCTCATAAGACTTCTTCAAATCCTTATTTTCATTGAGGAGCTCCGAATACATGCGAAAATACTCATTTCTTTCTGCCTTCGCTCCATCATATAACTTTCTTAAGTTACCATATTCTTCTTTCCCTTCAATATTCATTTTTTTGTAAGAATCCACTTCTTTCTGCTTTAATTCCAGATCTTCACAAAATTTCTTATTTTCATCCAACGCAGACTTCAATAATTCACGAAGCATTTTGTTCTCATCCAAAAGAGATTCATGCTTTTCTCCCAACATATTTTCTTTTATATCTTCTAACATAATCACCGTTTTTTGTTTTTTCATCAAAAGTTCTGCAATTTAACAATTTATTAAAAACATCCACTTACTTTTTTCATTTCCTTTGCTTATCTTATAAAACATTCCGTTCTTTGCACACTAATAATCATAGAAAAACCAATATACATGAAACTAAACAAACTCATTATTCCGGTAGCATGCATCCTGTTGGCCGGAAATGCAAGCATGGCACAGGTAATCATGCCGTGGGAAAACCGGACAGAGACAGACGGCGATCCGTTTGCGAAAGGCGAAACGACCGCCACAAAGGGCAAACTCCACCTCGAAGAAATCATAGGCGGACGGCTCATACAGACAAAAGGAATCGGCGCCATGACGTGGATGAAGGATGGCGAGCGATACAGCCGGATGGAACCAAACGCTGAAACAGGCGGTATGGACATTGTCGCCTACCGCGCCAAAGACAACCGGAGGGAAGTCATCATTCCCTCTTCCATGTTTATCAACAAAGAAACCGGGAAGCCAATTGCCATCCGCAGCATCTCTTGGAGCACCGACAACGGGAAGGTCTTAATCTATAACAATACAAAACGGGTATGGCGTTACGACACGAGGGGTGACTACTGGGTACTGACTCTGAAAGACGGGACTTTGCGCCAATTGGGGAAGGGACTGCCCGAATCATCGATGATGTTTGCAAAATTCTCGCCTGACGGAACACGTGTGGCTTTCGTTTCGAACAATAATATATATGTAGAAGATGTCGCTTCCGGCCAGATCACTCAGCTGACCCATGACGGGAGCCAGACGATCGTGAACGGTACATTCGACTGGGTGTATGAAGAAGAATTCGCCTGCCGCGACGGTTTCCGATGGAGTCCGGACGGACAATATATCGCCTACTGGCAAAGCGACACAAAAGGAACGGGGGTGTTCGACATCATCAATAATGTGGATTCCATCTACCCGACCATCTTGCATTTCCCTTATCCGAAGGCAGGCAGCACGAACTCGGCAGTCAAAGTGGGCTATCTTCCGGCAGCCGGGGGAGCGACAACCTGGATAGAGATTCCCGGCGATCCGCGAAACAACTACATTCCCCGTATGGAGTTTATCCCCGGAAGCAACGAACTGTTCATCCAGCAGATGAACCGTCCTCAGAACACGAACAAAGTATGGATCGCCCGCATCGGTAGCCCTACACCTCAAAATATCTTCACCGACACAGATGCAGCATGGCTGGACACGAACGACAATATCCAATGGCTGAAGGACAATACTTGGTTCACCTGGGAGAGCGAACGCAACGGATGGCGCCACCTCTATCGCATCAGCCGGGACGGGAAGGAGATACAGCCGGTTACGAAAGGCGACTTCGACTATATATCGCCGGTCGGGACGGATCTTCAGAAGGGACTGGTATATTTTATCGCTTCACCGGAAAACTATACCCAACGTTATCTCTACAGTGCCGAACTTTTCGGAAAAGGAGAAGTGAAACGGCTCAGTCCGGCAGGACAGCCGGGACAGCATCGTTATAATATGTCGCCTACCGGAAAATGGGCGGTCCATACCTATAGCAATGCGGCAACCCCTTCAATGATCGACATGGTTTCCTTCCCCAAGCATCAGTCTGTAAGGATGATAGAGGACAATGCAAAGGCACGCGAACAATATGCTGCGCTGGGGCTGAACCCGAAAGAGTTCGTCAAAGTGACCTCCGGCAATCTCGAACTGGATGCTTGGATGATCAAACCGGTCAACTTCGATCCGACAAAGAAATACCCTGTCATCATAGAGGTCTATGGCGAACCGGCCAGTTCGACCGTACAGGATGTATGGGGCGGTGGTGATCTCTGGAACCAATATGTCGCCAACCTCGGATATATCGTTGTCAGCATCGACAACCGAGGAGCCAACACTCCGCGCGGCCGCGAATGGCGTAAATGCATCTATGGCGAGGTCGGCACGTTCGCATCCGAAGACCAGGCACGAGGCATCCAAGATATGGCACGCCGTTACCCGTTTATCGACGCGGACCGTATCGGCATTACTGGATGGAGCGGCGGCGGAAGCCAGACACTGAACTCTATGTTCCGTTATCCGGACGTCTTCCATACGGGTATCGCCATCGCTTTCGTTGCCGACCAACGCACCTACGACACGATTTATCAGGAACGGTACATGAACACACCCCAAAACAATCCGGAAGGTTACCGAAAAGGTTCTCCTATCACATACGCATCCGGACTGAAAGGGAACCTGCTCCTGATACACGGTACTGGCGACGATAACGTCCACTATCAGAACTGCGAGATGCTGGTCGACGAGCTGGTGAAACATGGCAAAATGTTCAGCCAAGTAAGCTATCCGATGCGCAGCCACGGCATTTACGAACGTCCTGGCACAACTCTGCACTTACGAATGACGATGGCCAAATACTGGCTGGACCATCTGCCCGCCGGCGGTAGATAGTTAAAAAGACCCTCTGCAAAAACAAAAGGCAGGGGGTCTTTTGTTATATCTCCAAAAGTCACTAAATCTCTAAATAAAAAGTACAAAATGAAAAAGTATTTTATCGCAGTAGCAGCACTGGCATTTTTGGCTGCATGTAACGGGAAGGCAGCAAAAGACACTCCCGTGTTAGTTGAAGAAGAAAGTATTGCCGTCGCCGAAGCGGCTCCCGATGCTCCTTCTCTGCCGGAGCTACCAGTTGTAAAAGCTAAACCGGCAAAGCCGGTCAATATGCGCGACTCCTTGAAACTGGATCCGAAAAAGGGGGCAGTCGTACAAAAAAAATATAAAGGGACTATTCCTGCCGCCGATGGACCTGGTATCGTTTACGACCTGACATTGTTCTATCAGCAAGATAGTGATGACGGCGTTTATGAATTGGACGCCACTTATCTGGAAGCCGAAAACGGCAAAGACCAGACATTCACTTCTACCGGTAAACGCCAAGTGAAAAAAGGAACTCCTGCTGATGCAAGCGCAGTCATATATGAACTGATCCCAAGTGATGGCAGCATGGTATTTTATTTCCAGGCAGAAGGGGATAGCCTGACCATGCTGAACCAAGAATTACAAAAAGCCGCCTCCGACCTTAATTACACGCTAAAGCTCGTACAATAATCGATACATCTTCACAGCACATCTTTTATATAAACAGAAAAGAGGCACTCCGATTCCTGGAGGCCTCTTTTCTGTTTATGATTTGTAAATTGGAATAGCAATAGGGATAAATCATTTGATTCCTAATTTCGCTTTGATCGCTTTAGGAAGTGCATCTTTGTGAACAACGATGTTCATAGTCTTGTAACGGACAAATGCCTTGGATGCATACCAGATGCCTTCATACTTATTGGAAGTACCCCAAGAGTTCTTCACCATGTAGTATTCGTTGCCTTCCTGGTCTTTAGCGATACCATAGATCTGCATACCGTGGTCATCAGTCGTTTCGTAGTTGTCATAAGCCAACTGGCGTTCTTCCTGCGTGCACCATTTCTGTGGTTGAGGTTTTGTATTCAGTTTCTTTTCTTCCGGTTTCAATTTCAGCCAATGAGCCATATCGGAGCCACTCAACTCCTGAACCTTGTCATTGTCAGGCATAACGGCTACACCATCACGGGTAAAGCCGGATTCGCTCACGTCAGAACCCCAGGCAATCGTATAGCCGGTATTGATAGCATTGTCGAACACTTCCATCAATTCGTCGATAGGCAAGTTGTAAGACAATCCATGACGCCAGTTATCCTGGACTTCGATCGGGAATTGGGTATAGAACGGACGATGTGTATAAGATGTCAAAGACACATAGTCGGAAGGATTCAAACCGGTTGACTTATAGAAAGACTGCGGAGTATATTCTTTACCTTTATAAGTAAATTTCTCTGGAGCCTTGCCCAAATAAATTTCGTGAACGGCAGCAACCGCTTTTTTCCACAACATGGCGTTATTCTCATCTGATTGCAATTTACGCAGTTTGCCTTTGGCTACAGCTGCGACCATTGCATCTGCAAGGGCGGAAAGTTCGGTATGGTTGCTCAACGTATCGCCATACATCACACCCGGACGCATTTCTTCTTCCGGAACCAGGCCAAAAGCCTCCATCCCATAAATCACGTCATAGAAAGAACCGCCTTGTGAAAAGGAAACGTCCCCGTGAGTACGCACAGCTGCATCCGCACGATCCAGATAAGTATTGTAAACCGTAAACATTTCGGATAAATCGTATTCACCCTTTCCCATACGAAGCAATTCAGATTCCAGGAATGCCATTGTCGAATAACACCAACAAGTTCCGGCGCGATTCTGGTTCTTAATCGAAGTGATCGGATTCTCCTTCACTGTCGTAAAAACAAACCCTTCTTCATTTTCCTTCTTCCCTGATTCTTGTGCATGGATTGTTGCAGACATCGTCATGGCGAACAGCATACCAACCGCAATAATTGTCTTTTTCATGTAAATCTATTTATATTATGTTATTAGATTAATTTTGAAGGGCAAAGATACGATTAAATTGACAATGGGCAATGGACAATTGACAATTTAAACTGTATCTTTGTCAGACATAATAACTATAATATAAAGAAAACATGAAGATCACAATTATCGGCGCCGGAAATATCGGCGGTGCCATAGCACGAGGATTAGCAAAAGGTCATATGTTTAAAGCATCGGATATCACTTGCACGGCACAATCAGATACGACTCTGGAGAAAATGAGGAATACGAATCCTGATTTCGTCCTCTCGCTGGACAATGTAGAAGCGGTCAAAGGCGCCGACATCATCGTCATTGCCGTAAAACCTTGGCGCGTAGAAGAAATTATCGACCAGATCAAAGGCATACTCGACTATGACAAACAGATAATCGTTTCCGTTGCCGCAGGTATCACATTCGATCTGCTGAACACCTATCTGACCAAAAACACGGGGTTCGACGATTGCCTGACAACCCCGACTATTTTCCGTATCATGCCGAATACGGCAATCGAAGTGCTTAGCAGTATGACTTTCGTAGCAGCCCGTAATGCTTCCAAAGAGCAAACGGACTTAATCATTAATATCTTCAACGAATTGGGTAACGCGATGTTGGTCGAAGAACGCCTGATGTCTGCCGGAACCGCTTTGGCTTCCAGCGGGATCGCATTCGCCTTGCGCTATATCCGCGCAGCCATCGAAGGCGGTGTCGAATTAGGTTTTTACCCGAAGCAGGCACAGGAAATCGTTGTCCATACGGTGAAAGGAGCTGTCGGCCTCTTATTGGAAAACAAAAGCAATCCTGAAACGGAAATCGATAAGGTAACAACTCCGGGAGGTATCACCATCAAGGGATTGAACGAAATGGAACTCTCCGGCTTCACCTCTTCCGTCATTCGGGGATTGAAGGCAAGCAAATGATGATTTTTATTCTGCAAACGTGTTATTGATTGCGACAACAACTGCCATACCATCATGAATACAATAACTTTTTCACATGTAACATATAGCATATTTTCAGCAATATAGTTACATTTTTTTGTCGAGACCCGGGTGTCAGACATCTACAGACCCGGATCTCAAGACCGCTCAGATGGAGGTGTAAACGGCCCTGATACGGGCATTTTGAGGAAAAAATCTAACGTCTTTCTTACAAAAAAGTAACGTGTTTCGGCAAAAAAGGCTTATGCTTTCCTGAAAACATTCCGTTTTTAACACTTTTGGAGTGTATCTGTTTCGGGTAAAACGGCTAAAATGATGGTTAAACAACTGATTTATGATAGTTGCATGATAGTTAAAAAGGAAACTATCATATCTATATATCATGATATTCAAGTTGTACACAAGAAACATGATGGTATGATAGTTGTTTTTTTAAAATCCATTATAGTGTTGACAAATTTGAACCACAAATGCCGATTTATCCGTTACTTTTCTCTTGAAAGAATAGTAACGGATAAAGTTCAAATCCGATCAGAAAGCACGGACCGCTTTCCGGCGATCCAATTCTGCTTTCAGCATACGAAGTTCACGGCTGGTTTGCCCGGCAACCGAAGTGTTTTCCTCGGCACGGCGGATCAGGTATGGCAAAACATCCCGCACTTTTGCATACGGTACATATTTGGTTACGTTATAACCTTCATGAGCCAGGTTGAAAGAAATATTGTCACTCATACCTAACAGTTGCGCGAAGAAGATACGGGGATCATCGCGCTTTAAGCCTTTTTCATCTATCAGCTTGGCCAATTTATAGTTGCTCTCTTCATTATGCGTCCCCATAAACATTTCGAAACAGTCGAGATGATCCATTGTGAAGCGGACAGCCTCGTCGAAGTTCTCGTCCGTTGCCTGCTTATCCTTACAGATCGGATCGGGATATCCCAAAGCAGCTGCCCTGGCACGCTCGGCTTCCATATAGGCACCACGTACGAATTTCACACCGGCAATATATCCTTTTTCTTTCGCATCGTCCAAAATACGGCGTAAATACGGCATACGGTCATGGCGGTACATTTGCAAAGTAGCAAATACGATCGCACGTTTCTTATTATACCTGCGCATGGCCTCATCGGTCAAAGAGTCGATGGCATCCTGAAAACAATAGTCTTCAGCATCCACAATCAAGCGTACGTCATTGTCGTAGGCACGCTGGCAAAAAGCCATAAAGCGTTCCTTGAACTCCCGGTAAGCTTTTACTTCTTCGATGGTCAGTTCCTCTTGCTTTTCGGATACCTTAGCGAGAAGTTCGTCCGTTATGATGGTGGACGGTTTGAATACGGCATAGGCCAGATTATCATTTCCCTTTGCAAAATCAATCGAACGTATGGTTTCCTCAAAAGTAGCTTGTATTCCTTCGGGCGTTTGCTCTCCTTCGGCTGAAAAATCCAAGGTGGAGCGTACATTAAATTTCCGCAGATGGTCGATCGCCTTTGTACAGTCCTGCAAAGTTTCACCTCCGACAAATTGCTTGTATAAAGTCGGCTTGACTGCCCATCCTAACGGAAAATGAATATTCAAAGCAATATTACTTACTACACTGGCACACTTTACCAGCCACGGATATTTGATCGTATTGAACAGCAGATAAGCATTTTTCAGCTCAGACTGCGATTTGGCAGAGAAAGCAATTTCGGTATTATTAAAATCTAACATGGTATTTGATATTAGTTGACAGTTAACGCATTAAAATGAATAGGAATACCGTCTCACAAAATGTGCCAATCACCAATTCATAAGAGAAACTCTTTCATTGGCATATTGGCACATCCTGATTTATCGGCTCATTGATAAAATTAATTACTTTTCTCCAAGAAACGGATAACCATAGCTTGTCGGCGGAACCAAAGCCTCTTTGATACAACGGGCATTTGTCCAGCGAATCAAGTTCAACGGCCCTCCGGCCTTATCATTCGTACCCGAAGCACGCGAACCGCCAAACGGCTGTTGTGCAATGACGGCACCTGTCGGTTTGTCGTTGATATAGAAGTTACCCGCGGCATAACGCAATTTATTGAATGCCATATCGATCGCATAACGATCGCGTGCAAAAATAGAACCGGTTAAACCATACGGAGATGTACGGTCGCAGAGTTCGAGTGTTTCTTCATATTTATTATCATCATACACATAGATCGTGATAACCGGACCGAAGATCTCCTCCACCATACTCTTGAACATCGGGTCCGTAGTCCGGATGACAGTCGGTTCAACAAAGTAACCTACGGACTTATCTCCATTTCCACCGAAAACGATTTCCGCATCAGGAGACTGTTTTGCATAATCGATATAGCTCATGATATTGTCGAACGAAGCTTCATCGATAACCGCATTGACAAAATTCGTGAAATCCTGGACATCTCCCATTTTGATTTCTTTCAGCATATCGCCGACATAGTCCTTTACTTCTTTCCAGAGTGAAGCAGGGATATAGGCACGTGAACCAGCCGAACATTTCTGTCCTTGATACTCAAACGCACCGCGCACAATAGCTGTCGCCACCTCCAAAGCCGGAGCAGAAGGATGGACAAAGATGAAGTTCTTGCCGCCTGTTTCACCGACAATCTTCGGATAAGATTTATAATGTCCTAAATTCTCACCGATCTGACGCCAAAGGGTGTTAAAGGTTGAAGTAGAACCTGTGAAATGGAAACCGCCTAAATCACGGCTGGCCGTTATGACTTTGCCGATCACGCTTCCCTGTCCCGGAATAAAATTGACAACGCCGTCGGGCAAACCGGCTTCCCGGAACACTTTCATCAGGAAATAGTTAGAATGGATAGCTGTTGTCGACGGTTTCCAGACTGCCACATTTCCCATCATGGCAGGCGCCATGTTCAAGTTAGAGGCAATGGAAGTAAAGTTGAACGGCGTGAGCGAAAACACGAAACCTTCCAAAGCACGATATTCCATCCGGTTCAGGATACCTGTTTCCGAATAAGGCTGGTCGGCATATACCTGACTGGCATAAAAAGTACTGAAACGAAGGAAGTCGATCAATTCGCAAGGAGCGTCGATTTCTGCCTGGAACGGATTCTTGCTTTGTCCCAACATGACGGATGCGTTCAATATATAACGATATTTAGTGGAAAGCAATTCTGCTACACGCAGCATGACGGAAGCACGTTCTACCCAAGGAAGTTCAGACCATTCCTTATGCGCCTTCATTGCTGCATCGATAGCCATCTGCACTTCTTTCTCTCCGGCCTTATGATAAGTGGCCAATACATGGTGGTGATCATGCGGCATCACGACTTTACCGGTATTGCCTGTACGGATTTCTTTACCTCCGATAACCAATGGTATATCCCATTCTTCAGAAGAGAGCTGCGCAAGAGCCTTTTTCAAGGATGATTTTTCACTTGAACCAGGAGCGTATGCTTTTACCGGCTCGTTAATAGGCTTGGGGAAACTAAAAATTGCGTTGTCCATAGTATCTCTTATTTATTAAGTGTTCAAAGACTGATTATTTCAGCGCTGTAAACATAATCAATAATTTTCTAAAATAAGAGACAGGAGCGTTAAATTAAATTTAAATCAAAGGAGCCAAGATATTCTCGTCCAGCATCAACAATTCAAGCCGTAGAGCTGTTATCTTAACATATTAATCATCTTAAATGTAAAAAATATGGCTATAAAGAGTGTTTGGATAGAAGAAGATTGTATCGCTTGCGGCACATGCGAAGGCATTTGTCCCGAAGTATTTCAGGTTACAGACCGCTCACGTGTAAATGAAGGCGTAAACTTCAACGATTATGAAGAAGGTATAAAAGAAGCCGCCGAAAGCTGCCCGGTCAGCGTCATCAAATACGATTAAGAAGCTTTCTTATACAGCATCTAATAAATTATTATTCAACAACCTACAGTTTTCTACCGGAAGAAACGTTTGTTTCCTCGGCTGGAAACTGTAGTTCTCTCCGCAGGAAACTATAACTTCTTCAGCGGGAAGCAGCCAATACAAAAAACATCTTCCGCACTTCCTTTCAAAATAACTAAATAACATTACATTCCTCTTTCCTTAGACATTTTGCTTTTTATTCCTATCTTTGGAGCATCATAAATATAATAATCAACGGAGATGAACGAACAGATAAAACAAATTGCGGAGCGTTTGGCCGGACTTCGGGATGCATTGGAAATCACGCCTGAAGAAATGGCCAAGGTTTGTAACCTGACTCCCGAACAGTATATGAAGCTGGAAAGCGGTACTGTAGATATTTCAGTAAGTGTATTACATCAGATTTCACAGGCTTACGGGGTTGAGTTGACCACGCTTATGTTCGGTGATGAACCTAAAATGAGCAGCTACTTTATCACTCGCAAAGGAAAAGGTATTGCCGTGGAACGGACTAAAGCATACAAATACCAGTCGCTTGCCGCCGGGTTTGTCGGTCGGAAAGCAGATCCGTTCATGGTTACCGTCCATCCGGCTCCAGACGGGACACCGATTTATCTGAACTCGCATTCCGGACAAGAGTATAATATGGTACTGAAAGGCCGCATGTTATTACAGATCAACAACAAAGAGCTGATACTGGAAGAAGGCGACAGTATCTATTTCAACTCCGAACTGCCACATGGGATGAAGGCACTCGATGGAGAAAAGGTCAGTTTCCTGGCAATAATCCTATAAATTGACAATTTAATCATCATGTTAGAAAGATTCATAAACAAGACGACCTTTGAGTCGCAGGAAGATTTTATAAAGAATTTCAAGATAAAAGTCCCGGAGAACTTCAACTTCGGATATGACGTAGTAGATGCATGGGCGGAAGAAGAACCCGATAAGATTGCGCTGTGCTGGACAAACGACCAAGGGGAACACATAGACTTCACCTTTGCCGACCTGAAAAAATATACCGACCAGACTGCCGCTTATTTCCAGTCGCTGGGAATCGGCCACGGTGATATGGTCATGTTGATATTGAAACGCCGTTATGAATTCTGGTTCTCGATTATCGCGTTGCATAAATTGGGAGCAGTGGTGATCCCGGCTACCCACCTGCTGACAAAGAAAGATATCGTCTATCGTGCGAATGCCGCCGATATCAAGATGATCGTCTGCGCGGGCGAGGAAGTGATCACCCAACATATCATCGACTCGCTGCCCGATTCACCCTCTATAAAGAGTGTTGTTTCGGTAGGTCCTGAAATCCCCGAAGGCTTCGAGGACTTCCACAAAGGCCTCGAAAACGCGGCTCCGTTCGTACGTCCGGAACATCCGAACAGTAACGACGACATTTCACTGATGTATTTTACTTCCGGTACAACCGGCAACCCGAAGATGGTAGCACACGATTTCACCTACCCGCTGGGGCATATCGTGACCGGAAGTTTCTGGCACAACTTGCATAAAGACAGCCTCCACCTGACGATTGCCGACACCGGTTGGGGGAAAGCCGTATGGGGAAAACTGTATGGACAGTGGATTGCCGGAGCAACCGTATTCGTGTACGACCACGAGAAATTCACACCGGCCGATATGTTACAGATGATACAGGACTACCGCATCACATCTTTGTGCGCACCTCCTACCATTTTCCGTTTCCTGATACGCGAAGACCTGACAAAATACGACCTGTCGTCCCTCCAATATTGTACCATTGCCGGCGAAGCCTTAAACCCTGCCGTATTCGACACGTTCTACAAACTGACCGGCATCAAGCTGATGGAAGGTTTCGGACAGACGGAAACAACCTTGACCGTCGCCACTTTCCCGTGGATGGAACCGAAACCCGGATCGATGGGTGTCCCTAATCCGCAATACGATGTAGACTTGTTGCGCCCGGACGGAACCCGTGCCGAAGACGGAGAACAGGGACAGATCGTGATCCACACTACAAATGGCAAACCGATCGGTCTTTTCAAGGAATATTACCGGGATGCCGAACGCACACGCGAAGCATGGCACGACGGCCTGTATTACACGGGCGATGTCGCCTGGCGTGATGAAGACGGTTACCTCTGGTTCGTGGGCCGTGCCGACGATGTTATCAAGAGTTCCGGCTACCGTATCGGCCCGTTTGAAGTAGAAAGCGCCCTGATGACGCATCCGGCGGTTGTAGAATGTGCCATCACTGGTGTTCCAGACGAAATCCGCGGACAAGTGGTAAAAGCCACCATCGTTCTGGCAAAGGACTACAAGGATAAAGCCGGAGACGCTTTGGTCAAAGAATTACAAGACCATGTCAAAAAAGTGACAGCTCCGTACAAATACCCGCGCGTCGTCGAGTTCGTAGACGAACTGCCGAAGACGATCAGCGGCAAAATACGCCGAGTCGAAATCCGAGCAACCGACAATGAAAAGAAACACACAAAATAATGGTCAATTGCCAATCATCGATTGGCAATTCAACCGTATTGCGGTCAAGATAGGCAGCAACGTGCTCACCCGCAAGGATGGCACGTTGGATATTACCCGGATGTCCGCCTTGGTGGATCAGGTGGCCAAACTACATCGGAAAGGCGTGGAAGTCGTCCTTATTTCCTCCGGTGCGGTCGCTTCTGGACGCAGTGAGATAAAGGCCAGCAAAAAGCTGGATCCCGTCTCTGCCCGCCAGCTGTATTCCGCAGTCGGGCAAGCCAAACTGATCAACCGGTATTACGAACTGTTCCGCGAACATGGCATGACCTGTGGCCAGGTGCTCACCACGAAAGAGAACTTTGGCAGCCGCACGCATTACCTCAACCAGAAACATTGTATGGAGGTAATGCTCGAAAATAAAGTGATTCCCATCGTGAACGAAAACGACACGATATCGGTTACAGAATTGATGTTCACGGACAATGACGAGCTTTCCGGACTGATCGCCACCATGATGGGAATGGATGCTTTGATTATCCTTAGCAATATCGACGGAATATATAACGGCAACCCATCCGATCCGTCCTCCACGGTTATCCGCGAGATCGACGGCAGCAAGGAAGACCTGTCGGAATATGTACAAACCAGCAAGTCGTCATTCGGTCGTGGCGGCATGCTTACCAAATGCAGCATTGCACAGAAGGTGGCCGACGAAGGCATCACGGTGATCATTGCCAACGGCAAGAAGGACAACATCCTGGTAGACCTGCTCGCCAAAGACAGCCGGACCGTTTGCACGCGTTTCATCCCGTCAAACAAACCTGTCAGTAGCGTAAAAAAATGGATCGCCCACTCCGAAGGCTTCGCCAAAGGCGAGATACACATCAACCGGGGGGCCGAAGAGGCACTGTTAGGTCCGAAGGCGACCAGTATCCTGCTGGTCGGCGTCACCCGGATCATCGGCGACTTCGAGAAAGACGATATCGTCAAGGTTATCAACGAGGAAGGCGTCCAGTTAGGAGTCGGATGCGCAGGTTACGACAGTACGGAAGCACGAGAACTGATCGGCAGCCGGGATAAAAAACCGTTGGTACATTACGATTATTTGTATCTGGATTAACAACAACAAGCATACGACCATGATTAACGAATTATTGCAACATACCCTCGCCGCTTCGCACCAGCTTGTCACGCTGGACGATGCCACCATCAACCGCATCCTCATAGACACGGCTTCGGCTTTGCTGACACGCCAAGCCGAAGTCTTGGCTGCCAATGTCGAAGATTTGTCGCGTATGGACCCGGCAAATCCGAAATACGACCGCTTGAAACTGACGGAAGAACGTCTTGCAGGTATTGCAGGAGATATGAAGAACGTCGCCTCGCTACCGTCGCCTCTTGGGAAGCTGTTAAGCGAAACAACACGCCCGAACGGCATGGTGATCCGCAAAATGACCGTTCCCTTCGGCGTGATCGGTGTCATCTACGAAGCACGTCCAAATGTCACCTTCGACGTTTTCTCCCTTTGTTTCAAGAGCGGGAATGCCTGCGTGTTGAAAGGAGGTTCGGATGCCGACAGTTCCAACCGTGCCTTAGTGGCGATTATCCACGACGTACTGACAAGACAAGGCGTCGATCCGGCTGTCTGTACACTCCTGCCGCCCGACCGCGAGGCGACGACCGAGCTGTTGAACGCCGTCGGCCTGGTGGACCTTATCATTCCGCGGGGCAGCAGTTCACTGATCAATTACGTCCGCGACCATGCCCGCGTACCGGTCATTGAGACGGGAGCCGGTATCTGCCATACCTATTTTGACAAAGATGGAGACAAAGAAAAAGGGCGCGAGATCGTCAACAATGCCAAGACACGCCGCGTCAGCGTCTGCAACGCTTTGGATTGTCTGATCGTCCATCGCGACCGATTAGGTGACCTCCCTTATTTGTGTGGAAAACTGTCCGGCAGCAACGTCGTTATCTATGCCGACGAACCCGCCTTTGCCGCTCTTTCAGGGCACTACCCTACCGCTTTGCTTCAGCCGGCTACGGCAGACAGCTTCGGCACCGAGTTCTTAGACTACAAAATGGCGATCCGTACAGTCTCCTCCTTGGATGAAGCCCTGCAACATATCTCCCGCTACAGCTCGAAACACAGCGAAAGCATCGTCAGTGAATCGACAGAAGCCATCCGCCGTTTCCAGCAAATGGTCGATGCCGCCTGCGTCTACGCCAATGTATCTACGGCTTTCACCGACGGGGCACAGTTCGGTTTCGGAGCGGAAATCGGTATCAGCACACAGAAGCTACATGCCCGCGGCCCGATGGCGTTGCCTGAACTGACGACCTACAAGTATATCATCGAAGGAGACGGACAAATACGAAAATAGTCCCTGCCTCGGTGTTAGTATTATCGTATGACACTGACAATACAGATATAACGGTATTGCCATAAATCAGAAATCATTGTTTATCTTTGTAGGCAGAACAATTTTAAATGAGACATGATATGAGAAACTTCACTTGTGTACAGGATTTGGGCAACCTCAAGCAGGCACTCGCCGAGGCTTTCGAGATTAAGAAAGACCGTTACCAGTTTACCGGGCTGGGCAAGAACAAGACGTTATTGATGATATTCTTCAACTCCAGCCTCCGTACCCGCCTCTCCACCCAGAAGGCTGCCATGAATTTAGGTATGAACACGATGGTGCTCGACGTGAACCAGGGAGCCTGGAAACTGGAAACCGAACGCGGCGTGATCATGGATGGCGACAAGCCCGAACACCTCCTGGAGGCTATTCCGGTGATGGGTTGCTATTGCGACGTGATCGGCATACGTTCATTCGCCCGTTTCGAAAGCAAGGAAGATGATTACAACGAAAAGATATTGAACCAGTTCATCCAATACTCCGGCCGTCCGGTATTCAGCATGGAAGCGGCTACCCGCCATCCGTTGCAGAGTTTTGCCGACCTGATCACGATCGAGGAGTATAAGAAGACTGCCCGTCCGAAAGTCGTCATGACTTGGGCACCACATCCGAAAGCCCTGCCGCAAGCCGTGCCTAACAGTTTCGCCGAATGGATGAATGCGACGGACTACGAGTTTGTCATCACCCACCCGGAAGGCTACGAACTGGACCCGCGCTTCGTCGGCAACGCTCGCGTAGAATATGACCAGAAGAAAGCGTTCGAAGGCGCGGACTTCATCTACGCCAAGAACTGGGCAGCCTATGCCGATCCCAACTACGGCAAGGTTCTCAACACGGACCGCAGTTGGACCGTCGACACGGAAAAGATGGCGTTGACCAACAATGCCTACTTCATGCACTGCCTGCCTGTCCGTCGCAATATGATCGTGACAGACGACGTGATCGAAAGCCCCCAAAGCATCGTGATCCCCGAAGCCGCCAACCGCGAGATTTCAGCACAAACGGTGCTGAAGAAGATATTGACTTCACTCTTGCCGGGGGATTAATCCCCCCGGCTAAAGAATCCCCTGGCAAATATCACAGATTATACGTCAGCGTCACCCACGTCACCTGTGCGTCACGGTTGCGGACCTGGGTCATTTGCAAGTCTTTCGTATCGACGATCGTTGTTTCTTCGAGGCCGTTGAAGATGTTGTTGATGCTCAGGTTGGCACGCAGCTTGCGGTGCATGAAATATTGGGAGATACCGGCATTGACACTGGAACGGTGCTTGATCTTTCCCTGCGGGGTCAACTGGTCGGAGATGTAAAAACCATCGAGCTGCAACTCCGTTGTCGGCGTGATGCTGATGTTGACAGAGCCTTTGATATCGCCGCAGACCATCGACTTCTTCCGGTCATAACCGATCGTGCGCCCGTCGATCTCATCCCGGTAGATATCGCCTGACAAACCGAGAGACAGCATACGGATCGGTTGCCAGGTTGCGGACAGTTCAAAACCGAATGTCTGGCTATGGCCGATATTCTCTTTTGTCCAGATCGTTCCGTTTTCCCCTTCATCCAGGACTTTGTCCATGATGCGGTTCTTCTTATTCCGGTAATACAGGCTCGGTGAGAACCGGAAAGCAGAAGTAGCATACGAATAAGACAACTCGACCGAATGGATCATCTCGTCTTTTAAATCAGGATTCCCCTTCCAGACATGCGTAGCGTCGCTACGGTCGGTGAACACATTCAGGTAGCTGCCGTAAGGCCGGATTACGCGTTGCACGTAGCTGAGAGCCAACTCCCCGGCCTTATCCGTCCGGTAGCCCAACTTCAAACGGGGGAAGAGATGGAAACGAGAAGTGCTCTTAACCATCGGTATCTTTTCAAGCACATCGTCGGTCTGATAACGCGTATCTATCTTTTGCCAGTTCAGTTCACCTTGTACGCCCGCTTCGGCACAGAAACCGCCCCATTTCTTTTCCAAAGCAGCCAGCAACAAATTCGTACGGCGATTAAAGTTATATTCATTTTCTTTCTGCGGGTCGGACTGCCACTCTCCGGCAGCCAGTTTGTTCCCGTAAGCGTGATAGCTCTCATCCTTGAAACGCCCGATGTATCCTACCCGCAAATGCCAGTCATCGGCAAAGAGTTTTCCGTAGAGGACAGACAGGTAATAATTATTCTTGTCCTGATTGACATAGTAATTATCCTCGGCAATGATCTTGCCTGTTTCCGGCTTCTCGTTCTTGTATTCGTTATCTTCGTCATACCCGAAATTATCGTAATTGAACACGACATCCAGACAATCCTTCGGATTGTCGAAGGTATGGTTCCAACGCGCCTCTGCGGCATAGGCTTCCTGCCATTGGTCGTTATAACGGTGGCGGAACATCACCGGTTGCAGATTCCCGTCCACCAGCTTATTGTTATGGATCTTCCCGTAGCGGCTGTAATCCATCAGGTTATACAGGCCGTAAACCGTGATCAGGTCGTTTGCCGTCAGGTCATATCCGACACTCAGATCGGCGAGATGCACATCGGGGCGGGCGGACGCATTATTGTTCATGACGGTTGTCCCCCCTTTGTTCGTCGTCGACTTGCTGAACGTACGCTTACGGAACTCCCGGCGATAATTATATTTTCCGACAATATGAAACTTGCCCGGATGCAAATTCAGGATCGCACCGGCATTATAACGTTCCTGGAATCCGGCTCCCAACGTCAGGACCAGAGGCGAATCAGTGGCCGTATAAACAGCAGACGACAGGTTCAGAATCCCTGCATCTCCATCCGGCACAAGCCCGATGGAAGGAGTCGACGTCATCGACACCCGGTCGAAGAACAGTGCCGGAAGCTGGATCAGCATATCTCCGCTATACTCTTCCAGCAAGCCGTAGGGCACTCCGTTTATCAGCAAGCCGGGATTATTGGAACCACGGAACGTGATTCCTCCCTCGATATCCGTCACAACGGAAGGCAGCAGGCGGAATACGTCGGCTGTCGTCCCCGTCAGGCCACTCAGGTTGCTGTCCACCTGCAGGCGTTTCACTTCCCCACCGGTCAAGCCTCCAAAGCGTTTTCCCTGGATTTCAACACTCTGCAACGAGACAGTTTTATCTACAGGAACCTGTGCGAAAACAGACAGGCTCAGGCAAGCAATAGCCGGAAGGAGTAATAGTGTTCGTTTCATATATATATATAAATTACATAAGTTTAAAAACAAAAAAAGTCTGTATGTTACATGCATACAGACTGTCCTCATCACTAATTGCCGAATGATTATTCAGCAGGAGCAGCTTCAGTTTCAGCAGCCGGAGCTTCAACAGCAGTTGAATCACCTTCAGCAACCGCAGTTTCTTCTGTTGTAGCTTGTTCAGCAGGAGCGACAACTTCTTCTACTGTAGCTTCTGTTTCAGTTTCTGCAACTTCAGTGTTTTCTGCTGATTTGTTGCCACAAGAGGCGAATGATACAGCTGCGATAACAGCAGCAAATGCAACTAACTTTTTCATTTTGTTTTTTAATTTAAACGGTCTATAATATCTTCTTGTCTTAAAACGATGCAAATGTATGTATTAATCAAATATGTTGTACAACATATTGCGCTTTTTTTCAAAATATTTTATACACAAGCCTCAACAATTTGATTTACAGACCATATAAACTAATCAATAGTTGCTATACAAGTAACGCTTAATACTTTTCTTAGGCGTCTTTTCGAATTCTGTCGGATACAATTGCAGGGCGGAAACAGCTTCGTAAGGTGCTAAAAGTTTGTTAAGTTCGATCCGGTTCTGCTCCATGATGATCGGAAGATCTTCATGCGAAATTCCCGTGCTGTCCACCGTATCGTAATCCGGATAAACAAGCCCTACCAGCTTACCGTTCTTCTCTATTATGATGCTTTCCATTACGAACGGCAAGTTGTTCAGCTTCGATTCGATCTCTTCCGGATAAATGTTCTGTCCGCTCGCCCCCAAGATCATCGTCTTGCTACGACCACGGATATAAATACGGTTATCGGCGTCGATCGTCCCCAAGTCACCCGTACGCAACCAGCCGTCCTCCGTAAAAACCTTGGAAGTCGCTTCCTCGTTCTTATAATAACCTTTCATCACATTTTCGCCGCTCACCTGAATTTCTCCTACCTTATTATAAGGATCTTCCGAGTCGATACGCACCTTCATGATGCCCTTCAATATCTGGCCGCATGAACCGGGGACATACTCGTCATTATGGTCATAGCTGATCAGCGGTCCACATTCCGTCATACCATAACCGATCGTGAACGGGAATTTGATCTTATAAAGAAAATTCGTCACCTCCTCATTCATGGCCGCTCCTCCCACGATCACTTCACGAAAACGTCCGCCGAAGGCATCAACCAGTTTCTTCCGTATCTGTGCATAGATACGGGAATCCAGCAATGGAATATTCAACGCCACCTTCATAGTCGTCTTGCTAAGCTGCGGCAGGATCATTTTCTTGTAAATCTTCTCCAGGATCAACGGGACCGTCAGGATCAGGTTCGGTTTCACCTCCTCGAAGGCTTTCAACAGGATTTTGGGAGAAGGAACCTTCCCCAACAGGTAGACATGCGCCCCGACAGCCATCGGAACCAGGAAATTGAACGCACAACTATAAGCATGTGCCAACGGCAGAAAACAGAGTTCGCGTTCCCCCCTGTACAATACGCCAAGCTCGATGCCGTACATCACATTCCCCGCCAGGTTGTTTCCGGTAAGCATAACCCCTTTACTGAAACCGGTCGTGCCGGAAGTATAGTTCAACAGGACCACTTTGTCATTGTCCAGTTCCGCATATTCGATATCATCCTTGCCGAAACCGTCCGGATACTTTTCCGCCATCTTCTCATCCATGCCTTTCAAAAGCTTCTGAATGCTTTCACCATCGCGCTGATGCAGGCAACGGAAATCGGACAGCGAAAAGACACCACGCACGTCCTCGATCATTTCCTCTTCCAGTGTATCCCAGATACGGTCACTGACAAAAAGGAAAACCGACTCGGAGTGATTGATAATATGATGCACATCGTTCGGACTGAAGTCCTGCAAGATAGGTACTATAATCGCTCCGTACGTCACAGCGGCCATATAAACAATACACCAGCGGGCACTGTCTTTTCCGATCAGAGCAATCTTATCTCCCCGCCGTATCTGACATTCTTCAAATAGGATATGGATACGGGCAATCTCTTTGGCCACATCGGCGAAAGAAAAGGTCGTCCCTTTGCTGTAATCCGTCAAGGCGGGCAGTTCCCAGTTCTTCTTGAAACTTTTCTCGTATATCTTGATAAAATTCTCTTGTATCATACTGCACACTGTATTATAATTTGCGCAAAAATACAGACTATCCGACAAATACACAACAGATAGCCAGAACTCGCAAAAAAACGGCAAAATTTGGATAAATAAAGTAAGTGTTTGGTATTGAGGAGAGTTAAGCCAAATTCTTCTATACCTTTCCAAATCGCTAAAATGCAGGATAATGAAAGGTTAAGAGAAAGATTTGCTACTTATCCGTTGCCTTTTTTAGCCCCGGATAATCCGGCAAAATAACGCTTAACCACCTGCGGTTTTACCGTTCACCATGCAAAGAACCCTATATTTTGCCCGTAAAGATAACCGTTTTTTTCCGTTTTTCATGGAAATACAGGTTATGTTACCGGCATCCGGGGTTTTATTCTTTGTTCCGCTATAATTTTCATAACTGTAAATAACTCTATATCAAGTAATTTTGCAACATAAAAAATAGAGTTATGAAACAGACGGATGTAACGGTTACGTTCTACCTCAAAAAGAGCGAAATGAATGACGAGGGACATTGCCCGGTCATGGCGAAACTTGTTGTCGGCAAATTTTCAGAAGCGGCTTTTAGTGCGAAAATGTCCGTACCCGCTGCACTGTGGGCATCCGGACGTGCCACGGGTAAAAGTAACGCCGCGCGGGAAATCAACCGGCAACTGGACGATTTGCGAGCTTCAGCCATTTCCATTTATGACGAACTGTCAGCCACCCGTGAGAATGTAACGGCTGAAGAAATAAGGAATCTGTTGTTGGGGACGGCTTTCGGGCAGGAAACCCTGTTGGGTTATTTCCGGACGTTCATCGAACATTTCGAAAAACGTGTCGGCGTGAACCGGGAAAAGGGAACAGCGCAATCTTACCGCTATGCTTGTAACTGTGTGGCTGCTTTCATCCAGGAGAAATACAAGTTGTCGGATGTTCCTTTCACGGCCCTGAACCGTTCATTCATCGACAACTATGACCTCTACCTACGCACGGAGCGCCGCTTTGCCCTGGGAACTATCGTGTTGCTTGTCACACGGTTGAACACGATTGTCGGGGAAGCCATCGCGGAAGGGATTATCACTGCCGACCCGTTCGCGGGTTATGAAGCCGAACATCCCGAGCGGGAACAGAAATACCTTACCGCCGCAGAGTTACAACGGCTGATGACCACACCCCTGCATGACCCGAAGCTCTACCATATCCGCGACCTGTTCCTCTTCTCCTGCTACACGGGTATCCCTTACGGGGACATGTGCCGCCTGACGACGGAGGATCTGGAAGTGGCCGAGGACGGTGAGGTATGGATCAAGACCGCCCGCAAGAAGACGAAAATCGACTATGAAGTGCCGTTGCTCGACATCCCGTTACTCATCCTCGACAAGTACCGGGATATGGCCCCGGAAGGGAAACTGCTGCCGATGTACAGCAACAACGAACTCAACCGGACGCTGAAACGTATTGCCGCCATTTGCGGGATTGAACGGAAGCTCGTCTTTCACTGCGGACGCCATACCTACGCCACCGAGATCACGCTTTCGCATGGTGTCCCGCTTGAAACCGTCAGTAAAATGCTGGGGCATAGCCGCATTTCCACGACGCAGATTTACGCCAAAGTGACCGATGACAAGATCGACATGGATACCCGGTCTTTAGAGGAAAAGATTGCCGGCCGCTTCTCCGTAGCTATTTAATCTATCATTGACAATCAAATTCACAACGATTATGGAAACGAATAATAAAGAGATAAAACGTCGCAGCACGTTCTCCCTGCTGTTCTACATCAACCGCACGAAAGTCCGCAAGGACGGAACATGTAAATTGTTATGCAAGGTAAGCATCGACGCCAAGTCGGCCCCGATCAATATCAACGCGTTTGTCGATCCATCGCTCTGGAATCCGGAAACCAAAAGGGCGAACGGACGAAGCGAGAACGCCCGAACGGTAAACCTGGCAATAGAGAAACTGACCGAAAAAATCACCGGACATTACCGTCATATTCGTAAAAGCCTCGGTTTCGTGACGGCCGAGCTGGTCAAAAACGCCGTGGAAGGAATCGGGCAGAAACCGTTCACCCTCCTTGCCTTGTTCCGCGAGCATAACGAGGAGTTCCGCAAGCGTGTCGGCGTGGATCGCAAGGAAGAAACTTATGAAAGTTACGAGAACTCCTATAATATTTTAGCCTCCTTCGTGAAAAAAAGGAAGGAAAAGGAGGATGTAGCGTTGCGGAGCCTTGACCGGGAGTTCTACGATGATTTTGAAATATTCCTGCGTACAGATCGTGAAATGAAACCCAAGACAGTACACGAGCATCTTTACCGGTTGAAGAAAATGACCAAGCGGGCTGTCAGTCAGGGTACACTCCGGCGCGACCCTTACGGGAAGCTGCACCCGGAACTGCCCCGGCGCAAGAGCCGCCATTTGAAACTCGAAGACCTCAAAAAGCTGATGGAAACTCCCGTCGATAAACCCAACCTCCAGCGGGTGCGGGACTGGTTTCTCTTCGCTACCTTCACGGGGTTGTCCTACGCCGACCTGAAACGCTTGTCCGAAAAAGACATCACGCAGTCGGACGACGGAACGTACTGGATACACATCCGGCGCCAGAAGACCGAAACGCCCTCGGCCATCCGCCTGCTGAACGTGCCGTTGCAGATCATCGAGAAATACCGCCACGAGCGTAAAAGCGACAGGATTTTCAACCTCTATTGCCGGGGGTATCTCATCAAGCTCACCAGAGAACTGGGACGGACATACGGCTTCGACATGACCTTTCACAAGGCGAGGCACAATTTCGGGACACATATCACGCTCTCGTTGGGTGTGCCTATCGAAACTGTCAGCCGCATGATGGGACACAAGAGCATTTCCACCACGCAGATTTACGCCAAAGTGACCGACCGCAAGGTGGACGAGGACATGAAACGGCTGAAAGAACAGACCAAAGGCCGGAAAATAAATCTCTACGAGGAGGACGAACCGGAAACGGCAGATATTATAACGGTAAACGGTTGAACAGTATAACAAAAATTGATAAATTTGTATGACTATGACGACAAGAGAACCTATCAGCATTGAAAACGGGCGGGTGGAAATCCACGCGCCGGAGAACCGTGTATGGCTCACGCGCCACCAGATTGCCGACCTGTTCGGAGTCTTCGTTCCTGCCGTGGGGAGCAACATCCGCTCCATACTCAAAAGCGGCATACTCCGTGAGGAGAGGGTTTACCGCCGGGAGCGCAACCGTGACGGCGGTATTGTCGAGCTGTATTCGCTCGAAATGATCGCCGCGCTGGCTTTCCGCTTAAAATCCGGGAATGCCGAAGCCTTCCGACGGTGGCTTGTCCGAAGGGCCACGACGACCGCCGTCGTCTGGCAGCTCCCCGGCATGAACACGATATTGAACTGAAAAAGAAGAACGGCCAACGTTTTGGCCGTTCTTCTTTTATACCCATTCCTGTCCCCCGATACATTTCTTCCGGGAATCTTCCAGGAATTTCTGTATCTCGGATTCCATGTATAGTACCTTGCCCTGAATCAAATAATAGGGAATGATCCGCGCCGTGCGGTATTCCTGCAATGTACGCCTGCTGATTTTCAGCAGCCGGGACAATTCCTCGTCGGTGACGAACCGCTCTCCCTTGAGTGTCCGGCCTCCGGAGGATTCCAGTTTATCCAGTGCCTTGCCGGCCTTTTCCAAACGCCGGAAGAGATCCGCCACACGCGGATCGTGCTTGTCGATGAAATAATGGCTCATAACGCGGCGGTATTAGGATAGTGCGACGATTGCAGCAGTTTCCCGACATCTTCCGGTTTGTAGAAGATTTTGTGACGGATGCGGCTGAAAGGCAGCAACCCTTTCTCCCGGTAGGTTTGCAGGGTACGTTTCGATATACCCAGCACGTCACAGACATCCTGGTTGTCCAGCCATTTTTTCAAACTCACGTCCTCCTGCCTGCGGCATAACGCCTCGGCTTTTCTTTCAATGGCTTCCACGTGCCCTGCCAGCGCGTCGAAAGCCTTCACGTCCATACTTATTATTTCCATGTTCTGTTTCATTTTTTGTTTCCCGGATGCCCAAAAGTACACAAATGGACAGTATCTTGTTATCAGCCAGTGGCATATGGACGTATCCGTCTTAAAAGTGGCAGCGAGTGGCGCCACGTCCGGCGGAAACGATCCTCCGCCGATACGGGATCGGCACGCTCCGATACGCCAATCGCCCGTGAAAGGAAATGTTCGCGGGCGATTTATCATTCCATGCAGGGTGAGCCGTGAACCGACTTTCGCGAGCGTTCACGGCATATCGTTTTCTCCCCGTTTCTCTCCCATAACCTTTTCCTCTCTTTTTTTTCATGCCGCGGAGCGCGGTATGGAAATCTGTTGTCAGTAGCAAAGGTAGTTACGGGACTCACGCTGCTGCAAGATCGGGCCGCGGGGCGGTTTGCCGCAAAATCTTCCTCTTTCCCTGCGGGCGAGCGTATTTTCCGACAAAATCTTGCAGCAGCTATCCCCGACACCTTTTGATGCTACCGAAACAGATTCCATCCATACCGGCTCCGCTACGGCATAAAAAAAAAGTCAAAGGTTATGAGAAACGAAGAGAAAAATAAATGGAAACAGAAATCCTCCAACCTTCCACTTGGCATAAAGGCAAAGGTCGGGTTGGCGGTAAAGGTCGGGGCGGTGGCTTTGGGCTTCCACGTGTGGGGTATCGACTTTATTTGGGTCGTTTTGGGCTTCACGTTCTGTTATGACATCCTGCGGGGCATTTTCTCCTGCCTTGTTTCTCTCGTGGCTCTAACCGGCTTTTTCTATTTCCTATTCACTCACATCTTCTAAATTTTTACAGGTATGACAAAGTACATTTCATTATTCGGAGCGACTACCACGGACACGCAGGTGCAGGTAGTCAAGGAAAACCAGGTAATCATCGGTATCGGTGCGGGTGCGAGCAGAAAGCGTTACGTCGTTTACAAGGTGGAACACACCGCCCGTGGCTACGTGTACCACATGGTCGATACCGAAACAAAGGAAATCAGCCAAACGGACATTTTGCGACCCCTCTCGCAAACATTCGGTATCGGCAGGTACTACGACGACGTGAACCCCGAGTTCATGGACGCTTTCGAGGTGGCTTTGCTCGTGAGGCAGGCGGAAGAGCAAGCCACGGCGCAGGCCATCGCCGCCGCCAAAGAGAAAGCCGAGCATGACCGCATAGCGGAAATAGGAGCGCAGAGGTTACGCCGCATCATGCCCGAAGGGGTGCAGGGCGTAATCATCGCCGAACTCAACGAAACGGAATACACTGACCCCTCTTACGAGTGTTCGACCACCCGAAGCGTGCGTACCGTCATTCTCGGCTTTTCGGCCACCTCCCGCAACGGCTTCGGGGAGTTGAGAAAGGCGGCGGCCAATTTCCCGCAAACGGCGCACCTCTCCGAATACGACCCCAAGAACGAACACCGCTATCCCGTTTTCACGCTCGGCAAAAGTCCGAAATACGGGTGGAGTGTCTGCAAACTGACCCACTACACCCGTGAAGGGTACATCGACAGGCTGGCATATATCGCAGGAAACGAGGAGAATATATGTCTGCCCGAGCCGAAAGACGAAAAACGGGCGGAACGCACTGAAACGAGCGTGCAAGGCGGGTTTATCATCGTGGACTATTCCGAGAAGGCGATAGCCGTATTCGGGGACACCAAGCCCGTCAAGGACGCCCTTCACGCACTCGGGGGACGCTTCAACGCACGGCTGACGCATGACGGGCAGAAGAAAGCGGGATGGATTTTCCAAAAGACCAAAGAGGACGAGGTGCGGCGGCTTCTCGGAAAGGACGAATAAATGTTGAACACGGGGCGGCTCGCCGCCCCACAATACCAAAAAATCATGGCACAAGGAACAGATTATTTCAAACTGACGATACAGAACTATCTCGACGCACGGGCACGGGAGGACGAACTTTTCGCACCCCGATACGCCAACCCGAAAAAGAACATTGACGATTGCTGCACTTTCATCATCAACCAAGTACGGCAGAGCGGTTGCAACGGGTTTGCCGACGAGGAAATATACTCTATGGCACTCCACTATTACGACGAGGAGGACATCGACATCGGCAAACCCGTCAGTTGCAAGGTAGTGGTCAATCACACCGTTGAACTGACCGAGGAGGAAAAAGCCGAGGCACGGCGGAACGCCATACGGAAGGCCGAGAGCGAAGCCTACGCCAAGTTGGCGAAAGCCAAGTCCAAACCCAAGAAAATCGAAGATAACAAACTAATGCCCAGTCTATTTTAGTTATGAAACCGAGAACAAAATTCCAACAGAGCGTTGTGGCGGCAAGCAAACACCTGCCGCCGCTTACCCCCGCACAAATCGAATGGGGGTACAAGAACTGCATCGAGCATATCGGACGCCGCACGCCGAAAGGACTTATCACCTGCACCGAGTGCGGCCACACGTGGCAGAGCGAAAACGGAGAACTCACGGACAATCTGTTAGGGTGCGAGTGTCCGCACTGCCACACCACGCTGAAAGTGGAAACCACCCTGCGCCGCAAGTTCAACGATTACGAGTATTTGTGTATCGTAACCCGCTGCAAGGGTTTTCAAGTACTGCGCTTCGTCTATATCGAGTGTTGGGCGAAAGTGGGACAGACGCCCGTTTACACCCATATCGAAGCCGTACAGCGGTGGATTGCCCCCGACGGACGCTCCGCAACCTTCGCACGGCTGCGCCCGATGGGCTTCTTCGTTCACGGGTGGAGTTGGTCGAGCGCATTGGAACTGCGGGCGGAGAACGACGGGAAATACAACATCACGCCCACACGCATCTATCCCCGGCAACGGCTTATCCCCGAACTGCGCCGAAGCGGTTACGGCAAACAACTCCCCGATGTAACCCCTTTCGACCTTATCCACCTGCTGCTCTCGGAGAACAAGGCCGAAACGCTGCTTAAAGCGGGACAAACGGCACTCGTGCGATTTTTCGCCCGTTCCTCCCGCAATATCGCAGACTATTGGCCGGCCATCCGTATCGCCATCCGTAACGGGTACGCTATCGGGAAACCGACGGAATGGTGCGACTACATCGACCTGCTGCGATTTTTCGGGAAAGACCTGCATAACGCCCATTTCGTGTGTCCCGCAGACCTGCCCGCAGCGCATGACCTCTACATGGCTAAAAAACGGCGGCACATGCAAATGGAACGGCGGCAGGAGGAACGGCGCAAGGCGTTGGAACAGGAAGCCTCGTTTGTCAAAGCCAAAGGACGGTTTTTCGGAGTGGAGTTTTCCGACGGGGAAATCCGCATCAAGGTATTGGACAGCGTTGAAGCCATACGGCAGGAGGGCGAG
The DNA here is from genome assembly GCF_019041495.1 of Parabacteroides sp. MSK.9.14. Taxonomy (NCBI): domain Bacteria; kingdom Pseudomonadati; phylum Bacteroidota; class Bacteroidia; order Bacteroidales; family Tannerellaceae; genus Parabacteroides; species Parabacteroides sp. MSK.9.14. Next base: position 43,402 of record NZ_JAHPXO010000023.1, read on the forward strand.
GCCATGCACCACTGCGTGTTTACCAACGAATACTATCTGAAAGCCGACTCGCTCATACTCTCGGCTACAATCGACGGCAAACGTATCGAAACGATAGAGGTGTCCCTAAAACGCATGGAGGTCGTGCAGAGCCGTGGCGTGTGTAACAAGAATACCCCATACCACGGGCAAATACTGAAACTGATGAAGGGGAACATGTCCCTTATACGGAAACGAATGACAGCATAAAAATCGGGGCGGCGAAAGCCGCCCGCAAAAACAAAATAGAATGAACCAAATAGCATATAAATTCGTGTCGTGGGACGTTCCCGCACTCGAAAGCCTTGCAGGCTCAAAAGCGTACATATTACGCAAACGGCTCAATGACGGGGGAACGCTCACCCGTGAGGAGAAAGACTGGATTACCCGTGAGGTAAACCATAACACCTATTTCAAGGACTCCATTCCGCTTTTAGGGTATCGTTTCAACTTTGTCGATGTACTGAAAACATTCGTGGTAAAGCAGTACGGGCATTACACGGAATACAAGGGCGTGGACAAGACGAGCATACGCTCCATGTTGTACGGCAGAGTGGAAAGGATTGTCGAATTATAAAATCGGGGCGGCGAAAGCCGCCCTACAAAAAAAATATAACAATGAAAATCATCTATAAAAGCTACATGGCACGCCCGCTCAAACCCTTCGGGGAGTGGGATTGGGAAGTTCGGGAAGCAGTCAAGACGGCCCTTGCGCTCGTCGAGGGGAAAAACGGGTTCAAAACCCATTCCGAGATATGGCGAAGGTGCAACCTCGTCATTACCGTGGGACACAACATCTACACCACGAGTATCGAGATACGACCACCCGAGCAGGACGTGATACGCCGCAGGAGCAACTGGCATAACGGCTACGCCTACTACTGCAACGGCGTGTTCTGGGCGAACATGAGCAGGGTTAGAGTGGAACTTGTCTGATTAAAAAATTTCGGGGCGGCAAAAGCCGCCCGTAAAAAGCGAGAATATGAAAACGAATGAAGTAAACAAGGAAATCTCCTATGAAACGCTGCTCGTAACCTTCGGCGAGGGTATCGGGCGGCTCAACACCATGTTCGACGACCCGCAGGTGTGGGGCGTTGCCACGCTGAAGCAGTGGATCGACGGGTATGAAACTACGCGCTTCACCGAAATCGACGACCGAACGGCGGTTATCACATCCGAATACAACATGGACAGCGTGAAGGAATGGCTGCAAAAGAACACACCGATTATCAACCTGGAAAAACGATAAAATCATGCGCAAGTACAAATTATTCATCGGCTACCGGCTGCTGGGAGAGTTTTCCGGTATATGGGAAGCCAAAAATTTCGCCGCTGAAAGCGGCATGAGCGGAATTTTCTCGCTCGTGGGAGAAAATTACCGGGACAGTTGGTACGAACCCAAAAAACAGGACAAGAATGGAAACAAAGATTAAAGACATCACGGGAGCGGAAATAACCGTTACCGACTTAAAAGAGGCGGTACGCCAATGCCGGGAGTGCCTCGCAAGTCCTTACCTGATGCCCTCGGGGCATACCGTGGGGGAAAACCATGCCTACATGTTGCGGCAACTGCTCGCCCTGCAAAGGCGGAAACGGGAACACGGCAGGCAACGGCCGTGAAAATACGACGCGAAAAAAATCGGACGATAACAACCGTCCGATTTTTTTGTTTCCCGTCAATCGACCGCCGTATGGTCGCCCAGCTTCCCGTGCAGTTCACGCCCGATATGTCCGGCAATGCCACGGGGAGAAATTTCAGAGATTGAACCCCACCCGCCATGCGTGTATATGCACGTCTTGAGCGGTTCGGTACGGGAAAGGTAGAACAGATAGCCGTTGCGGAGCAGGATGCCCACGAACACCGAGCCGACCTCGATGTCGGCGATCTCGTCAAAACGTATCTTCCCGTCATTGTATAATACTGCCGTGCCATCCGCATCGGGAATGACGAACAGATCGTCTTCCATGACAATCCCGTGCAACTCGATTAGCGACCCCAGGCATTCACTCGCCGATACCCGGTCGTAATCACCCTTTACCTCATTTGTCGATTTCGTTTCCATATCGCTTTTCTTTAGGTTCAGACAAATACCATACGAAAAAGGCGTGAGAATACGTTAAATACCGGCATTGAGGTACAGCCAAGCACCCATCCACTCGATAGATAATTTCTCCCCACGCCGCTATCGCATACGCTTGACGCATATAGACACGACGATGAAGAAGAGAACTACCCATTATTTTGCGAGCGGATTAAAATTTGGCTGTTTTCAATGCCCCACCATAATGTGTTCCTTCCGTATGTAAATCGCCCGGCGGCACGCCGCCGGAGGATTCGATTGCAAATATAACGATTTCATTCGGGTATCGGCGACAACACGTGCGATTTTTAACAACCTTCCTGCCAAAGAACTACCCGCCGTCCTACAATTTCGGCCCCCGGGCGGGTTTGCGGGGCGCGACCTTCGGCTGCGCCTTCTTCTCCCTGGGCGGTTCGACGATCCGCAGTTTGAGTTTCTCCGTCTTACGGTCGTAACGCACCTCGCAGCAGTCAATCTCACCCGCAACCGACGTCCACACGTTGTTCACACGCACCGCGCCGCCCGAGTAGAGGGTCTTGTATTGTTCGTATTCGAGCGGCTGCCGCAATTTCGCGTCCACCTGACGGTGGAACGAATAGATATTACGTCCCTTTGCTATCTCGTCGGGAACGTAAACCCGCAACTCGGGATGGGCGGCCTCGGCATAGAGGCACAGATCCGACGTGCGAAGCTCCCTCGGAATCCACTGGATCATCCTCGGGTCGCCCCGCACGGCCGTATCGGCCACGAGCGGCGTGATGGCCGTCTGGGGAATGTCGTACAGCACCCCCGCATCCTTGCGAACGGCCTCCAACGCCACCTCCTCCGTTACAAGCCGGCGGTTCAGGTGCAGGACACTCATCAACCGGTGTATCTGCTGCGGGTCGTCCTGCTCGCGGAACACCTGCAAGACCAGGGCGGGGTCGCTCAACGCGCTGATAACCGAGAAATCGGTTTTGTCCTTCCCGTAGGTACGCTCGAAAGCCTCCCGGCTCATCTCCGGCGTCCGGGCTTCGCGGGGGACGCCTTTCAGGTTTTGCGGGTTCTCCCGCACCAGGCTCATGTATAGATCCGGGCTTTTCATGCTCTCGGGCAGGTGGGCGATGGCATAGGGACTGCGCCGTATGGCCTCCATGCACAACTCCGGCGTTTTCCACTTCTCGGGGACATATTGCAGGTAGCTCCCGTCGTGCCCGACGGCCCGGCGGCACATCTCCTCGTTCTTGGCGTGGTCGGGAAGGTTGTAGAACAGCTCCGGCTCCAGGGCGAAAATTTCCCGGGCCACCCTCGGCGTGAGGAACCAGGGGTTCATGTTCTCCAAAAAATCGAAGGTCTTATCGTAATTCGTGCAATAGAACCCCAACACTTTCAGGTGTATCTCCTCGAAGGGGATATAGCGGAGGACACGCAGGTCGTCGGTACGGGCCAACGCCCGGTTGCAGACCTCCGGCGTGAGCTGTTCGGGGTTGAAAAAGCGGATGGCCAGGGGATCGCGCTCCAGCGCCATCCCGCACAGACGGTCGGTTTTCAGATGTTTCGGAACGTACTCCAGTGCCAGGTAGTTCGAGGACACGGCGGCCTCGCAGACCCGTTCCGTGCGTAATTCCTCCGGCACTTCATGGAGCAGGATGCCGTCCCCGCTGACGGCACGCAGGCAGACTGCCTCCGTGCGCAGTTCCACCGGCACGAGCGAAAGGCAGGACGCGTCCATCCCCACGCCGTGAAGGGCCAGCTCCCCGGTCATGACCTCCGGGGCAATGGAGGCGAAAATCTCGAACTTGTCCACGAACGACATCCCGAATTTTTTCAGCCCTTCCAGGCATATATCGGGATACGGAATGTAAGGGAGTATCTTGTAATCGGCACTGTCCACCGCTTTCAACGCCGCACGGCATATTTGCGGCGTCCTCAATTCCCCGGGGACGGCCTCCAGCACCAGACCGTTGCGCTTCACGGCCGCCATGCACAGTTCGGGGGTCTTCAACCCCTCCGGAACGTAATACAGCGCGTAGCTGTTGCTATCGACGGCGGCACGGCACATTTTCGGTGTCTTCAGACGGTCAGGGACGAATTTCAGTGTTTCGCCCCGGTGGCCGGCCGCGGCAAGACAAAGTTCCGGCGTTTTCATCGCTTCGGGAACGAACTCGATGTTGAAAGCCGATTTCTTGATGGCGAAACGGCAGACTTCCGCCGTTTTCCGATCCTCGGGCAGCGTCTCGAAAAGGTTCTCGCGCCACGGGTTCTCGTACACCCCCGTATCGAGATAGGCTATATCTATTCTCTCTTGCTCTGTCATGGTTTTCAGTATTTATGGAAAGCGCCCGGGTGACGGGCGCTTCTCTTGGTTAGACATATTCCGTTATCGTTCCGTTTCCTCCGTCCCGTTCTCGCTCTGGAACGTGAAGGAGGTCTTCACGACCTGACCCGTGTTGTCCTCGACATAGACGTCGATGGCCTGCTGGTCATCGCTGCGCGATGTGTAATAGAGGCGGAACACCTCACGGTCGAGCGGATAGCGGTCGTTGGGCAGGAACACCGTACCGTCGTCCATCCTCAACTCACCGCGCCCGTCGGGCTGGAAATAGCGGATCGTGTAACGCGCGCCGTCATATCTCCCCTCCCGCACGAGCGTGCAGCGGATTTCAGCGGTTTCACCAACGGAGATTCGCTTCTGAACGGGCATCGTTTCCAGAGAGAACGTGTACGCCTGCTGTATATCCAGCCCGTTGTCGCAGGATGCGCATAAAAGACCCAGGGCGGCGATCCAGACCGCCAGGGCCAATATCTTTTTCATCTTTTTCATGTCGCTTGCAAGTTTAATGGATTATGAATTTCACGCCCAGGCCGAACTGCGCGTGGAAATGTCCCGTTGTAGTGCCCCATAGGATACGCTCACGCCCCGTCAGCGAGAGGATAATCCTGTCGGTCAGGTACGCATCGATCTCCAGCGTGACGGCCCCGCCATAGAGGAAACGGTCGCGGTGGCGGAGCGTAGAGCCGTCATAGAGCCGCCTCTCGCCCCGGTTCACACTCTCGTAACCGGCCAGCGCCGAGCCGCCGAGGTAGAAGAAAAAAGTCCTGGACGGGTCGGCGAGGAACTTGTAATAGTAACCGCCCTCGGCCGTGAACTGCGCCACAGGGATACGTTCCGACTTGTAGGGGTAATAACGGTTCAGGAACTCCGCGCCGAACACCCACTTGTCGGCATTCTTCGCGTAGCGGCTCATGGCCAGCCCGAACCAGTAGCCCGTTTCGCTGCGGCTGTCCCGGGTATAGAAGCCGTCGGTCATGCCTCCCCGTATTTCCAGCCCGCGCATGGCGGGCAGGGCACGCTGGGCGTGCGCCCCGTCCGAAAGGAGGAGGCATAACCCCAGCGTGAGAATGAATATCGCCCGTTTCATATCACTTTACCTTTAACTCGTTGATAACACGTGCGCGCACCAGGTCGGCATTCTCCACCGTGAAAGTCTGGTGTCGCCCGCCCTGCTGCTCGTGCAGTTCCACGACCAGCTGCTTGTCGTCGGCCAGCGTGAACTTCGGGAGCGTGAAGACCATGCGCTCGGTACGCTTGCCGCCGATGACCTGCACGTTGTTGTACGCACGCACGGGCCATACGACCTGCTCCTGGATGGCCGTGCGTTTGGCCACCTTCTTGTCCGTAATCTTGAACGTCAGGTAGTCCACGTTGAAAGGCACGTTGGAGGAGTTTTTCAGTTGGAGGTGGAAATAAAGCAGGTCGTTATGCACGTAGATACCTTTGAGGAGGTATTGTACCCCGAAACGCTTGCAACCGATATGCTTGATCTCGCGGCGGTCATTCTTGTAAATGGACTGCATGATCAGTTTGACCAGCAGCGGAGATTCGCATCCCAACTCCTGCAAATAGATGTCCAGCGCGTTATTGGGGCGGTTTACCGCCTCCCCGTCATGCAGGAAGTCCGCCATCTCGACCGACAGTTTCACCGGCTCGTCGGCATACTTGACATTGAAGCTGTAATAGGCCCCGTCCTCGGTAATGACCGAAAGGTTGCTCTCGCGCGAGAAATCACGCAGGGCCGCCTTTACACGCAGCACGTTTTCCGTGCCGTCGGCTTTCGCCGCCAGAAGATCCGAAGACCCCAGATCGACGTAACGGATGGCCGAGGGGAAAATCACATGCACGGTCTTGCTGAACGTCACCTCCAGCGCGTAGGGCGGGATAACCCGGTTGAAAGTCAGCGGACGGGTAAGACCGTCGTACAAATCGCCCGTGGAGGGCTTTTCCTGCGCGTGGGCAGCGAACATGCACCCGATAAAAGCGAGTGCCAGAAGAATCTTTTTCATACTCGATAAATTTTTGATTGTTGATAAAAATGGATTTTTTCAGTGGTGTACGGAAGTACGTCGTTTGTACCCTTATTGAAGGGGCGGGAGCAACAGGACGCTGTAACCGGCCTTGAGCGTGACCTTGACCGAGCGCATCTTCTTGCTCACGTATTGCGACACGCCCTGGATGGCGCTGCGCCCCAGGTCGGAGAGCAGTTGCGAACCGGCATCGTCCGTGATCGTGATACTGCTGCCCATGCCCGCGCCCATATTGGCGGCGATCTCCTTCACGGCATTGAGTTCTTCCGACCCCGGCACGGGAATACCCTCGTTGCCGTTCGTGTCATAGACCGACAGATCGACCGGAACGACCGCCCCGCCGTGCTGGACAGCGCTGACCTTGACCGTCAGCCGTTCGCCGTTGATCCTCGCCGCCCCCGTTACGGGCGTACCCGAGGGGATGAGCAGATCTCCCGCCATCATCGGTTCCAGCAGCCGGAAAGTAACCTCCCCGCCATCGGTGAGCGTCACGGTTTGCTGCACGGCGGCACGGATACTGTTACGCTCGGGCTCGCGAAGGTCGCTCCCCACCGTGTTGAAACCCCAGTTCCGGGGCTTGACGAACTCACGGGCGAAGACCGAATCGGGCAGCGGGGCGGCGAGCAGCGACACGATGTTACGGCGCACCTGGCGCACGGGCTGCACGGAAGCCTTGCCGGAAACGGAGGTTTTCTGACGCGGGGCTTCAGGGGCCTGACCGCCGTTCATGTAGCGGGCGGCGATCTCGTAGGACTTCTCCAGCAGCGCCACCTGCTCCTCCTGGGCCGTTTTCTGCGCCTGCTGTTCTTCCAGGCGGCGTTCCAGTTCCTCGATGCGGGCCTGCATCTCGCGCTCTTCCCCCGTTTCACCGGCGGTCTCCTCGTAGAAACTGCCTAACTGGCGGTTGATGTCGGCATAGGCGGCACGGGAAGTCCGGAAAGCTCCCGACGAACCGCCGGCAGAGCCGGAAGACTTATCCGGCACGGCAGCGGGCATGACAGGCTCTTCCTCCTCGTCCTCCATCCCGAACGCGAAATCCTGCAAGGAGCGCATCTTTTCCCGCTCCCTGCGCCGCATCTCCTCCTGCACGTAGGCATCACGCTTGTCCGAGAGGATACCCTCCGATTCCGGGGTCGGCAGCTCCGTGTTGAAACCCGCCGAAGGCTCCTCCCGTTCTTTTTCGCCGGGGGAGAAGATCAGCCACATGCACCCGGCAAAGGCCAGGAAAAAGAGCGGGAAGACCACCATCTTCTTCCGCATCTGTATCTGCCGGGGCGTGAGTTCCTTTTTCCCCGCCTCCGGCTGTTTATTCTGTTTTTCGTTCGTCGTCATAATTGAAATCTTTTAGATGTTTTACACTGTCGGCCTCCTGCCGTTGTCTTAATTCCAGCTCCAGCCGCTCGATATGCCGTATCTGCATCCGTTCCCCGGCTCCCTTGCCGAAGCGGTAGATGGAAGACACGGTAAAGTAGAGCGACAAGACGGAAAAGAACAAGAGCAGCGTGAGGATCACGATAATCCGCTTATCGGGCGAGAGCGCCCCGCAAGCGCGGCGCAGGTGGTCTTCGACCCACTCCCCGAAAGCCTTTATTCTCTTCTTTGCCATAGCCTTATCTTTTTAATGTACGTAAATCGCGGTTCTCCAGAATCTCGAATTTCTCCATGATGAAACCCTGCGGGTTATTGTCCGAACGCCCCGAGTTGATCAGCTCGCAGCGCGTGACCAGCGAACGCTCGGTGATGTTGCTCTCGCGGACAATCATTTGCCGGGCATAGGTCATGGCCCGGTAGGGATAGGCGTTGAAGTCGCACACCACGGAGTCCACCTCGATACGCTGGCTGATGTTCCCCGACACCACACGGTTGTAGTAACCTTTCTCCTGCATGTCCTGGTAATAGGCGAAGGCGCTCTTATCGACCAGGAACAGCGCACGGTTGATGTTGCTCTCGATGGCCGCACGGTCGGGCGAGAGGGTGAAGAACAACTCGTGAAAACGCCGGATATGTTCGCGCGCCTCCACGGGGCGGTTCTGGCTCAAATCCTGCGAGAGCGCCAGCATCAGCGACTTGCCCCCGTCCAGGACGTAGATCTTCTCGCGCTGCTTTTCGGCGAAACGGAAGCTCGCGACCACGCTGAACACGGATACCAGCGCGCACAGGCAGAGGAACACGATACCGAAAAACCGAATCTGCCTGAAACTTGTTTCGATGTTTTTTAATGACTTGAATTCCATTGTCCAAATTGTTATGAATGATTATTGTTACCTTGTGTTGCCAGGTTGCGCCCGTTGGGGGCACTGCCCGAAGCCGGGCCACCGCCGCCGTTACCGGAGGAGGAACCGCCACCGCCGCGACGCCCGAACGTGCGGCCGATCATGTTGCCGGCGATACCGCCCGCGACACCCGTGGCGAATGCCCCGGCCTTGTTGATACCGCCCATAGCCCCACCGGCTCCGCCCGACTGGATCACCCACTCGGCAACGGTGGGGATCGTGAAATAGCCTATGATACCTATAATCAAAAAGATAATATAGACACCGCTGCCGCTGTCGGGAATGTAGTTGGGGTCTTGCAGGGCCAGGACGTCCGCCTGGAGCATCAACGTCTGGATCTTGGCCAGCACCGCGGAGAACAGGTCGGCGATGGGAAGCCAAAGGTACACGCTGATATAGCGGGAAATCCAGCTCGCGAGCGTCGAGTGGAAGCCGTCGTAAATGGAGAGGGCGAACGACAAGGGCCCCAGAATCGACAGCACGACTAAAAAGAATGTCCGCAGCGTGTCGATGGTAAGCCCCGCGGCGTTGAACAACAACTCGAAGAAGTCCCGGACAAGCTGCCGGAAACCGGCCTTGATGTCGTACCACGTGCGTTCGGCCCACATGCTGATAATCTCGCCCAAATCCGTGATACCCATATCCGCAAGCCGTTGTTCATACACCTCGTCGTCCACTAACCAAGCCTTGCCCTCGCGCCTGCGGGCCTCGGCTTCCAAATCGTCCTTCTGTTGCTGGTATGCCTGCAAATCCAATGTCTGCCCCTCCAGTATGGCGTGCGTGCCCTGCACCACGGGCGACATCACGGCGTTGATCGTCCCCAGAACCACGGTGGGAAAGAACATCACGCACAAGCCGATGGCGAAAGGCCGCAGGAGCGGGAACACGTCGATAGGCTCCGCGCTGGCCAGTGCCTTCCATACCCGGTAAGCCACGTAAAAGAGCGCACCCAGGCCGGCGATACCTTTCGCCACCCCGATCATGTCGCCGCATAGCGGCATCATCTCCTGGTACAGGTTCCGGAGAACCTGGTGTAAATTGTCGAAATCCATGACTGCCTCCGTTTTCAGGTTACCAATATCTGTCGTTCGGGTTCCCGTAAAGTGCCAGCACCCGGTGCGCGTCGCCCTTTTCGCGGCTGCGGATGAAGGACACGGAGATGGTCTTGCGCGTGTAATAGCGCGTGAGGTTGCGGTACTCCAGCATCTTCGTGTAAACCTGATCCACCACGTCCATCCGCTCCTTGTCCGAGAGCGAGAGGCCGTTGCCGCCGGTTATGACCGTCTTGAGTTCCGCCACCAGCGCACCGCCCTCCTCCAGCAACCGGGCGTAACCCGCCGAGATCGCCGCCAGCTCGTCCACCGTGAAGTTCGGGTCTGAAACCATACGGTTGAATCCCGAGGTGTAGATTTCCGTGATCTCGCTGACCATTTCGAGCGTCAGCTTCACCTTCCGGGCATCCTTGATGATGTTATGCACCGATTTGAGGGCGTCGTAGTAAGCCTTGCTCTGGTTATAAATCTTGATACTCTCTTGCAGCGACTTGACCATGTTGGTCGCCGTGGTCGAGCTTTGAACCGCGCTCTTGATGTTCTGAACGAGGTTCGACGGGTCGATGACCGTCCACTGCGCTTTTGCCTGGTACGTGAAGCAAAGAAGCCCCACGAACAGCGTTAAAATCAATCGTTTCATCCTTTTCATTATTTAATTCGTGAATACTTGGGCGGTCATTCCGACGCCCGGTAATAATCCCCGTAGGCGGAGAGCTGGAGCACCTCGCGCCCCGCATCGTAGGCCAGGGCGACATACCCGTAGAGGTCGAAGTAACGGATACCTCCCCAATACTTCCTCACGGGACGGGAGAAGCGTGTCCCGTCCTTGTAGGACACCTCCACGTAAAAACCGCCGCCCCGGCGTCCCGGGTTGCGGTAGATGCGAACCCGGGGAGAACCCGAGCGGCTTTCCCACTCGCCCGCCACCTCGTACAGCGCGAAGTCCAAACGCGCCGCCGTGGGGTCTGATCCGATACACTTGCGATACATGGCCTGCCCTCCCTTTAACGTTTGCCCTCGGCGAGCTGCCTGATCGCCAGTTCCATATCACCGCCCAGCTCGCCGGCAAGCCGCTGTACCTCCACTTTCTCCGTTTCCTCGGTCGTGTAGGCCAGGTACTCCGGGACGCTGACCTCCGTGGCATAGACCGCCGACTGAACGCCGCCCAGACCGATCCAGACCTCCTTGTATTTACGGGAAGGGTCGTTGGACTGGTTGATCGAGAGAATCTGCGCCTTCTCCTTGTCGGTCAGCCCCAACAAGGACTGAATCGCGTCGAAACGGTTCATGAACTTGCGCTGGTCGAGCAGGATCTTGCAGTCCGAGTTGTTGATGATCGCCTCCTTGACCACCGGGCTGGAAATGATGTCCTCGACCTCCTGCGTCACAACGATGGCCTCACCGTAGTATTTGCGGACGGTTTTATACATATAACGCAGATATTCAGCCATATTAGCCGTAGATAGCGCCTTCCAGGCCTCCTCGACTATGAGCTGTTTGCGTACCCCCTTGAGCCGTCTCATCTTGTTTATGAAAGCCTCCATGATGATGATGGTGACCACGGGAAAAAGCTCCTTGTTTTCCTTGATGGAATCCACCTCGAAGACCACGAAGCGCTTCGAGAGCAGGTCGATGTTGGCCCGGGAGTTCAGAAGGAAGTCGTAGCGTCCGCCCTTATAATACTGCCGCAGGGTGATGAGCATGTTGTCGATGTTGAAATCCTCGCGGCTGACCCGGATCTCCCGCTCCTCCAGCTCGCGGCGGTAGTCGTCCCGCAGGTACTCGTAGAAACTGTCAAAACACGGCACGATATTCCGGTCGGCGCGGATACGCTCGATATAGGCGTTCACGGCACTGCCCAGCTCGCCGCTCTCGGTCTTCGTGATCTTGTCGTCCTCGGTTTTCCAGAGTGTCAGCAGCAGCGTCTTGATGCTGTCCTTCTTCTCCACGTCGAAATAGTAGTCGTCGGTGTAGAACGGGTTGAAACTGATGGGATGTTCCTCGGTATAGGTAAAATACACGCCGTCCTCACCTTTGGTCTTACGCCGGATCAGCTCGCAAAGGCCCTGGTAGCTGTTACCGGTATCCACCAGCACGACATGCGTGCCCTGCTCCCAGTATTGGCGGACTAAATGATTCATAAAGAATGACTTGCCTGACCCCGAGCCGCCTAACACGAATTTATTCCTGTTGGTAATGATCCCTTTTTTCATCGGTTCGTCCGAGATGTCCAGGTGCAGGGGCCTGCCGCTTACGCGGTCGCACAGCTTGATGCCGAAAGGGCTGGACGAGGATTTATAGTTGGTTTCCTCCGTGAAGAAACAGACCGCGGGCTCGATGAACGTGTAGAACGATTCCTCGGCGGGGAAATCCCCCGCGTTGCCCGGCATACCCGCCCAGTAGAGCGTGGCGGCGTCCACGGTGTTGTGGCGCGGGCGGCACTCCATCAGAGCGAGCTGGCTGCCCACATCATTGCGGATATGCCGGAGCTCCTGCACGTCGTCCGACCAGGCCAGCACGTTGAAATGGGCCCGGACGGATTGAAGACCGAACGAGTGCGCCTCGTTGAGATACTGGTCGATCCACTCCTTGTTTATCTGGTTTCCGCGGGAGTAGCGGGAAAGGGACTGCATGTTGCGCGCACGTTTCTCGAACATACGCAGGTTTTCGTCGCTGTCTTCCAGGAACACGTACTGGTTGTAAAGGTGGTCGCAGGAAAGCAGAAGCCCCACGGGGGCCGCGAACGAGAGCAGGCAGTCCGAACGGTCGGTGGAAAGACGCTCGTAACGGGTATCCGTACCCACGCGCCCCGGCAGGTCTTCCGTGTCCGAGAGCGTGTGCAGGCACACCCGTTTGTTGCCCACGCGCAGAACCTCGGCCCCCAGCTCGATGTCCTGAAGAGAAGTCGTCTCCGAGAGCGAGAGGGAAAAGTACCGCTCCAGCAGGCCCGGACAATCCGCCGTACCCGTGATCTCGTCCCCCGTGAGGCGGACAAGGGTCAGGAAACCCGAATCGTTCAGAATACGCTCGAACTGTTCCGCCGCCTCCAGGAATTTTGTCGCCGATTCCCGGTTTACCTCTTTGGGAATGATGTTGCCCCGGCAGAGGGTCGAGAAGTCTGAACGCATGTGCATACGCTCCCTCGTCGTTTTCGTCAGGTAGAGGAAGCAGGCGTGGGTCAGGAACGGACGCTCGTTGAAATGCCGCTCGTAACTGCGGGAGAGGAAACTCATGTCCCCCTCGCCCGTGGCCGGGCGGTAACGCTCGCGGATGAACCAGTCCTGCTTGTGTACCACGCTGTATTCGGGCAAGACCTTCAGGGCCTTGCACCAGGCGGCGTGGATCGCCTCGTACTCGGCGGACGTGACGGTGAACAGCTCCGGGAGTTCGACCCGATAGGCGACCGTTATGTCCGCGTCCTTGCTGATGATACAACCGCCTTCCACGGCCAGGAGCGGGAACTTGCTTTCCAGCGTGGTGGCTTTCAAGATGTTTCTCATACGCGGCCCCCCTTTCTTTTCAGCAACCGGCGCAGGGACTTGCGGTTGAGCAGGTAGCGGGGATGCCGGCGCGCGGCGAACAGCTTCATCAGCCCGTGTTCCCCGTAACGGGCGTTCAGGCGGAAGGTAAGCCAGACCAGCACCGAAGCCGCCGCAACGCCGAAAGCGATACATACCCACTGATCGACCCCTGCCATGTAGAGGATGACGAACACCACGAAGACGGCCAGCAGGCCGCCCGCGAAGATGAAGAGGTACTGCGCCTTCAGGCCCCGGAACTCCACGCTCTTGCCGATTCCCTTGTTGATTCCATATTCCATAATTATTTGCATGACAGGTTGGACTACAAGAAGAAAGAGCGTAGGATCGTCGCGGCGACAATCAGGAAAATACACGCGCCGAACCAGCTCGCGGCGGTCTTCGACGTGTCGGGGTCGCCGCTCGAAAACTTGTTATAGACCTTGATCCCGCCGATAAGGCCGACCACAGCCCCAATCGCGTAGATGAGCTTCGTTCCGGGATCGAAGTAGCTGGTTACCATGTTGGTAGCCTCCGTAATGCCGGCGATGCCGTTGCCCTGCGCGAAAGCGGAGGAGATGGCGGCAAAGAGAAATGCCGCCGGAAGAAGAATCTTGTTCTTTCTCATAACTCGATAATGTTTGAATTGTGGCGCGGGGATGGATAGGCCCCGCACCGGGTTAAACTTCTTGATTCGGATTTTTTCAGTGGTTCGAGGATAGCCTCACGTGCTACCCGTAGTCTTTTTCTTTCATCGTGATGTCATTATGGGGTTAAACAAACTCACGGACGTCGAAACCCGTGGGAACCGAACCCTGCGGAGATGGGCTTTCCGCAGACCTCTCGGACATACGCCGGTGAAAGGCCGAGAGGTAGGTGTCGATCAGGGATTTTACCCTGTCGTTCCCGTCGGGGCGGCCCGAAACGATGACCTCGAACATGTCGGTCTGTTTCAGGCCCAGGAGGACACGTCCCGTTTCCTCCCTTTGCTCGTCTGTTGAAGGTGGATCATGTACCACGTGGCGGTAGGCTTCGCCCATCTGTTCAAAACTAACCCCCTGGGCAAGCGAGCGGCCCAAAAGGGGCAGCTCTTCGGTGTCGTCTTCATCCTCGTCATAATCCGGCTCCTCCGCGTCCGCATCCGGGAAAGATTCATCGTACAGCGGAAAGTCGATTTCCAGAGGTTCGTTAGGCTCCCACTCGGGAGCGACACCGAACACTTCATCCAGGTCTTCCGGCGGAATCTGCCGGGGGTGTTCGGGTACATTCGTGGGCACAAATATATCGGCTTTTTCCGTAACTTTTTCAGTTTCAGATTCTACGGCAGCTTGTGGCCGGGAGTGGCGCGGGTCGAGGACAAAGCGGCTCCTGCCGATGATCTCCTGCCGGCAGGGCGTGTCTTCGGCAACGATCCCGTCTGCCGGTTCGTTACGTTCCATCCGCCGCAGGCGGAAAAACGCCCACAAGGCATACCCCACGGCAAAGAGGGGCAGCAGCCACAACGCCCCGTTCATCGCTCCTCCGCTTTGGGTTGCCGGGAGGCCACGGCCTCGCGTTCCTCGAAAAGCCGCTCGATGGTTTCCCGGTTATCGTCCAGGTGCGCCTTGAGAACCTTGTCCACGTAGGCCGTGATCGTCACGTCGCCACGACCGATGACACGGGTGATCTCGCGGATACGCTCGTGATACGACGGACGTATCTTCACGTGCTTGTTACCGGCGAAAGGCAGCCGCAGCAGGCAGATGTAACGGGCCAGGTACTCGGCCTCGGGGGTGGGGACAGTCCCCACGGCGACCTCCCCCGAAGGGCCGTCGGGGACGATAAGGGTTTTCATCCTGCGCCGGTAGCGGCACACGCGGAAGATGAAGGGCACGGCGACGCAAAGGACGGCCGCCAGGATAACAGATAAAATAATTGCTTTGTCTGACATGATGGATTGTTTTTAATAGGTTGTAAATATTGGGTTCATAACTAAAAAATATCGGAGTTCCGTTTCTTGTAGAGTTCCGAAATTTCCTCCTGATAGGTCGCGAAATGCTGCTCCAGCACATTGTCCAGGTAGCTATACAGCGAGAGTTCGTTCTTACCGATAACCTGCACTATCCGGGTTATACGCTCGTGAAACTCCTTGCGGATATACACCGTTTTGCCGCTTCGGGTATTGGAGGGGGCGTTCCGGATAAAAAGACGCTCGTAATCCTGGCCTTTCCCTCTTCGGCGGCGTCCCTCCTCTTTCGTAGCCGGCGAGGCGGCGGCCTCGCCGGACGGTTCCGATAGAGCCGATGCCTCCTCCTCTTTTTCCGGCGTGTAAGGATGTAATGGCCGGTTTCGGCTTTTGGCCTGGCTGATGATGAAGGAAGCGTCCAAACCGTCGTCATGTTCTTTTCCGCTCATAAGATCCTACTTTAACAGTTCGATCAATTCATCCACGAGTTTATCCAGGTTGCTGCCCCGGATCAAAGAACGGTCTGCCGGGAAGAGCGTGGAGCGGAAGACAGAGCGACGGCTGGCGTTCTGCTCACGACGAAAACGCTTGGTGTCAGGCAGGAAGGTCTTCAGAACAGGAAGACCCAGCTCTTTCATTACCGCCTCGTAAACCTGATATAACTCTGTCTTTTCACGTCCGTCCACCATGTTCCATAGCATATACAGCCCTTTCATCCGGGACTTCTCGCGGCCCATGATATGCTCCTTTACCACAACCGCGTAATTCAGGGTGCTTTCCATGACAACCCGGTCGGCACTGATCGGGGCGACGAGATAATCCATTCCGGCCAGGGAATGAATCAGATCCTCGTTATTGATCGTACCGGGAAGGTCGAAGAACACATAATCGAAATCACCTTGCGGCAGGAGGTAGTCGGCATCGGCCAACGCCTCTTTCGTGTTGCTTTCCACGACAGGATAGGCTTTCTTTTGAAGCCGGGTGAATTGTTCGTAAGCTAACCTCTTGTAATGTTCGTCTTCGAGGGCAAGCTTCAGGTCACGTTCCCGCATCTCCACGATGGAGTGTTGGGGATAATCGCAGTCGATGACCGCGACATTGAAACCCTTTACATAGTGCAGGTAAGAGGCTGCCAGCACCGTGAGGGTGGTTTTGCCCGCTCCGCCTTTCTGGGTGGAGAAGGCCACGAATTTCGTTTTCTCTTTCATTGTTCCATGCGTTTTTAGTTATACAATCGGGTAATCGTTCATCTCTTCACGTATCCGGACAAGTGACGGCATGAGATTTTATGCTGGTATGCCGGCACGCATATATGCTGGTGCGCTGGCAGGCTGTTACGCCGGTATGCCGGTGCATGGGCGCGTGTCCGATTTTATACTCATGCGCAACCGCATTTGCTTATCCGGACAAAGACCCGCTTTTTCCTCTGCACACGATGTTTTCTGCATCCGTCCACACGTGTGCGGACAGGGGGATGTGTCATTGCCCGTATCCGTTCTCACGTGCAAAGTAAACCCTTAAAAACACGGGTTGTATGCTCTTTTTCCGCTATGGCCGCGTGTGGCGTCAAAGTGGACGCAAGTGGCGTAATCGCTTATGGCACAAGTGATTGAATAGGTCGGTATCTTTGCCTCGTGAACGATCCCGACGCTAATGAAGCCGTCCTTGCCCCGTTTTACGGCGGCTCTTTCAATGTTCTGTCCGCGAGCGGGCAGAAGGTATTTGCAAAGGGCAAATAGCAAGCTGTGTTTTCTGCTGCACGATTCTCGTTTTGCAGCAGAAAACAGCTTGCCCGCAAGGGAGAGAAAGCACCTCCGGAGTCGGTGCTTTTCAGAAGGGCGGCAAGCCGCGAAGGGATCGGAATTTTCAGAAACCGGTGGGGCCCTGGCCTCTCCTTAAAATTTCGATGCGATGGAAAAGAACAGAAAGCCCCGAGGGGGCAAAGGGGGACGACCCGCGAAAAACGACCCGGCCGTTTACCGCTTTTCGGTAAACTTTTCAGCCGTGGAACATGCCCGTTTCCTCGACCTTTACGAGCAGTCCGGGCTATTGTCCAAAGCCGCTTTTATCAAAGCGAGAGTGTTCAACGAGGCGTTCCGGGTGGTAAAGACCGACCGGGGAACGCTCGAATACGTGGCGAAGCTGACCGCTTTCCACGCCCAATTCCGTGCCGTGGGAACGAATTACAACCAGGTGGTGAAGGAGCTGCACGCGCATTTTTCCGAGAAGAAAACACTCGCGCTGCTCTATAAACTGGAGAGAGCGACACGTGAACTGGCGGCCGTCGGGCAGCAGGTCGTGTCGCTCTCCGAAGAGTTCAAACAGCGATGGTAGCCAATATCACCACCGGAAAAGACGTGTACGGCGCGCTGGCGTACAACCAGGAGAAAGTCGATCGGGGCGACGGGAAGGTACTGCTGACCCACATCGTGAGAGAGCCGGCGGATGGGCGCTTCAACGTGGCCGCGACGGCAGAAGACCTCCTGCGCTGGATGCCCTCGCACTACCGGACGGAAAAACCCGTCGTGCACGTATCGCTCAACCCGGCTCCCGAAGACCGCCTCGACGACGGGCAGCTCGCGGAGATAGCCAGGGCCTACATGGAGCGCATGGGTTGGGGAGGACAACCTTATATCGTATTCAAGCATACCGACATCGGACGGGAGCATATCCATATCGTGTCGGTGCAGGTGGCCCAGGACGGGCGCAAGATAAACGACAGCAGGCGCAACGAACGCAGCGTGGCCGTTACCGAGGAACTGGAACGGGAGTACGGACTGCATCCCGCCAAAGGGAGAAGGCGGGAGAAAGGGCAAGGGATCGTCCCCGCCGATTACACGCGGGGCGACCTGAAACGCCAGGTGGCAGCGGTAATAAAACCGGCCGTGGCGACATACCGCTTCCAGACCCTCGGTGAGTTCCGGGCATTGCTGTCCTTATATAATATAGGTATAGAGGAAGTCCGGGGAGAGCGGAACGGAACCCCCTACCGGGGATTGCTCTACACGTTGCTGGACGAGAACGGGGACAAGGCAGTGGCCGCGCCGCTCAAATCCTCACTGTTCGGTAAAGAGGTCGGGTATGACGGGCTGGAACGGCACATGGAGCGCAGCGCCGAACGGTTCGGGAAGGACAACACGAGGAGGCAAATCCGTGGCCGGGTCGATAAAGCGCTTCGGGGAGAACCCACGGAGGAAGAACTGCGCGAACGCCTGCGGGGAGCCCGGGTGGATCTCTACATACGACGCAACGAAAACGGCCGCATCGTGGGTGTGACGTTCATTGACCACGAAACACGGACGGTCGTGAACGGATCACGGCTGGGAAAGGCATACTCGGCCAACGCCTTCGAGCTGCGCTTCGGCGGAAAACGGAATCCCGGAGAAAACACGAGGGACTTGTCCCCGAAACAAGCGCCTGCCGGACGGAACGGGCAACGGAAGCGGAATACCTCACGACGGAGGAAAGTATAACATCTCAATTATCATTCATTTATTAAATCTTACGGTTATGCAACAGGAAGACGACCTTCGGGGTCTTGCAAAAACAATGGATTTCATGCGGGCATTGAGTATCTTGTTCGTGGTTATCAACATCTACTGGTTCTGCTACGGGCAGATACGGGAATGGGGAATCAATATCGGCGTGGTCGATAGGATTCTGCTGAACTTCGACCGCACCGCGGGGCTGTTCCGGAATATACTATGGACGAAACTTTTCGCCGTCGTGTTCCTCGCCCTTTCATGCCTCGGGACAAAAGGAGTAAAAGAGGAGAAAATTACCTGGCGGAAAATCACGGCATCGCTGGCCACGGGAGGCGTGCTGTTCTTCTTCAACTGGTGGCTGCTGGACTTGCCGCTGACGGCAACGGCGAACGCGGCTTTCTACATACTGACCCTATCGGCCGGGTATATCTGCCTCTTGATGGGCGGCGTGTGGATGTCCCGCCTGCTGAAGAACAATCTCATGGATGACCCTTTCAACAACGAGAACGAATCATTCCAGCAGGAAACACGCCTGATCGAGAACGAGTACTCCATAAATCTGCCGACGAAATTTTACTATAACAAACAGTGGAACAACGGGTTCGCCAATGTCGTAAACCCGCAAAGGGCTTGCATCTGCATGGGAAGCCCGGGTAGCGGAAAGAGTTATTGTGTTGTAAACCAGTTTATTAAACAGCAAATCGAAAAGGGCTATACCCAATACATCTATGACTACAAGTTTCCCGATCTTTCGGAAATCGCCTACAACCACCTGCTGAATCACCAGAAAGGTTACAAGAAAATCCCGACTTTCTACGTCATAAATTTCGACGACCCGCGCCGCTCGCACCGCTGTAACCCCATTCACCCGGACTTCATGACCGATATTTCGGACGCCTACGAGAGCGCCTATACCATCATGCTCAACCTGAACCGAAGCTGGGTGCAGAAGCAGGGCGATTTTTTTGTGGAAAGCCCCATTATCCTTTTCGCGGCCGTGATCTGGTTCCTGCGCATCTACGACAACGGGCGGTATTGTACCTTCCCGCACGCCATCGAGTTCCTGAACAAGCGGTACGAGGATATTTTCCCGATTCTGACATCCTACCCGGAACTCGAAAACTACCTCAGCCCCTTTATGGATGCCTGGCTCGGAGGCGCTCAAGACCAGCTCCAGGGCCAGATAGCATCGGCCAAAATTCCGCTTTCCCGCATGATTTCGCCCCAGCTATATTGGGTCATGTCGGGCGATGACTTCACGCTCGACATCAATAACCCGGACGATCCCAAGATACTCTGCGTGGGGAACAATCCCGACAGGCAAAACATTTACGGAGCGGCTTTGGGATTGTATAATTCCCGGATTGTCAAGCTCATAAATAAGAAAGGTCAGCTCAAATCGGGCATCATCATCGACGAGCTGCCGACAATCTACTTCAAGGGACTCGACAACCTGATCGCCACGGCCCGAAGCAACAAGGTCGCCGTGCTGCTGTGCTTCCAGGATTTTTCACAGTTGAAGAGGGACTACGGGGACAAGGAGGCCGCCGTCGTGATGAACACGGTGGGCAACATCTTCTCCGGGCAGGTCGTAGGTGAAACGGCCAAGACACTCTCGGAACGGTTCGGTAAGGTATTGCAGAAGCGGCAGAGCATGACGTTGAGCCGCAGCGACAAATCGACATCCATATCCACGCAGCTGGACAGCCTGATCCCGGCCTCGAAGATCTCGACGCTCACGCAGGGAATGTTCGTCGGGGCTGTGGCGGACAATTTCGACGAACGTATCGAGCAGAAGATTTTCCACTGCGAGATTGTCGTGGACAACGAAAAAGTGAAAGCGGAAACGGCCCGGTACAAGAAGATACCACAAATTACCGACTTCACGGACGAGAACGGGACGGATCACATGAAACAGGTCGTGCAGGAAAACTACGAACGTATCAAGGCAGAGGCCGGCCGCATCGTCGCCGAGGAACTGGAACGTATCAAGAACGACCCGGTGCTTTGCAAGCTCCTGCCGGAACAGAACTAAATGAACACAAACACCCTGCAAACAACCTCCGTGACCTTAACGGGGGCTGTTTCCTGGTTTTATAACCGCACAGCTGGTGTTTTGGAGCATAAAGTAGTGATTATGTGAACGGAAAACATTATTTTTGTGTTCGGAATCCTTTTAATTATAAGTATGACAGTTACCGATATATACGAAGCAATGAACAGCAAGGCGGAAGCGTTTTTCGAGTGGTTGCAGGCTCACCCGAAATACGGGTTGCTGTTTGGTGTCGGGTTGCTTGCCCTATGGCTTGCAGGGTTGCTGTTCCGTTGGAAATGGGCGTGTCATTGGCAGTTTAACAGCAAACTGTGGTTATTTGACGATTGCAAGCCTGAAACACGCCGCAGGGTTCAGATTGTGTTGGTCAGCGTTCTGATTATACTTATATTGGTTGGTTTCTTTGTATGGAGGTGAGAGCATGGATAAGGCCAATCGCAAATACCGGATCTGCTTCATCGACTATATGTGGTATGTAGCCGAGATATGGCACGAAAGGGAGCGTACCAATCTCAACGGACGTATGCTACTGTTTTGGTGCTGGCTCTTCGTCCTACTCATACCGCTTGGGTTTCCACCGATATTGCGCCTTTTCGGCTGGATGATTGGTTTGGCCATAGTGATTCCTCTCTGCTTTCTTCCCGATTTATTCTGCAAGCTACGCTATACAGCCGGACGGCGTGAAGCGCTCCGTGAACATTACGGGAAGATGAAACATCCCGGCAGGAAGCTCGCCAAAATAGTTCTTATCGCTATCGCCCTGATCGTGGCAAATGTAGCGCTGATGTTCCACCTCGGATTTATACATTGGGCATGATGAAACGGCAGGAGAATAAGCAACGGTTTTATCTCTGGGATTACCTCTGGTGGGTCGGAGAGCGGTTGCACGAATACCACCTTCGCATCACAGGAGAGAGTATGCTGTTTATGTATTTCAATTTTTTGTTGTTTGTTCCGGTCATGTCGTTGCTTGCGTTTGCGAGGGTTTACCATACGTTTCAGCAATGTATGTGGGGTATCTATTTAGTCCTTGCACTGGTGTATGTGATATGGGGTGAAAAGCTTTACGGAGTCCGCAGGCGCAAAGCCGTCATGAGCCACTATGCTGATAGAAGATTCAAGCCTGCAACAGGTTTTCTCCTTTTCTTCCTGCCAGTAATGTTTTTTGTGGCTATGATTATCACAATCGTTTCATTGATGAAATAAATAACGGCATGAAGAATAACGGCAGACAACGGTTCTATCTCTGGGACTACCTCTGGTGGATGGGCGAGAAATTGGAACAAGCAAGACGAACAGGCAGGGTCGATGGCGAAATGATGCTCTCGATTTATATCTTCGCTCTTTTGATATTCCCTATGATGACTGTTACTATCCGGCTTTTTCCAGGTGTGTCGGCATTGTTGCCATGTGTCGTTTTTAGCATTGTCACATTTGCCGTTATGTCGCTCGTCAGCAGGATTTACAAATGGCGAGGCAAAGCAGTGATGTCTCACTATGCCAAGTGCAGGTTTAACGAACTCCTTGCGGTTCTGTTATTTTTCCTTGCGATAGCCATTATCTGCTTTATGATGTATCTTCTTGACAAAAAGTGATACATACTTTGATACGAACTCCGGGCCGTTATATCGAATGGTCTAACTCGATGTACCAGTTTCCCTTGATGGGCTTGTAAAGCGTGGTGTCGTTGTACGTCCTGCGGTAGATCTCGTTCAGGTCGCCATGTTCGGTGATACGGATATTCCGACGGCTTCTCAATCCGGGATCGTAAACGAAACTCTTGGACGTTCCGGCATCCACGATGCCGTGGGAGTAGTACGGCATAACGAGGCTCACATATACCGAATCTGCCGTTCCCCATTCCCTGCGATCAACAAGGATAAAACCGCATCCAATCTCTGATAACAGGGAGTCGAGTAGGATTCGCTCCGGCTTCAACAGTCCATATACCGGGATGTTTTGTTCATCATTCGTTTCATGGGATGTATCGCTTTGTTCTGTTGAATCAAGTATAATGACCTCTTCCGGAGAAAGCGGCGGGTAGTGAAAACTACCTTCTGAACTCTCTGCCATGATTTCGTACACCTTACGGAACGCCACCTCGTGCGTGGTGAAATGGCGTATCATTTCCTCGTCCGACGGCGGCATGGGAGGCTCTCCGCAGCTTGCGGCAAGCAGGATTACAAATAACAGGATTATGATTGGTGTTCTCATTTTCTAATGTTTAATGCTTGGCGGATAACCGACCTTTTCAGAGGAGGCTCATCCGCTTGTTATCAATGGTTTTACTTTGTGCAATCAATTAACTTTTTTATTTCTTCGACACGTTTTGCATCGGTAAACGATTTAGATTTAAAATAATTATCTGTAAATTCCTGATTTTTAATTCGTAATATTCGTTCTCTTAACAACGGAACTAAAACTATGGAATCGAGATTTTGAAATCGTTCCTTATATTTTATCAATATCTCTTCCAAACGATTAAAAACAGCATCGCAAAGTTGACATCTCATTTCATTTTCTGACAACTCTATATACTCATCCAAAGCCAACATTTGATCTATGTTAAGTATATCTTTTTTTTGAATATATCGAGCATACGATTTTAAGCTATTTTTTTTAATATCTTCTCTGCGAAATAATCTTAAAACAATAGCTAATGATATATGGTGTTTATCTATTCTTTGCACCTGATTAGATATTTCCTCTTGCCAAATCATATCCCCCAAGTTGGTAGCTATATAGTTTACAACTTTGTCTTGTTTCACATTGGCTTCAAAACTTCCAGCCCACCTTAAATCATATGTTATTGATAAAAAAACTCCCATATTATTTATTCCGTTAAAAACAAACTACATTTTTAGACATCTTTATTGATAATGGTTTGCAGCGTTCCGCCTTATTCAGTCGGTAGTGCTGTTTGTTATAAACTCTTTTTTCTTTATTCTTTTGCCGTTACATGTAAAGCCATAAGTAAAAGCTGCATCTATGGCTTGTTTTGCACTCTCAAGAATATAATGATACAAATTATCATATTTACTAAAGCATGGAGAAAGAATGTAGAAGTTTTTAATATTTAAAGGAATATAAATCCCCGTCATATCGGATATTCCATAGCGTGCTTCCTCCAAATTTGGTACTGGTATGGAAATAGATATTTCAAACTCTTTATTAGATGGGAAACGTTTTGCCCGTTTGAAAATCCCAATCCCCCCATTAGTATTTCGAAGATTTATCTGTATGAGAAGTTTCCAATCTCCCAAATCATCTAAGTTGATTTGGTTATTGTAATCTTCCATATAACCATTCAACTCTCGGTAAATTGAGCGCAGTAAGTCCAATTCTCCAAGTTCGGGGATTTCACTACTTATTAAAACTGCATATTGATTATTCATACATTCATCCTTATATCCAGAGTTTATAATGTTTGGCAGCGTTCCGCTTTTTAGTCGGTTTGCTGTTTGTTAGTCGCTTATTCCCATTCAAATGTTGATAAGTAACGAAGACCATTATAGTCCGCAATCTCTTCAACATATTTTTTAGGTATGCCAAGATGACCTTTCATGTTTTCTTTAAGAATAAAAACTTTTTGGTTTTTCTTTTTATCTCTAAAACCATTCGGGATATAGCAGAAAGTACAATTATTTGAGGCATTATTAAGGCCATTTCTATTTAATGATTTTTCAACCCAACAATCAAGTACATTATTGTCTATTATAACTGATTGAATTAATTGAACAGAATTCATTGTACATGTTTTGTCAATTTTAATTCTTAAAAACTCTGGATAATAGAATTTTATACCTAAGTCTTTACAGAACTGACAACGATGTTCGGGATTGGGACGCTTTTTGCTCTGACCGGATTCATACGCTTCCAACTCCTTGAGGTATTGCTCTTGATTAAAATACTCCATAAATTCGGTTTCATTTTTATCGGTATGCCCAATCCATGTCATATATTTCAAACCGGCAGTCGAGGCTGTTGTACCAGTCGGATTAAGTTCAAAAATAAAAGAGCCCAAGAAGGATACCGATACGGTATTCGTCGCTTTCTGCAATGATATACCCTCATGGCTATTATACATGATTGCCGCATTTGCGACAGTTATTTTTTTCGCTCTTAGTATTTCCTTGATTTTATCTGTGTCTGCCGGAATAACATTCAACAGATTCTCAAGTCCTTCAGAAGAATATTTCATAATAAGAGAATCTTCGTCATAGTCCATTACACCAAGCTCTTTACAGAACTGGCAACGAAGTTCCTTATTGTCTTCATCGTATTCTTTCCACCATTGACGGAAAGCCGATTGATCCATATATTTCTCAAAGTCAGCTTCGGAATCGAATTGACCGACCCATATCATTATCTTGCTCATTTTCTTTTTTTATTTTTCAAGCGACTAATGTTCGGTGGATAATCCTCATTAAAGGAGATTGATCCGCTTGTTATCTGCCCGCTTTATTCCTCTTCTTCGATGAAATGATTTATAAAGTAATTGAATGACTGGGCGATGTAACGAGTATTTGTTTCAAAGTTGTATTCTCTTGAAGCGTTTTCGTCCCACTCGTCAGTCAAGTAATAGTAAATCTTTTTATTCTTCAAGTTCAACGCATAATAGTTTCCACCCGAATCCATAGCAAAAGGCAACAGGTTGCATGGCATTAAATTCCTACTCCATATACCTTTGGCTATGACTTCAATTGTTTCAAAAGCATTGGTGCGTTCCTTTATCGGAAAGAACGCATTTATCTCCACCCGATCCAAATCCTCGTCCTGCGGTTGATAACAATATGGTGATGGCATACCACCGTTGAACTTGAGGTAAAAGTTCTTCATGCCTGCCGGAATTTTTACATTCAACTCAACCTCAAAATTCTTTATATCTTCTTTTGTTAGCGAAGCCGAACAGTCCGAAAGTTCAGGCATTACACCTGCTGTTTCCGTTTGTCCCTCTTCGATTTCTTCTATTGCTGGAATTGCTTTGTGCCCGTCCAAAACAACGAGATTGTCAAAGAAATCATCTATTGAATTTGCAACAAGTCGTGGCTCTTCAAAATTGAAGATTACATCTTGCATCCCCACAATAGGGTAAAGATAGATCTTTCCATTAACCAAGTCTATGGTAATCCGACCTTCATCGGTAGATTCCATAGCAAAAATAAGAATGCTATCAGATATAGCTCCTGCTTTTCTTAACTCTAATGTTTCGCCTTCTGCCGTATATCTGGGGTCATTCTTAAAATCCTTGTTATATTTGAATGGGAAGAAATCTTCAATTTCCACCTCTTGATATTTATTTATGCTTGCGGTCTGTTTCGTAGAACCTCCATTATATTGTAAATAGAACTCTTTCAGTCTTTCCGGCAAGGCATAACCCAATTTGCTCTCTATTTCTTCAAAATCTTTGAGAGTAAGACTTTTTTGGCAATTTTCTAATTCTATTTTCATATTCATTCTTTTTATGGGCAGATAATGTTCGGCGGATAATCTCTCTTACGGAGATTTATCCATTTGTTACCGATGTGCCATTTATTTCTATTTCTTTAAATTTTAAAAACTCATTTGCCTTATACAAATGAAGTAATTGCATTTTCATATTTTCATTGACAATGTTTTTATAAAAACCGTATTTATTCCACCCTTTTAAAAAGAACCCATCTACAGATGAAGGTATTTTAGACATATCTAACACAAGTGTACTCATGCATTCAAATTCTTCTCGTTTGGAATGAATATTGTCAACACAATCAATTACTTCATTAAAAATAATTGCCATATAATCAAGTGGGAAATCTCCATGTACTGAAACCCTTTTTAAAGAAATTCCTTTTATGGAGGACAATTCGTTTATATTCAATATATCTTCTCTGACAAGAAACAAATGGCTGACTTCAGCAAATTCTGGCATTCTTATTTGCCCAAATCCAGATATACTTTTAGCGATTAGCCCCTTACCTTTGATAAGAGCTTTTATTTGATACCTTTCCGATGAAGATGAATCTATAATTCTTTGAAAATTAATTTCTTTATCTTCATATATAAACTCCCACGAATATGTAATACATTTCTTCCATATTCGATTTTCTCCATTCAAGTATATTTTATACCATTTCATATTGTCATTGTTAATCGGTAATGGTTGGTGGCTAACCGACCTTTTTCTGGGGAGGTTTAGCCGCATGTTAATCGTCTTTATTGGATTGAATGTATTATTAAAGATACTTCGTCTTTTTGGTAATGATAAGTTTTTATTATACAAGATGTTTTTTGTAGTGATAAAAACACTTTAACCGATGCTTCACAATAGGGAGACAAAGAATCAAATAGGACTAATTCAGTAGAATCCCATTTTACTTCAACTTCTTCTATCGGTTCTGCTCCAGTTACTATATCATTCTCCAGAAGTTTTTCCACCGTTAGATAATCGGGAGCATACTTCCAACGAATTATTAAGATTGCTCCATCTTTATTTACTATGCGTGTAGCCATCGGTTCATCTCCCATTACCAATAGGACATGATTGTCTATATAGATTTTCCCCAAGTAATCTGTTACGCTACATATAGCATTGTAGTCTTCTTGACCGTTCCATTGATGGGCATATTGTTGCTCAACAATGACAAATGGGCTTCCTTCTGTTGCAATCCAATTATTCATATTTTTTCTCAGCGATTAATGTTCGGCAGCGTTCCGCTTATTCAGTCGGTCTGCTGTTTGTTATCAACTTATATTTTGTCTGACAACACCATGTTCATAAGCCAAACTATCACATTCTTTTTGCATATTGGTCAGAACATCTTCG
Source organism: Parabacteroides sp. MSK.9.14 (assembly GCF_019041495.1). Taxonomy (NCBI): domain Bacteria; kingdom Pseudomonadati; phylum Bacteroidota; class Bacteroidia; order Bacteroidales; family Tannerellaceae; genus Parabacteroides; species Parabacteroides sp. MSK.9.14. The sequence continues at coordinate 70,976 of NZ_JAHPXO010000023.1, forward strand.
ACCACTTTTAAGGAAACTTCTTGTGGTACATTTATGGATACGAATGAAGGGAGATTAGAAATCTCTACCTTGCATCCCATATCAAGTAGTTTGTCTCTGACCATCTGCATACGTTTATCGTTAAAATGTACCCTCAATGTGCTATTTCCAGAGGGATTCACTATGGATTGAAAATGATATTCGCCATCTTCTTCTGTAACACATATCTCATCCCCCAAACTGATTCCATAGGTATAGAATGGCACATTATCGACAATATAAGTATCATTACTTGCCTTTTTGCACCACAAACCTTCAATAGAAAATGGTGGATAGCCATCTTCATCTTGTTCCAAGTGAAATAGCACTTTTATATGTTTGTCTTTTTTCATTTTATTCATTAATAAGTTGATAATGGTTTGCAGCGTTCCGCTTATTCGGTCGGTTTGCTGCTTGTTACTAACGCTTTATTTTTTATTCCAATACTCTTGCATCCAACTTTCATATTCCAAAGGATATATTTCATTGGCAGAATTTAGTTTATCATTGATATTCAATTTTCGTTTGGATTTAGCGGATTCTGTTTTCAGCAGGGAAAGTCCTTCTATTAACTTTCTCGCATCATCTTTCAAACGAAACCACCTTTGCCAATCGTTTTTTGTCATTTCCGCTTCTCGTTGCTTCTGATATTCTTTACGTTTAGCCGTCTGTTCTAATTGAAGTAAGAGATTTTCATCTGCAACAAATATTGGGACTTCTTGGAAAATAAGCAGATCAGAATAATGTTTAGATAAAACGTCTTTAGCCTTTTCACTGACATAAATTTCAGAGCAGAAGTCGCAAAAAATCCTATCAATGAAAATATCCAATCCTGAAAGGCTTTGTTCTACTAACTTGGCAGAACCACGTTCTTGCTCGCAATAAAGCAGTCCGTCCTTTTGAGGTATCAACGCAAATAAATTCCCTATTTGCTCCGCTACCGTTTCGTTATGTTTGCGCCGTGTAATATATTCTTCCGCATCCATACTTCCAGACGGATATATCAAAGGCTCCGGTGATTGTAAATCCCAGTTCTCCCAATCCAATTTTACAATCTTTTCCTTGTTTACCGGTTGAAGGACAAAGCCTGTAAGATTTGATTCTATAATATACTGTAAAACATCCTCCTTGACAATTAACACAGGACTTTCTCTGTTATATTGAGAGCGGTAGATAGAAGGGCAAAACGCTCCGGTTCTAAAAATCATGTGGGAGTTTGTATCTTTATCATAACAGTAAATACCTTGCCACAGCATTTCTCCATAACTTCCCCAAGGCATTATTCTATTTTTTACAGTATAATATTTCATCTTTCTTTATTTTATGCGTTAGTAATGGGATGCAGCTTACCGCCGTTAGACGGTACAGGTGCTTGTTATCAATCTATTTAGTAAATACTTACTAAAACTCCTGTTTGAGAGTTTAATGCTTTTTCATAAAAGGTTTTCAGATTGAAGAACTCTTGTTTCAACTCTTTTTTTAGTTGTTCCTCATTCTTCTTTACCCAAATATTGGGATATATTTTAGCTTTTCTGAATTTAGACAAATTCATTTTCGTAATAAGCGTATCTATATCCACTTCATTCAGTGCTTTTATGATAGTATGAATTTCATATGGAGCAGTATATGCTATAAAACTCTTACAATCAAGAACGTGTACACCAACAACAGCTTCGCTTAAAGGTTCTCCTTCAATAGGCTCTTGTGAAGACTTATCGGTTAATAAAAAGTGAAGTCCATCCCATAACTTGTCAATACCATAAGATATGGTTGTTTTCTCCTCTCCGTAATTTTCCACTGCTTCAAATAAATTATCGTTATCAGATAATATATTCATTGTGTTTTCATCTGTCAGCATGTAAACTCCTAACATTCCCATAATTATTTTCTATTTTATTGTTATTAATGTCCGGCGAATAATCGACCTTTTAGGGGAGATTAATCCGCTTGTTATTGTCGATTATTCTATTAAAGTTGTTATTATTCTTTCAAAATCATCAAAGGATATTACAAATCCCACATCCCAACATTCATCATTTGTACCTAAAATGATACAAACTATATTATTCTTTTCTTCATAATTCCAATAAATAGGAACTGACATACAAGTAGTTCCAGCCTTTATTGATTTTCTTTCAGACCAATCTGCTTTCTTTATATTCTTATGCAAGATTTGGATATCCTCTTTTGAAAGACGTAAGTTCAATTCCCAGTTTGAACCTTGTAGTTTCAAACCAGTAAATTCCTCATATTTACAACTACTTATATTTATATTACTTTCCATAATTCTATTTTTCGACAATAATGGTTTGCAGCTTGCCGCCGTGAGGTGGCACAGGTGCTTGTTATCAGTCACTTTTATTTCAAATCTTCTTTATTTATAGTAATTATTCTATTCGGTATAAAGAATTGAGATGCTTCCACATCTATGCTGTTTGATATATAGCACTTCCAAAATTTCACGTATAGAAATTTCTTTTTGATTTTACGAAAAAACTTGGAAACCATTTGAGAAAAATCATTATTATCAGAACAGCAATAAAAACGTCCAGCAATGTATGCCATATCTTCCCTTTGAAAAGGAACTCTATATTCTAAAACTGGACTTTTCATATAGTCCAATACTTCAGCTGTTGTTCCATCATAATATTCATGTGTATAATATGATATATATTGTTGGAAAGATTTTCCGGTCAAATACATCTTCCGATCATTAGCACAAATGTCAAAAGGAGATAAATCTCCTTTATAATGTGGGACACACAACAACTCTCCAAATACACTTCTAAGCGTATTTGCAATCATCTCATCATCATTTTTATGCGAATAGAATTCAAATTGCTTTCCCATGTTCTACTGGTTTTAATGACTGATAATGTCCGGCAGATAAACCGCCTTCAATGTTTCATCTGTTTGTTAGCAACCTATTTTCTATCAATCTTTTGTAAAAGTTGATTGTAATACTTCTCTAACATTTTGATGTTATTTTTTCTGTCAATTTTTCCACTTTCATTATCTGTGTATGCAAACCACTTAAATAGCAATTCAACAAAAATATGTTTACCAATTTCTGTTAAAGAACTTTCCTTAATAATTGAAGGCATGATTAGGTTTCCTTCATTATCACATGGATTATCACACAAAAGCCCCTTTCCGTATGCGTAGTTTAATAAGTTCTGACAACAGACTTTTGCGTAGTCTTTATCTCTCTGACGGATTTGAGCTTCTATAAGTCCGTCAACATCAAAAATTATTTGGTCACTCATATTCTTTTTAGTTTGTAAAGTTGCTAATGTTTAGTGGATAATCGACCTTTCAGGGAGATTTATCCGTATGTTACTGACTTTTCTCTGAATTATTAAGTTCAACAAAAGATTGTGACATTCTATTGTATAATCTATTGCGCAACTGGTCTAATTTATTGTTTTCATCAATACAAATGATACCATTCCTCATTAAAACCAAATCTGTAAATGACCCCATTCCACCAAATAGACTTTTAATTTTTCTTAGCCAATCCTTTGGGGAAGAAGCATTGTCTTCATACAATCTTTTGAGAGTGATTGTCCAAGCTGATTCATTCATAAATTCTAATAACTCTATTATTTCTAAAAGGATTTTTCTTATTTCTTTTTCCATATTTCCTTTTTATTTCTTCAGTCAGTAATGTTCGGTGAATAATCGACCATTCGGGGAGATTTATTCACGTGTTAGTTGCAAATTTATAACTTTGACAAAAGAATATTTAGCTCCTTTATTTCCTGCTTTTCATCATTATATATCAAAGCATTTCTATACGAATGATTACTTGTACATATCGTTCCTATCTTGGAATTTTCCTGTATGTCAGAGTTGGATACTAATAATCCGTTCAAGATACATTTACCTATATATTCGGAATGTTCCTTAAATAAGGGAATTTGTTGCAATCGTTGGACAATCTCAAAAAGTGCTGTATCTTTTTCCTTTTCTTTGATTGCAGACAAAGGTAAGAGTAAATGAAACAGTACATCTCCATATATCTCTTTTGTAATCCTCATTAATTCCGAATATGTGAGATACTTCAAGTGAAAGTTGCCACTAACTTCCCCGATTAAAGTGTCATTCAAAAAATAATATGTACAGCAAGGATGAAATTCTATTGTCAATACAATATCGCTGCCGATAGGAAGTGTTAGAGTTCTTGGGTTTTCTATTTCACCTTGATTTTCGGATGTTTTCAAATCAATTTGAGATAGCCAACACCAATATTTCTTGTACTTCTTTTCATCCAACAATGTTGGTACAAGTTCTTCATCCCATACTTCATCAAAATTCGCATCCCTTTCTTCATCAAAGGCTCGAATATGATGATGTAACATTACGTTCCAAAAAAGCGCATTTGAAAACGAATATTCTTTTTCTGATATTACATTCATTTTTATTTCGTTTTTGACCGCAACTAATGGTTGGTAGATAACCGACCTTTGGGGCGGTTGAGCCGCTTGTTAGACACCTTTATTCATTAATAATTTATAGAAATACTCTATGCTTTCTGTGTTATTCCCATATTTCCTCTTTTTTTCAAGTAACGAATTGTACTTATTTTCAACTTCTTCAACTCGCCCCATTTGCTTTAATAGGAACAGTCCTTGATATTCTGTATTGTTTATAATCCAGTTTATATCTTCTGTTTTCTTGAAAAATTTCAAAGACAGATTTATGCTGGTCAAACATTGCTCTTGCCATGTGGGACTTCCTTCTTTTTCCAAAATGTTATTCAAATCCTTCAAATCTTCAAAATAAGGGGGTGACCAGAGGCGAAATCTGGCATTGAAACTTTCCAGCGATTCATTTTCCTCTTTAAGTTCTCTCCAATCCCCAAGTCCGCATAAAGTTACATACTTTTGTTTCAATACCATTTTTATACATTCATCCCGAAAATTATCTTCAAAATTCCGGTATCCAAAGATTAAGGTTTCTCTGTATAAAACATCAAAATCTTTTAATAGCACTTTATTTTGAACAATAAGCTCGATTGACATAAGAAAACAGCCGTATTTCTTCCTGAAAGTTATATGATATTGCTGTTCTGTGTTTCCATCAGATAGCTTTCGTACAAAGCGACCACCTCGTACATATCGAAAACCATGTGTAACGAAAGGTTTTTCCAACACATTCACTATTTGATTCAATATTTCTTTTTTATCAACCATATAATTTTATTTAGAGGTGTCTAATGTTTGGTGGCTAACTAACCTTTATAGGAATGTTCAGCCGCTTGTTATAATAAGTTTCCAATATCAAAGCCTAATTCTTTTAATACATTTGTTTGTTCTTTTTGGTATTCCAAAGTTCCACTATGGATAAAATCTTTATTTACAATATAGCTATTGGGGAAATCCTTGTAATACCTCATTAGAAAGTCTGGTATAATTTCATAAGTATTAAAACAAAATAAAATCTTACCGGATTTTACTAATCTAATAAACTCCTCTTTACTTTCACATTGATAAAGGTTCCCATCTTCATGAAAAACTCTACATTGATCAAGAAATAATTTCATGTTGAAATTAGCAAAATTAGCTAAATATTGAGGGCGTTGCCACCGTGCAATATCTGTACAGTTTGGAGATGATACGACTTTTTCCCATATACCTCGTTTTATAGGAAAAGAGTTACAGCTAAAATAGAGACGATAATGGGTTTGAGCAAATGTCTCTTCATTCAGTTCGCCTTCTAATGATGAAAAAACGCCATAACAGTCGTTTGTCAAAAGTCTTACATAATACAATTCACCACTTCGACCATTAATTTTATAAATTGCCCCCAACTCATATTTTGCCATAATGCTTTGATTTTTATTTATTATAATGTTTGGCGGATAATCGACTGTTATAGGAGATTTATCCGTTTGTTATGCGCCTTCTTATTGTGGATATTCAAGTTTCAAACTCTTTCCATCCAATGCAACCGCATCACTAAGGGTAATCCTGAGCTTTTGTTCTTCCGAAAATCCGATGGTTTCGCCATCATTCAAAGTTACATCGCAGTCTAAAACATATGTAACTATATCAAGCAGAAAATCGCGAACATCATTCAGATCGGCATTGGCAGCATAAACTTCCATTTCTTCTTTACCAAATTTTCTCATTCCGTAGGTATATATACCTGCACATTCTTCGGTGCGATATACGCCAAACCACACCCAATCCAATATAGGCAATGCTTCATCATCTTGCTGCATTACAGATGCAACATCACAATAAAACTGGGGATAGAACACAGTTCCATCAGTATAGACAGCAATGGCTCTTTCTTGTTTAAGGCATGAAGAAACGACTTTTGTAAATAGTTTCCCTCGTTCCAATAGATTGGCATCCTTTCCCAATACAGAAACCATGAGATGTGCCTTGTGGCTTTTAGTCACTTCTACTGCATCTTTCCACATGTAATTTGCTCCTGCATAATGTTCCGCCTCTTGATTAGGAACAGGTGCAGGCATAATGGCTACTGCAAGTGTAACATCTCCCATAACAGCTACCAACGCTTCTTCATTGCCGTCATATGGAATTTCTATGTTCCAATCTGCCTTGCAGTCGTTGATGAGTTTTTTAATATCCCATTCATTTTGTGATAATAACACAAAGGCTACAAAAGCTCCAGTTGGATAATTTTCTTCTTTCATATTCTTATTGTTTTTATATTATATCTTTGGTGCATAATGTTTGGTGGCTAACCGACCTTTCAGGGGAGGTTAAGCCGCTTGTTACTAACATTTTATTGTGTCAATTCATTATTAGTTTTACAACAGACCAATGACATTTGCAACAATATATATTGTCGCTATGTTGTTCTATACCTTCTATATCTATCATTGGAAGTTGTAATTTCTTTCCTTTCATCACAATCTCAAACTCATTGAAATGCCAATCTTTAAGTTCTTGTTTTTCTATTGTGAAGCCACAACTCTGTAAAAGTGTTGTAAGCTCTATTATAGGATTGCATATTGATTTGTATTGACACATATTATTTTTTCCTTGTTAGTAATGTTCGGCGGATAAACCACCTTAAAAGTTTCATCTGTTTGTTATCGACCTATTTTATTTTTAGTTTTTGACTATATGCAAGTATTACGAAACGATTATCTAATCCACAATCAATTACATCATTCTTTTCTAATTGAGAATAGGCTTTTACAAATCTATTTCGACATTTACTTGAATGTATGTAATGATTGAAGTAGTTCTCGGCTTGTTCCTTTTCACCATATCTCAACATATATGGCAGGGCAAGGAGAGAGTCTTTCGTGTATTGATTGAAACAACAGCCATGTTGCGTAATGAAGTCAATAGCCATTTGTCTATTCTCAAATAAATCAAATATCGGACAAGCATATTTTTCAAGTAAATCAATTATTGTTTTTATTGATGGAGCATAGCTTAGTCCGGCAAGATCCCAAGATTGATATTGATTTATTGGCGATAGGTATCCAATATGATTATGATATACTAAGCCATCATCATTGACATTGAGATTCTCTTCTTGCACCCACTTTTTCAAGTTTTTACAGGTAATCGTAATCAGTGGATATATAGCCACATTACAAGATGAATTATATACACTTGAACGAAACCATATTTCAAAAGTCAAATTTTTGTCTTTTGAAATCTTTTTCAAACATTGTCCATTTTTAGACGGCTTAAATCCCATTGCGATAAAAGGAATAGCTATCTCATTGCAGGCTTTAATAAATATATCTCTTGGTTTCATTTCTTGTTCTTTTCAGGTCGATAATGTTATACTATCAGCCGATTTGGCTGTTATTTTCTTTAAGTATCAGACCTCGTCTTCCTCCATCAACAGATCGTCCAACGGGCTTTTGATATTGCTTTTGAAAGTGTCGGCTATGTGGACATACCTTTCTGTCGTCTTGATATTGTTATGTCCCATAAGCTCTTTCACTATCTTGATGTCGGTTCCCTGCTCCAGCAGGTGAGTGGCGAACGAATGGCGCAGCAGGTGCGGATAAATCCGTTTCGTGATTCCCGCTTCCCGGGCCGCTGCCTTCAGCCGTTTCGACACGATACTCTCGGTGAAAGGTTCTCCCGGTCTGTGTTCAAAAAGCCACACTTTCGGTTTGTATAGTCTGTTATATTCCGTCAGCTTTTTCATCAACGGTCTTGACAGCAGGGTGTAGCGGTCTTTTTTCCCTTTACCCTGCCGCACCCGTATCAGGGAGCGGGATTCGTTGATGTCGCCGGGTTTCAGTTCCAGCAGTTCGCTGATGCGCAACCCTGCGGAATAGAGTATGGAGAACATACAGAAGAAACGCAGGTCTGTCACCGTCACGTCGAGTATTTTCTTTATTTCCTCCTTGCTCAACACGTCGGGCAGCGTCTTCTCCCGTTTGGCACGGTTCACCTTGTAACACCGCCGTTCCTGACCGAGAACTTTCTCGTAATAGAACTTGATGGCGTTGATACGCTGGTTTTGCTGGCAGGAGGATATGTTTTTCTCGTGGATGAGATACAGCAGGTAGTCGTTTATCTCGCCGGGAGTAACCGTTTCAATCTTACGCCCCTCGAAATGCTGTTGGAAATCGCGGAAATAGGAGGTATATACCCTTACGGTATGGTCACTGTAACGCACTTGCTGAAGTTTTTCCAGATAGCCTTCCGGCAGTGGCGGCCGTTTGTCTTCCTCTTTACGGGGTGCGGTTTCCTTGATGGCAGAATAGTCTATAAACGCCATTTTTACATAGCGGTCGAAGAACTCGGCAAGCACGAAATCTTCTGCCGGCAGATAAGCCCTGCCGCCGACAAGCAGTACGTTTTCTTCCTTCGACAGCGACAAGCGGATGTCATTGTCATTACCGAAAGTCACTTCGACAAATTCTCTCCCGTTTCTTATCACCGGAGAAAGTTTGATCTTGGTTTTTGGGGTATATATTTCCATGCCTCACGTTTTGTCGGATATTGAAACCCGTTTTCGCAAATTTATAAAAAAACACGGGTTATCCATGCGCTTTATTGACATTTAACAATAGATCCCGACTACCTGACAAATAAGGTGAGGAGCCACGAAAATACCCTCTGCCAAATCCGTCCTTCCCGGCACTCCGTTTCTCCGATTTCCTCTGCCCTGCGCCACAAGCGGCCACTTCTGTGCCCGATGCTTCCATAGCCTTTCCAACTCTTTTACGTTCAGCCGGTTCCCCTTACTTTCGTTCCCGCATCGCTATTGGTGCTAACTAAAAACACTCGTAATTATGGACGAAAACGTAAAGAACGACGCTAAACAAGTCATGCTCGTTCAGAATGCCGACGACGGACGACTACAAGCCGTTACCGGCGTGGATCAGGACGGCAATATCCAGACCGCCGACCCCACGGATCAGAACGTGGCGAGCCTGCTGAACGTGAACACGCAGGATTCAGCCCTCGAAGCCTTCTTCAAAAAGTTCATGGAACAGGCCCAGAACCCCGTCCACACGGGTATCTTCGTCATGACGGAGAATGCCCTGAACAAACTTATCCGCATCGACTTCGACCCGGAGATTCTGGAAAATTACCGTATCGACCCCTCCGAACGGCTCCAGACGCAGGAGCAGCGGCAGTTCGAGCCGCTGGACGTCACGAAGATAGACCTGGCGGATATGGAGAAGAAAGGTATCCGCATGGAGGACATCGAGCCGCACCTGAAAGCCATGTCTTACGGACATAAATCCAACGGGCTGGTGGAGATGAACCCCGAACTGGAGAACGGGATGCGTGTTTCCACCAAAGGGCGCGTGTCGCTCGAAGAGCAGGCGGACGGCTCGCTGCGCGTCGTGCCGCATTACTGGCAGGAACGACCCGACCTCGACGCCCCCTTCCACGGGGTGCTGCTCGACGAGGAGGCGAAAACGAACCTGATGAACACCCGTCATGCCGGGAAAGTGATCGACCTGGAGCTGGAGCCGGGCAAGCTCACGCCCTGCTACGTGTCGATAGACAAATGGACGAACACGCTGGAACCCATGCCCGTTTCGTTACTCGAAAAACGTGCCCGCATCAAGGAGGCCGACCTCTCGGAAGGCAAGCAGATGGATTTCTACGGCGGCGGCAAGGTGTTGCTCGAAGGATATACCACCCGCGCGGGTTATAAGCGGGATGCCTATATCCAAATCGACGCGGCCGAACGTAACTATTCCTTTACCTACGACGGTTTGGATCGCAACCGCTACGCCCAGGAGAACAAGGAGATTTACCGCCAGAAGGCCGCCGAGAAAAACGGACGGCAGGAAACTACGGCCTCCGAACGACAGCCCACGCTCACGATTCACCGGACAATCCTCAAAGCCTCCGTGCCCAAAGAGGCTTATGACCAGTGGACGGAAGCGGTGAATGATCCCTCCAAGCGGGCGGATGTCAAGGCTTTCTACATCAAGGGCATGGTCAAGGACGGGCAGGGTGAGCCGTTCAACGCCTGGGTCAAGCCCAACTTCGAGCGTAACAAGATGGACTTCTTCCGCTGGAATCCCGACCGTGCGAAACGGCAGGGGGCGGAGGTCAAACCCGCCGTTGAAAGCCGTACCCAGGTCGCCGTCAATTCCGAGGGCAAGACCGTCGAAGCGGTCAAAGGTGTGAAAGAGCCGCTCAAGCAGGGACAGCAGGAGGCCACCCCGGCGCAGAAGAAAAATTACCGCAGCAGCAAAAAGAGCAACTCCAAAGGTGCCAAGGTATAACGTATGAAATGGTTCTACATGCAGGCCGGAGCCATGCCGCTCCTGATCGCGGCGCTGGCCGCCTTGTACCTCCGGCCGGGTAAACGCAGCCCCCCGGAGGAGGCGGACGACGGACGGCTGTATTACGACGGGAACGGCAACCATGTCTATTACGACCGCCGGCTGATCGCCCGTCCGGAAAAAGAGAAAGAAGAAGAACAACAAGAAAACAACCACTGAAAAATCCGAATCATCATGCAAGTAATTATCGCAGAAAAGCCCTCGGTGGCGCGTGAGATCGCCGCCATCGTGGGAGCCACGAACCGTAAAGACGGTTTTATCGAGGGAAACGGCTACGCCGTAACCTGGGCCTTCGGCCACCTGGTCGGGCTGGCAATGCCCCAACAGTATGGCATCGCGGGTTTCCGCCGGGAAAACCTGCCTATCCTGCCATCATCGTTCATCCTCCTGCCCCGGCAGGTTCGGGAGGGTAAAGAGTATAAGGCCGACCCGGGTGTCGTGAAGCAGCTCGGTATTCTCCGGGAATTGTTCGGCATGGCCGAGCGCATCATCGTCGCGACCGACGCGGGGCGTGAAGGGGAGCTGATCTTCCGCTACATCTACTCTTACCTGGAATGCCGCACCCCTTTCGTGCGGTTATGGATCAGCAGCCTGACCGACCGGGCCATTCGCGAGGGGTTACAACACCTCCGCCCCGGCAACGAATACGACAACCTCTACCTCTCGGCCAAAGCCCGCAGCGAAGCCGACTGGATCGTCGGTATCAACGCCTCGCAAGCGCTTGCCGTGGCTGCCGGGCGGGGTGTCTGGTCGCTCGGACGGGTGCAGACCCCCACGCTGGCGATCATCTGCTCCCGTTACCTGGAGAACAAGGCGTTCAAGCCCGCCGCCTATTTCCGGCTGAAGCTCTCCACGGCAAAGGAGGGCACGGAGTTCACCGTCCTCTCCACGGAGAAATTCGACGGCAGGGAGAAGGCGGAAGCAGCCCGCGCCGAGGTTATCGGCGCCCGAACGGTACGCGTCGTGAACGTGGAGCGCAAGGAGGCCAGGGAACAGCCGCCTCTCTTGTACGACCTGACGACACTCCAGAAAGAGGCCAACAGTCGGTATGGTTTTTCGGCAGAAAAAACGCTCGACATCGCCCAGTCGCTTTACGAGAAGAAGTTCATCACTTATCCCCGTACCGGCTCACGCTATATATCGGAAGATGTGGCCGAGGAGATTCCGGCACTCATCGGGAACATGACACGCTATCCCCGTTTCGCGGAATACGCGGGCAGGATGGATACCGCATCTCTCTCCCGCCGAAGCGTGGACAACGAAAAGATCGCCGACCACCACGCGCTGCTTCCCACCGAGAACCTCCCTTCCGAACTGGATGCCGACCACCGCATCGTCTATGAGATGGTCGCGGGGCGGATGCTCGAAACCTTTTCCGGGGCCTGCGTGAAAGAAAACACTTCCCTTACCCTGCAAAGCGCGGGACATGATTTCACGGCCCGCGGCAGTATCATGGTCGAGACGGGCTGGCGGGCCGTCCTGAATGAACCTGTCGAGGAGAAAGAGGAGGACATGACCCTCCTTCCCGACATCGTGCAAGGCGACGAGCTGCCCGTCAAGGGATGCGTCACGGAACAGAAACAGACCCGGCCGCGCCCCCTTCACACGGAATCGAGCCTGCTGGCGGCGATGGAAACCGCCGGACGCGAACTGTCCGACGAGGCCGAACGCGAGGCGATGAAGGATGCCGGCATCGGCACGCCCGCCACCCGTGCCGCCATCATCGAAACGCTCTTTGCCCGCGAGTATGTCAGGCGAGAGAAAAAGTCGCTTGTACCCACGGACAAGGGACTGGCCGTGTATGCCGTGGTCAGGGACAAGAAGATCGCCGATGTCGCCATGACGGGCGGCTGGGAACTGGCCCTCTCGAAGATCGCCACCGGGGAGATGGACGCCCCGACGTTCCATCGCGGTATCGAGGTCTTCGCCTCGCAAATCGCCAAAGAACTGCTGGAAGCAAGAATCGACGGCGCGGAGAGTGACACAGCCTGCCCGCGTTGCGGCAGGCCCGTGGTGTTCTATCCCAAACTCGCCAAGTGTCAGAATCCCGATTGCGGCCTGACCGTATGGAGAACCGTGGCCCGCAAGGAGCTGACCGACAAGCAGCTCGCGGAACTGCTGACCAAAGGCAAAACCGGCACGATCCGGGGATTCGTCAAAAACGGCGGCGGGACGTTCGACGCGGCCCTCACGCTCGATGACCAGTTCAAGACCTCGTTCGTTTTCGAACCGCGCGATACTCCCAGGCAGGGAAAGAGGAACAAACGGAAATAATCGTTACCTTTGCCACTGGAAAAGACCTGTCATAACGAGATACGCTTGTTTGATAAGGATTTTTTCAGTGGTCGGCGCTTCGGGTGGGAACCCGGGGCGCCTTTCTCTTCCCCGATTATCAACGACCACTAAAAATTCTTATCATGCCAGACAAGCAACACCATACCCCCACGGGGGAATTGTCCTATTACGGACTTTCGTTACTATCCTACCTCAAGGACAGCCACCCGGAACTCATCGCCGAAAGTGAGTTCATCGCCGAGCGGGCCGACAGCGCCGCCCAAGCGTACAGCGAGGCGATCCGTTCGGGCTGCAACCACATCGAGGCCGAAGAAATTGCCCGCGAGGAACTCTGCCGCGGACTGCACTTTTCACCCTACAACACGCTGGTAAACATCCTCTGGAGGGAATTCGAGGCGGAGATTCCCGAGGATACCGCCCGGCAGGCGGCTCTACGCCTGCTGCCCCTCTGCCGCGGGGTGCTGGAGAAGTACGACCTCACGGACGACTTCGCCGACACGCCCGACTATGAACTGTTCTATACCGAACTGACGGGAACCGTCCAAATACTTCTCGAAGATGGCATTCAATAAGAAAACCCACCTCCGCCAGAATATCGACGCGCTGAAGACGGCCTTCACGCTCGACAGGGAACGGCGGGCGCCGACTCCCGAAGAAGAAAGGACACTCGGCGCATACAGCGGCTTCGGCGCCATCAAGGAAGTGCTGGAAAACCCCACCGGGAAACCGGACAAGGACGGCATGGCAACGCTCGTGGCCGAGTTGCAAGAGGTCATCAGGGCGAACACCCCCGACGAACGGGAATACAAGCGCTACATGGACGGGATCAAGAACTCCGTCCTGACGGCTTTTTACACGCCCCCGAAAGTGGCAGATGCCATCGTGGAGGCGATATGGGATACGCGGATCGCCCCCCAACGTATTCTTGACCCCAGCGCGGGAACGGGGGTTTTCGTCAATGCCGTGGATTTCCACGACCCCTACGCGGAGATCACCTGCTTCGAGAAAGACCCCGCCACGGGGTTGATCCTGAAGCACCTGCACCCCGAAAAACGGGTGCGGGTACAGGGATTCGAACGTATCGAACCCAAATACGCCGGTTACTACGACGTGGCCGTGAGCAACATCCCTTTCGGGGACGTGGCGCTCTTCGACCCGTTCTTCTCCACCCATACCGACCCCGTGCGGCGGCAAGGCACACGGGCGCTACACAACTATTTTTTCATGAAGTCCGTCGATATGGTACGCGAGGGCGGCCTGGTGGCATTCATCACCTCGCAGGGAGTATTGAACGCCGAGCAGGGACGCCCCGTGCGCGAGTGGCTGATGAACCGCTGCGAGCCCGTATCGGCCATCCGGCTGCCGAACAACCTCTTTACAGAACACGCGGGGACGGAGGTCGGCAGCGACCTGGTTATCCTGCAAAAGAAAGCCGCCACGGGGGAACTGTCCGAACGGCAGCAGGATTTCATCGAATCCCGCAAGCTGTCGAACGGCATCCGGATAAACAACCTTTTCCAGTCGTTCGACAGGGTGATCCATACCGAGGCCAAAGTAGGCAAAGACCCCTACGGCAAACCGGCGATGGAGTTCACCCACGCGGAGGGCGTGGACGGCATCGACCGGGAGATGCGGCGTATGCTCTCGGAGGATTTCAACCGGCATTTCAACGAGAGTTATTGCCTGAAACATGCTCCGGAACAGACACCCGGTACACCGGAGCGGGAATTGTCCCGTCCCCGTCAGGCGGAACGCCAGCGTGCCGAAAGACACGAGCCCCGCCTTGCCGGAGAAATCGTCAAGGAGATTATCGCCGACGCCCGTAACCTTCAGCAGCAGCGGGAAGAGGAGGAAAAACGCCGCGTCGTCGCAGAAATGGCGGCGCAGGGCTACCATGTCGATACCGAAACCGGGGAGATTACCCGAATCGAAAACAAACCCGGACAAGCGTTACCGGATTCTGCCGCCACACCCGCCGGAGAACCGACCGGGGAGGATCTGGCCGACTTCGGGGCCTGGTCGAAGGAGCGGGAGAATCGCTTGTGGGAGCAGCACCCGCCGAAACCCGAAGATTTCGGCATGGCAGATACTCCCGTGCAGCACGTGGGCGGAACAACGGAACCGAAACCGCGGGAGGGCTTCGCCGGGTCGCTTTTCGACACGGTGGAAACGGCGGCTCCCGCACCTGCCACCCAAGCTGCCGAACCGGTAAACGTGCAGCAGGAACCGTTGCTGACGCTCTACGATCTGTTCGGCTTCAGCGCCGAGGAGCGGCGGCAGGCAGAACTCGGTATATCCAAGAAAAGGAACAGCCGCCGGGGAGCAAAGCGGAAGACGCCCCGACAACCCTCATTATTCGCCCCGGCCTCCTCTCCGGAGGAACAGAAGAGCGAAATGCCGAAAACGACGCCACCGGAGCGTGATCCCGAAGACTTGTATGCCTCCCTGAACTGGGAGGACAACCCGCCGATCAACGGCTTTTACGAGATGATGATGTCGCTTACCCCGGAACGGAGGGCGGAACTACGCCGACAAAGCGCCCGGCAGCAGGAAACCCCGGAACAGCGGGAACGGCAGGCGGTACGCCCCCCGACGGAAGCCCCGAAAGACAGACGAAAACAAGCCGCCGGTACGCCGAGAACGGGCAGCTTGTTCGACACGCCGGAAAATCCGGAGGAGGAAGAACCCGGTAAAGAAACGCCGCAGATACGGGAGGCGGATATGAAACCCCGCCCGTTCGAGGTTGTGTAAAAAGTAAGAATCAAGTGTTCTTTGACATATTGTATAAAAAGGA
>NZ_JAHPXO010000024.1:0-83205 GCF_019041495.1 Parabacteroides sp. MSK.9.14
TGCAAGGAGAAGCATTCTTTGCAACGTCAAAGAATGCTTCTCCTTGCAAGGAGAGCTTTCGGTTATTTTCGGCAAAAACCTCAGGTATCCTCAAAGAAGACCCCTCCTTTAACCAAACAGCCGATCCATCCGCAAGCACGATTTTTTTCACATCTTCCCCTTGTTCCACCCTGATCGTTACACAATTGTCCGGTTTCAGATAGCCCCATCCCACATAAGAAAAAGAGACAAGTAACAAGATTACGGCTGCATATCTCATCACAGAGCGAAGTATTTGAAATCGCCTTCTACTATTTATCTTGGCATTCAATCCATTCAATGCCTCTTCGATATGCTCAGGCGTATTATATTGAGTGAACTTCCACGAAACGCGAAGTTTCATCAATTCAGAGAAAACCTCCTCATTATCAATTGATAATTCACGCCATTCTTCCACCTGTTTCATTTCTTCAGGAGAAAGCATGCCTGTCAAATATTTTGCTAAAAGTCTATAATCAAAATCCATTTTTATTTCCTATTACTTATACTAAACGAACAACTTCAGAAAAATACGGAGCAAAAAAGCATTTTTTTCATACAATTAATGGGCAGTCATTCATCAGGCAAATAAGACATTAATAATTAACCACTTACAACAAAAACAAAAGTTTCAATCTCAGGCAACCGGACAAACTAACTCGTTTCCTGTCGCAAACTAAGTCAAATCACCCGAAGAACTAAATGAAAACATATAGTAAAGTAGCCGTTAGCAGTTACTATCTATTACCCTTATGTAGTACTACCTATTGTCGATTGGTAGTACTATATAAGGACGATAGGTAGTACTACATATCAATAATATATTATATGCTTTGAGTTAGTTTACTATGACTTTCGAATTAGTTTCCGGCATGTTCCGTATTAATTGCTCCGTGAAAACGAGGAAACTCCGGACAAACCGCCGGAAACAAAAAGGTGTCGGTTCTATGCCGGTTACAAAGTTCAACCGACATCCTTTAATTAAATGTTTATTAGAGAGATACGAGCAAAAATGTCAGATATCAGTTTCCTGTGTGTTTTTATTTATATTTTTACGCAAAATGAGACAAGTGCGATTACTCGGATCTCTGTCAGAGTAATCGCACTTATGCGAAGTGTAGCATTGAATGATGAAGATTATTTTGCCGTATATGACTTCTTTGTAACGACTTTACCATCCAAATCTAGAACCTCCAGATTCATCTGATCACCACTAGTCTCCACAGAAACCACACTATTATTTGAATTTACCAATACCGGAAATTTGATACCGTCACTCGGTTCCTCATATTTGTTTCGATGGAGATGTCCGCATAGCATCAGATCCACTCCGAGTTCATTCAGGATAGGTACGAATTTCTTCAAGACGTCTTTCTGTCCATGCCAGATATTGAGGTCAGCAGAAGGAGGCATATGTGCAATGACAACTTTAAATTTAGCCTGCTTGAAATCTTCATTTTTATATAGTTCCTTCATCCATTCCACCTGATCCGTACGATAACCGTCATAATCAGTAATACCGCTGTACTCGATATCGGAATCCGGTTTGTCTTCCCCCGTATCCAACATTATGAAACATACAGGTCCTTGTCTGAAAAGATAATATAGGAACGGTTCTTTCGGAGAGAAATATTTCTGGAACGAAGTGGCGAACTCACCACGGGTTTCATGATTTCCGCGAGCGTAATACATAGGTTTCTCCGAAGCGAACAAATCGATGCTTTCTTTCATGAATCCATTAAAGATTGTTTGTTCGTCTTTAAATTCCGAAACCATATCACCATTGAAAATAATCAAGTCTTTATCCTTGTAGTTCGCATTATTCAGCAGTTTCGTAATGATGTTTTCACGTCCGTGAATATCATTGATCATGACAAAAGAGGTTTCTTTTTTATTTGAATCGCACGTTGTAAACGTCAAAGCATTCTTTTTGTATACATCCGATGCTGCCACACGTCCGTATATGACATTAATCCCTTCATGCGACAACACTTCCTGAGAATAAATACGATAACGATAGGTTGTTCCGGGAGTCAACGCTTTTACCTTCACGGCATGCAGCAAGGAGGTATTTTTAACCCCATTAGTCGTATCGAAATACTTAGGCCGTTCTTCTCCATAATAATGAGTTCCGTCATTCGGAGCCAACTCTACCCAGCCGATAGACGGTTTATCCGCTACCCAGACAATAGTTGCCTCATTCTCTTTTACATTCTGCAGATAAGGCCCGTAAAGGATCTTTATCTGCGCAGTTGCCACCTGAGTGGCAACTGTGAGTAAAAGGACATATATCAATTTTTTAATATACTTCATTGTAAATAAGTTTTATTGCATCTATTAATAACCATCGTTCTGAACCAATTGAGGGTTCGCGTCCATTTCCGCCTGCATAATAGGCAGATGGAATTGCTTCTTGTCAAAATAACGAACTTCAACCAAACGGTCTTCACGAGAAGCATTCACATCGATCACGGCACGACGGTCCGGATCCGGTTCATCATAGTCGACAGTACCACACAAACGATACAAGTCACCCGGCATAACAGTCTCTGCCACTTTCTTTCCAGTTTTGGCTCCGCTCTGGTCATACTCGTCCCAGCGAACGATATCTTCAAAACGGAAACCTTCACCAGCCAATTCTATCGTACGTTCCCTCCTTACCAGTTCACGTACTTTGGCCTGTGTATCATATTTAGAACGGTCAACAGCGATATGACCTCCGCGCAAACGTAGCCGGTCGATGATGTTCATAGCTTCCTGCAAATCCTGATTCAGTTCGACCAAACATTCGGCTTTTGTCAACAATATTTCTGCATACCGGAAGATAATCGGGCACAAGGCATCGTCATTCATTGCAGCTGAATATTGTCCCTGGTTGGGATACAAATATTTAGCCCACAACATACCGGTATGGGAAGCATTATCTGCCGCCGTATAATAATCTTTATTCGAAGAGCCGTTCGGCAGCGTCTTGTCGAGCGTATTGAAAACCCGGGATACATTATTACGCCCCACCCAATCCAATCCGGAATAAATAACCGTATTTTTCAATCGCGGATCACGATTGAAAAACGGATGGACCGGATCATAACCGGAACCAGCTTCATCGATCAACTTGCCATCTGCCATTTCAAACATATCAACCATGTTTTGAGTCGGCACAAAAGAAGCCCAGCCACCATCCGAATTATTATAGAAACGGATCACATCACCATAAGCATAAGTCGTTTGGACATGTTCATAAGTACAAATAATTTCTTTTGAATTCTGTCCGGCCATAGAAAACATATTCAGAAAATCAGGATCTAATTCATACTGATTCAGAGCTATTACTTTATTGGCAGCATCCAAGGCCTCCGTATAGTTGCCCCACAACAAATTGAAGCGGGCGATCATCGAGAGGACCGTTCCTTTGGCAATGCGTCCTTTTTCTGCCGGTTTCTCCGCTATATGTTCGGCACTCCACATCAAGTCGTTCATAGCATGCTCCTTCACCTTTGCTTCCGGTTCACGCGGCAGTTTAGCATCGTCAGCCGTTGCTGGTACAAAATCCATAATAACAGCATCCCCATACCAAGTTGCCAAATAAGCATGACTATATCCCCTAATTGCCCGTACTTGCGCCAGAAAATCATTCTTCTCCGTTTCTGTCATGGCTGAAGCCGGAACCAAATCGATATTTTCAATTACGAAATTACAACGACGTATCGTTTCATACTGCCTCCAATAATTCGGAGCCGCAGTAGGAGAAACGCTACCTCTACCCATGTTTCTCATGTTAGAAGCATTCGTATAATTGAAGCCGATATCCGAATAGCTGTCTTCGTAGAAGATAAACTTCGATCCAACATAGTTATTGACCCACCAATTGTAGGCAGCGGTTACTGCTGCATCGACATCCTCGGACGTGTTCCAGAATGTGTTTGTCGTCAACTGATCTTTCGGATTCAAATCAAAAAAATCATCACAAGAAGTAAAGATACCTGTCCCAACCAAGCAAACAGCAAGACCTAATATATTTTTCAGTTTCATATATAATTCATTTAAAAAGTTACATTAATACCGAATGAATGGCTTCTGCTAATAGGATAAACATCCAAGTTTCCCGACGGCGACTCCGGATCTGCATTGAACGGCAAACTGTCGAATGTAAACAGATTTTCGCCTGTATAATAAATCTTCGCATTGGCTATTCCTAACTTATTCGTCCAACTCTTCGGCAACGTATAACCCAAATTGACGTTCTTAATACGCAGGTAATTCGTGTTCATACACCAAAAAGATGAATTCACGCGCTGAGGAGAACTGATCGAGTTTTCCTCTAGGAACAGACGCGGCCATTCCGCATTTGTATTTTCAGGAGTCCAGGCATCCAACCAATTCGTACTCGGATGTGAAGTATCCCCGATAAATGAACCGACGACATCTCTTGAGAAATAACGGTTTGTTCCAGTCACACCTTGCATAAATACCGACAAGTCAAAATTTTTCCAACCAGCACTCAGTGTCAAACCAAAAGTAGTTTTAGGCTGTTGCGTGCCTTTCACCACCCGGTCTTTATCTGTCAACTTTCCATCTCCATCCGCATCTTTAATCCGAAAATCGCCGCCTTTGAAAGGCAAAGACCATGGATTGCCATACTGTTTTTCGTAAGCGGCAGCCTCCTCGTCGCTTTTGAACAACCCATCTACTTCATATACATAAAAAGATTGATAGGGCTCTCCGATTCGATTAATCATATAGCCATCGATAATCTCATTGACCCCAGCCAAATCCAACAACTCATTCTTATTATAGGAGAAATTCGTATTGATTCCCATTCTCCAATCCTTATTGAAGGAATGATTCCAAGCAAAGCTTGCTTCCACACCACTGTTCCGTAAAGAGCCTTTATTGTCCTGATACGTCCCCGATATACCAAACGTATCAGAAACAGGAATATCCATAATGATGTCAGAGGTCTTACGATTATAATATTCGGCACTCAGCATAAACTCGTTCAAGAAATTTGCATCAAAGCCAATTCCCCAGTTTGTCGAATTTTCCCAGGAAATAGTCGTTACCTTATGGCTTACAACCGTAATACCTTGATGAACAGAGCCGCCAAACGGGAAATTCTTTCCTATATATAACGTAGGTAAATAAGGATAATATTCATCCGATACGGCATCCTGGTTTCCGAGCAACCCCCAAGATCCTCTAAGCTTCAGTGACTGCAACCAGCCATGCGTGTTTTCCATAAAATCTTCTTCGGAAATGCGCCATCCAGCAGAGAAAGAAGGAAAATATCCCCAACGATAGCCTTTTGCAAAACGAGAAGAAGCATCGGCGCGGAAATTGGCTTCCAAAAGATACTTGCCTTTATAGTCATAATTGAGACGTCCGAAATAAGATAACAAAGCCAGTTCACGGGAATAACCACTGTTCGTTTGTGTCGAAGAATCGCCACCGTTCAAATCGGTCACTTCACTATTCGGGAAACTTTTGCGGAAAGCATATAAATTCCGATAATCATACTTCTCGATCTTATAACCAACCATTGCCTTGAAATGATGATCTTGGTTAAAAGTCTTGTCATAATTCAACAATGCATCCAACGTATAACGGCTCCATCTCGAAATCGTTTCACCCAATTGATCAGGTCCATGATAATTCACATCGTCATACCAACATTCCTTACGATAATCTTTTGTTTCCTTTATATTCGTTACATAAGCACCTTGTAATGTGAATGTCAGCCCATCTATAATATGATAGTCAAAGGCCAGTATTCCAGAGAAATTTTGCAACAAATGATATTTCCGACTATTAATATCGACCCAAGCGGCAGGATTTCCATCTGAGATCGAACCGTAAGAACCATCTTCCTTCTTATACGGAATCCAAGGGGCTATACGGTCTGCTTGACGTATCAATTGAGTAGAACCGCCTCCATAAGACGCATTCGGTTCGGAATAGTCGTTATGAATAAAAGCCATGTTAGTCCTCATGGTAAATTTATCCGACAATTTGATATCCAGATTCGTTCGCAAATTAAATTGTTGACGATCCGAATTCCTCAATGTGCCTTCCTGCCCTAAGAAACCTGCAGAAGCCATATATTTCACATCTTCCGACCCACCACTGACATTGAGGCTATGTTTATGCATAAAACCGGTCCGATAAATATAGTCTGTCCAAACTGTATTCGGATGCCCATAAGGATCCGTTCCATCCTGAAATAAACGGAGATCTTCGTCTGTAAAACGAGGAGACGCCCCATCCTGTGTCAATAACTGATTATAAAGACGGGCATAATCATAAGAACTTAAGCGATCAATCAAAGTCGATACATTCGAAAAACTAACATTACCATTATAAGAGACTGTTGCTTTTCCGGCTTTCCCTCGCTTGGTCGTAACCAAGATTACCCCATTGGCAGCTTTAGAACCATAAATAGCGGCCGAAGCGGCATCTTTCAAAACCGAAATCGATTCGATATCATTCGGATCGATCGAATCGAAAGTTCCAGTTTCTATCCCATCCACCAGAATATAAGGGTTAGCATTGTTCAAGGTTCCGACTCCACGAACACGTATAGTTGACCCGTCACTACCAGGCTGCCCTGTTCCAGATGTTATCGTAACCCCCGGAGTCAATCCCTGGAGAGCAGAAGATACATTCGTCACCGGCCGGTTGATCAATTCATCTTTGCCAATTGTGCTTACCGCTCCTGTCAGGTTTACTTTCGTTTGTGTTCCATAACCGACAACAACCACCTCATCTAAATTCTGTGTATCTTCGTGAATTGTGATTTTATAATCGTTTTTTCCTTTCGCTACAGCAACCTCCTGATCTACATAACCAATATAGGAAATCATCAATGTCGCACCGTCTTCAATTCCCTCCAATGTAAAATCACCGTCGACATTTGTCACCGTACCAACACCAGCACTTCCTTTCACTATGACATTTGCCCCGATAACAGGAAGACCGGTATTATCGACAACCGTACCTCTGATCGTTCTCTTGACTTGTTGAACACTTGCAAAAGACACATTTTCTGTCTTTGCGTTATCTTGTAGGAAAATCCGATTATCGACTATCCGATAAGAAATATCCGTATTCTTAAAGACTTTCTTTAAAACACTTTCGATGTGTTCATTTTTTACACGGACGGATACTTTTGAAATTTCTTTACTTAAAATAGATTCATCATAAGAAAATTCATAGCCCGTTTGCTCGCTGATACTTTGTATGACCAGACCTACAGTTGTCCTGTTCAAAGACAATTCCAGATTCACATACAAAGTATTCGCTTCATTTACCGCCATCGCAGGCGATGTTGCGACTAAAAATGCTGATAATGTCGCAATAGATACTTTTTTATTCATACCATGTGATTCGTTTTTGTTAGTACTATAAAAAACAGTTAACTTTTTACCGGATACACCCGTACCCGCCAATAACACTTCCCATACCGGACAGCATTTTTTTAATTAACCGTTGCAAAGGAATACCCCCGATATTACGGAACTGTTTACCTCAGATTACATTTCAATTTCCCATAGACATTCATTTTTTTGTTTGTTTTTCAGATATATAAATTTCGGAACTCTCAATTCGATAGGTAATCGGCGCCAAATAGCAAAGCTGCTCCAAAACATCCGGCAAGCGCTCGTCTTCATTGATCACGCAACGAAACCTGCGTTGAGCCAGCCTCGACGACTCGATGTTTACATTTACATTATATTTGATTGATAATTGATTGGCGATTTCACGAAGTGTAGTATTCTCAAAAACCAGTTGGTTAAACCGCCATACAGCACAGACATTCACATCGACATGATCCGTAAAACAGGTATTTTCATCCCAGGAATAGGCAACACGTTCTCCCGGATTCATTTCTAAGATTTTCTTTCCGTTCAAGGCATGCAAGCTGATACATCCTCTTACTAAAACGGTTTCTACAGACTTATTTCCAGCATTAACATTAACATGAAAAGAAGTTCCATGTACCTCTACTTTCACATAATCGGTAGCAACGATAAATAGTGAATTAGCATTCTTTGCGATGTCAAAGAATGCTTCTCCTTGCAAGGAGACCGTCCGGTTGACGGCACTGAATGACTGCGGTATTTTCAATACGGAATTTCCCCTTAACCAAACTATCGAACCATCATCCAGCGTTACTTTTTTTACGCCTTCACTATCTCCTAAAGCGATAGTCATATAAGTTTCCGGCTTAAAATAATTCCATCCGACAGCTGAAAACGAAACAAGCAGCAAGATAACAGCTGCATATTTCAACAAAGACCGGGCAATCCGGTAACGCCTTGCCCGGTTAATCCGGACATTTACCTTTTCCAAAGCCATATCTATCCGCTCGTTATCCGCATACTTTGCTGTATTCCACGAAAGACGCAAACGTAACACTTCAGAAAAAACAGTTTCATTCTCAGCCGACAAATCACGCCACCTCATCACTTCCTCCATTTCTTCCGAGGAAAGGCTGCCAATCAAATATTTTACTAAAAGTGCGTAATTAAACTCCATTTTCACCTTGTTATATTAGGCAAAACGACCAGCAACGAAAAACTACTGAGCTAAAATGATTTTTTCGTTCATCTTAATTTATCAAGCGTATGTGCCATGCGAAAGAAAAACGGCACAAAGCATATAATAATCATTTCTGGACATATGCCCCTTTAAAAACCGGAGCGCCAAATACAAATGACTCTCTACCGTGCGTTGCGGCATCCGGGTCTGCTCCGCAACTTCTTTAGCCGTCAACCCTTTTATATAAGTAAGGATGAAAACTTCACGACGCTGCGCTGGCAGGTGTTCCAGTAATTCGTACAAATGGCGATAAAAATCCTTAACGGAAAGTTCCTCTATAACAGAATCATCACCTTTCAATAGATTTTGATAATCTTCCAAATACTTCTCGTAAGTATGAGAATGGTATTTTTCAATCGAGAGGTTTTTCTTGAAATAGTCCAGACAACGAGTATAAGCGGATTGAAAAAGATAAGAATGGAAACCATCACTGACATATAGCTTTTCACGGTTTTCCCAAACATACAGAAAAACATCCTGAACAATATCCTCCGCTGCTTTTTGCTCAACCATAGAAGCAGTATAAGCCATTATCCGGGGATAATAGTAACGGAAAACACCATTAAAGGCTTCTCTATTCCCTTTCTTCAGTTCATACAATAAAGAAATATCGAACATACTACCAGCGATTTAAGACCATTCAATTAACATCCCACCCGCAAAAATAATAATATTTTTACAAACTTTGCTTATTTACAGACATTCTCCTTTAATAAAATGCAAGACAATGGTATTTTTTATACTTTTGTAGATAATACTTTAAAAACATGAATAATTTCACAAAATATATCTGTGCCGGATTGGCTATCGCCTTACTCATAATACAAGCGATTATGATTTGGGGATTATATGGAAACTTCAACGGTTTTCTGAACGAATTATCCGACTGCACAAGAAAGCAGCTACCGCAGCTAATCGACCTGTTCACGACAATGATTGTCACGAATTGGGTTATCATTGCAGCCCTGCTTTTCACCCTGTTCCGCCCGAACAGAAAACAGAATAACTGTTAACTACTAGAATTTCTTTATCAGGAAAGACGGGGTTACCCTCAGATAAATCCCGGCAGAGAAACTGGTTTTGGCAAATGATTTATAGCCATTCTGCTCCGTACCGCGAAACACGACAGGCAAATGCTCATAGATATCCAAATCAATGCCAAGCGAAAAACCTTTTGCCAATTCACGCGAATACTCTAAGCCAAAGTAAACACAAGAAGGATCATCGAAGGTAAGACCTTCATCGGATGTCGAGACAGCTCCATAAAACGGACTGCCGAACATGGAAATAAACTGATGACACCTCCAATAGGAAGTCTTCACACGGAAATCGTAAATATCGGCAGATGCACGTGCATATACACCATAGCCGTTATCGAAAGGCCACAACTTACCGGCCTGCTGATAATAGCCGGCAACATCCAGTTCCACATTTACACTCTTGAATATCTTATGCCCCGTGTTCCACACTCCCCCAATTCCGACAGCACCGTTCATCAATGTCTGGACAGAATTGGTCAGGATCGTATCAATCTCTCCTCCTCTGTGCTGGGCCAAAACTTGCAAAGGAGCATAAAAATGAAAACGCGAATCCGGATCGTTAAACTTGAAACGGGTAGACAAACCAACCGTAAAAGCCTCCTGATGGATATCTTCCCTGAAGATAAAACTTTCCCAATTCACCCACACATCCAAATCGAACCGGCAGGAATTATACAACAATTGCAATCCCATCTCCGGATCGGCGACCATATTCAATTCCGGATTGTACAATGGCTCTATCAGATTATGATTGGCCGCCCCATACAAATCGCCCAGCACGATATTCACATGATCAGACAAGGCCACCTGCGCCCGGAACCAAGGAAGTGCATGAAAACCTCTCTGATACTGATCACCTTTCCAATGCGCAATATCCTGATAAGCCATATTCGGATAGCGATTCGCCCCCCAAAAACGTTGCAAATGAACACCAGCTTCGAGTTTCAGCATTTCCAACGGATAATAGACAGCCTTTGCCTGCAACCAAAGTCCCGGCAATGTATAACCTTTCATAAACGAACCGGTATACTCATCATCCTTAAAGAAACTCAGATTATCAAATTCGACCGAAAGTTCCCCTTTCTTTTCCGGATCTATCCGGGAATCCGTCTTGAAAACGCGGTCCGGAATCTGGGCATAAAGTGTGTAGATAAATGAAGTACCCGCCAAACAGAACAGGATACACAAACTAATGCGCAAACAAGAAATATTTAAAAGACTTTTCATCTATTGCAAATTTAAGTACAAACGTAACAATTAAAAAGGAATAAACGAAGAACGGGGATATAGAATCTTGCCCATATCCCCGTTCGTATACTTTGATGCTATTATTTATTAGCGTCTCGGTGTTGCTTCTTTTACAACCATCTGGCGACCTTCGTATTCAGCGCCGTTTAATTCTTCGATAGCGTTTCTTGCTTCGTTTTCGTTAGGAAGTTCTGCAAAAGCAAAGCCTTTAGAACGACGAGTATCGCGGTCAATGATCAATTTAACTGATTCAACCGTACCGTACTCTTCCAAAACCTGTTGTAAGTCTGATTCTCTAACCCGATAGTTCAGGTTACCAATGTAAATATTCATACAAAAAATGATATAAAATAATTAATAAAAAATTGAAACAATAAAACTTTTAGGAAAGATCAATGTCTGCTAAATCATATTCTGCAATGAATATTAAGTCGGAGATAAAGAACTACACAAACAGTTTTGCTTGTCGGGTACAAAGAAAAGCATTAAAAATGGATATTGCACCATGAAACCAAGATTTAATTCATAACAATTCAAAAAAACACATAGAAAAGACTTTTCCCTAAGAACATCCTTAATAACCATAAAAAGTTTGAAAAAGAGGCTTCAATACAATAATATGTAAAAAAGGCCTATTTTATAGTATTTCTGACCAATTAAGCCAGCATATAGCCTTTTATGTCTCAACCAGAAAACCTAATTTTGCCCCAATCATTTTGAACTTAATTTGACATGGAAAAAATCGAAGTTAAAGAAGCCAAAGGAAAACTTGGTATTCTGGTTGTTGGGGTAGGCGGTGCAGTTGCGACTACCATGATTACAGGTACGTTGGCTGCACGTAAAGGATTGGCTAAGCCTATCGGCTCAATCTCACAGTTAGCTACAATGCGTTTAGAAAACGGAGAAGAAAAAGCGATCAAAGATATTGTTCCTCTGACCGACCTGAATGACATCGTTTTCGGCGGATGGGATATTTTCCCTGATAATGCATACGAAGCGGCCCTATACGCAGAAGTCTTGAAAGAAAAAGACCTGAACGGCGTAAAAGACGAATTGGAGGCAATCAAACCGATGCCGGCCGCATTCGACCATAACTGGGCAAAACGTCTGAACGGCACACACATCAAACAGGCCGCTACCCGTTGGGACATGGTTGAACAGCTCCGCCAGGATATCCGTGAATTCAAGGCAGCCAACAACTGTGAACGTATCGCCGTTCTATGGGCTGCAAGTACGGAAATCTATATTCCGCTGTCTGACGAGCACATGTCGCTTGCCGCTTTGGAAAAAGCAATGAAGGACAACAATACGGAAGCCGTTTCTCCAAGTATGTGCTACGCTTATGCCGCTATAGCAGAAGGTGCTCCGTTCATCATGGGTGCTCCTAACCTGTGTGTAGACACTCCCGCCATGTGGGAATTCTCTAAAAAGATGAATGTGCCTATCTCCGGTAAGGACTTCAAGAGCGGACAGACTTTAATGAAGACAGTACTGGCTCCGATGTTCAAAACCCGTATGTTAGGTGTAAGCGGCTGGTTCTCTACCAATATCTTAGGAAACCGTGACGGCGAGGTATTGGACGATCCTGCAAACTTCAAGACAAAAGAAGTCAGCAAGCTATCTGTCATTGACAACATCTTCGAACCCGAAAAATTCCCGGACCTGTATGGAGACGTATATCATAAGGTACGCATCAATTACTATCCTCCCCGCAAGGACAATAAAGAAGCATGGGACAATATCGACATCTTCGGCTGGATGGGTTACCCGATGGAAATCAAGGTAAACTTCCTTTGCCGCGACTCCATCCTAGCAGCCCCTATCGCACTCGACCTGGTGTTGTTCAGCGATCTGGCCCTGCGTGCCGGTATGTATGGTATCCAGACTTGGTTGTCTTTCTTCTGCAAGAGTCCGATGCACGACTTCGAACATCAGCCCGTACATGACCTCTTCCAGCAATGGAGAATGGTTAAGCAGACGTTGCGCGATATGATCGGAGAAAAAGCCCCTAATTATTTGGACTAAAATTCAGGGTAATATAAATTTAGTTTCATAGGGATGAAACATTTGTTCCATCTTAGCGAAACTTTTGTTCCATGCCTATGAAACTAAAATTTCATGCTGATGGAATTCTCGATATAACTTTCTCCCGGACGAGGGGGAAAGTTATATTATTTTTATAACTTTGCACACATTTTACTGACAGGATGAAAAGAGTTCCACTAATTCATATTATTATTGCAACAGGCTTTGGTTCCGGTTTTTCTCCGTTTGCTCCGGGAACGGCGGGAGCCTTGTTAGCTACGCTGATCTGGCTTGCATTGTCGTGCGCCGTATCTCCTACTCTACTTCTTATTATAACCGCGTTATTGATCGGTATTTTTACGATTGCCGGCATCCGTTCGGCAAACGCAGTCGAACCTATTTGGGGAGAAGACCCTTCGCGGGTAGTAGTAGACGAAATGGTAGGTGTCTGGATTCCGCTTTTGGCAGCACCGGCCGGTAACTTGTGGTATGCTCTGGCAGCATTCGCGCTATTCCGCCTGTTCGATATTTTCAAGCCATTGGGTATACGCAAAATGGAATATCTCAAGGGAGGAGTCGGAGTAATGATGGATGATATTTTGGCTGGAATATATAGCCTCATCCTGCTAATAGTTGCAAGATGGTTGATTGGATAAAGAAAAGTGCAAGAGCGTTTTCGGAGAAAGGCGGGATATTCATGTTTATACGAGCCCAATTTTCTTCACAAGTCGCCAGTGCGACAGACTTTCTGGTCACAATCTTGTTGGTTAAATTATTTAGAGTTTATTACGTGTATGCAACCTTCACTGGTTCTGTCTGCGGCGGAATCGTAAATTGCATCATCAATTACAAATGGACATTCAAATCCAAAGAATGCAAGAAACGACATGTA
This sequence comes from Parabacteroides sp. MSK.9.14, assembly GCF_019041495.1. Taxonomy (NCBI): domain Bacteria; kingdom Pseudomonadati; phylum Bacteroidota; class Bacteroidia; order Bacteroidales; family Tannerellaceae; genus Parabacteroides; species Parabacteroides sp. MSK.9.14. The sequence goes on from NZ_JAHPXO010000024.1 coordinate 13,822, forward strand.
ATAGTCAAATATCTACTGGTTTGGATTGGTAGTATCTTATTGAATACCTGGGGAATTTACTTCATGACGGAAACGATCAGCAGGAATCCCTGGGTCCAGGAAACACTGAAACATTATATCGACGACTTGTTCGTCTTTTCCAAGATAGTAGTCTCACTGCTTGTCGGATTTCTTTGGAACTATAATATGCAACGTATCTTTGTCTACAAGAACTGTAGGATCAGGGACCGTTTTCAGAAAGCGAACTCAAAATAAAAACAAAATAGTAATATATGAAATTCAAAGTTTTTAGAGATTGGTTGCAACAGACGATCTACAAGATCATCAACCCGATCGTACATGGAATGATTAAAATTGGGATCACTCCCAATTTTATTACGACAACAGGATTAATCCTGAATATTGTGGCTGCTTGCATATTCCTTTATGCCGGAATGAAAGGAGAACGAGGTGATTTCTACTATATCGGCTGGGGTGGCGGCATCATCTTGTTTGCCGGACTGTTCGACATGATGGACGGACAGGTTGCGCGTATCGGCAAAATGAGTTCCACATTCGGAGCCTTGTACGATTCGGTACTGGACCGCTACAGCGAACTGACGGTTTTCTTCGGGATATGTTTCTACCTGATCAATCAGGGATATGTCATCAGTTCGATCGTCGCTTTCATTGCTTTGATCGGCTCATTAATGGTAAGCTATGTCCGCGCCCGTGCCGAAGGATTGGGACTTGAATGCAAAGTCGGTTTCATGCAACGTCCCGAACGCGTAGTGTTGACCGGATTAGGGGCTCTCTGCTGCGGTATCTTTGCACCCATGATGGAAAACAACGAGATATTCGAACCGATCATGATATTCGTCATTCCTTTGCTGATCGTTGCGATATTCTCCAACATCACGGCATTCGCACGCCTGAATCATTGTCGTAAACTATTGAGCAGCAAAGATAACGAATGAAAGGAACAATTGTACTCCCGTCAAAGAAGGAGGCAGGGACTGTTATCGGCTTGACAGCGCTGTTTCTTTTGCTGACAGCCGTATGTATCGGATTACGCCCGGAGCATGTGTTCATGGTTGGGCTTTACCTCCTCCTCTTCTTCGCTGGCAAGACAACCCGTAAATTAGCTGTTGCCTTATTGCCATTCGCTCTTTTCGGCATTTCATACGACTGGATGCGTGTTTTCCCAAATTACGAGGCTAACTCGATTGACGTGGAAAACCTATATAATCTGGAAAAAAGCTTGTTCGGTATAAATGATAATGGGAATATCCTAATTCCTTGCGAATATTTCGCGATCCATAATTGCCGGATTGCGGACATCCTTGCAGGTATATTTTATCTCTGCTGGGTTCCTGTTCCGATAGCTTTCGGATTGTGGCTCTATCTCAAGGGATACCGTAATTTGTACCTCCATTTCTCGATGGTATTCCTGTTCGTCAACCTGATTGGCTTTGCCGGATACTATCTCCATCCGGCAGCACCACCTTGGTATGCAATCAATTATGGTTTTGAACCGATACTCGACACACCGGGTAATGTTGCCGGTCTCGGCAGGTTCGACACATTGACCGGCCTTTCTATCTTCGATTCCATCTATGGCCGCAACGCAAACGTATTCGCAGCAGTTCCATCATTACATGCTGCATATATGGTTGTGGCACTATGTTATGCGATTGTCAATAAATGCAATAAATTTGTGATTATCCTGTTTGCCATCATCATGGCGGGAATTTGGGGAACAGCAGTTTACACCTCACATCACTATATTATAGATGTGACATTGGGAATCTGTTGCGCTCTTTTAGGAATCCTGCTTTTCGAAAAAGGATTGATGAAGACAGGCTGGTTCAAAAACTTCTTCAACCGATATTATAATTACATTAAATAATGTGCCAATGAAAGAATTTCTTCGTATTGGCACATTATTCATTGCATCTTGACCTTTTTTGAAGTAGCATGACATCCTAACTTTGCCACAAATAAAAGTTAGGATGTCATGTATAAACAAACTCTACCATTATTCCTATGCATATTCTTGTCTGCATGTGATCTGATCGATTACCATCCGTATGACGGCCGGCTCACCATTTCCGAACGCGATATCAACGACCACAACATCCCGCTTATCGAGGCAGCAACAAAAGATAAAGACACGATCCGCTTCGTCCTGATGGGCGATACCCAACGTAGCTACGACGAGACAGAAGATTTCGTAAAACATATCAATACTAAAAAAGACAGCATCGATTTCATCATACACGGAGGAGACTATACCGAGTTCGGCATGAAGAAAGAGTACGAGTGGACTGTCAATATCCTGTCGAAGCTCGATATCCCGTATGTCGGATTGATCGGTAACCATGACGTAATCGGCAATGGTGACCAGGTTTTCAACAAATTGTTCGGAGAAGAAAACTTTTCCTTTATCGTCCGGGACGTCAAATTCGTTTGCCTCAATACCAATGCGATCGAATACGACTACTCCCACCCTGTCCCTGATTTCGGTTTTCTGAAAGAAGAGCTGCAAGACAGTACCCGGCATTACAGCCGCACGATCGTCGCCATGCATGCACGTCCCGGAAGCGAACAGTTCGATAATAATGTAAAAGACGTATTTCAGCTATATATCCGTGAATTTCCCTCTTTGCTGTTTTGCCTGAACGCACATAACCATCAGTTACAGGTGGAAGACCTTTTTGACGATGGGATCATCTACTACGGCTGTAGCAATATAGCCAAACGTAACTACCTATTATTTACCCTAACCCCGGACGGCTACACGTATGAAATTATCAATTTTTAAATGGATGCTCTTATTTCTTTTCCTGGCCGGCACTTTACAGGCACAGGAGGAAATCGAGGATGATGTGCGATATAAAAAACGCGTAGAAAAATATATATCCAGATGGGAAAAACTCATTCCCCACTATACCAAGCTACAGTTCGCCGGATCAATGGGTATGCTTTCCCTCGGAACAGGTTGGAATTATTATCGTAATCACTGGGAAACAGATGTATATTTGGGGATAGTTCCCCGCAACTCGGATCGCCATGCTATGGCAACTCTTACACTCAAACAGAATTATTACCCTTGGAACATCCATATCGCCGACAAGTTATCTTTCGAACCTCTCGCCTGCGGTGTCTATATCAATACTCTTTTAGATCGTGACTTCTGGGGTAAGCAGCCGGACAAATATCCACAAGGTTACTACTGGTTCTCCACCCGCATCCGTACCCATGTTTTTATTGGAGAGCGATTCACATTGAAGCTAAACACAAAAAAGAGCTGGCATAAATCCATTTCTTTCTTCTACGAGCTCAGTACCTGTGACCTATATCTGATAAACAAGATCGGGAACGGTTATCTGAAACCCAAAGACTATCTAAGCCTCTCGTTCGGCCTCAAACTACAAATCCTATAAAGCAAAAAACGGGAGGTGTCATTACGACAGCCTCCCGTTCCCCATAAACTACATAAAACACTTAAAAGAACAAACTTCCATTAGAAGGCAAGACCTAATCGGATGCCCCAGTTATTCAATCCATCGATCGAATAACTCAGGACTTCTCCTTTATTGGTTGCATAATTATAGTAGGCAGCGACATGCAGACCGATCTGTTTCTGAGGTGTAAAATACATAGTCATACCGATTTCGGGAGATACATAGAAACCCCAATTACGGTCGTATACTTTCATTACATTCATATAAGTCGACATTTCACTATAGCTTGCACCTAACTGCACACCAGCATAAGGCTGGAACTGGCTTTCGGGAGCTACGTTGTAACGAAAAGCTGCACCAAAAGGCAACTGAAAGATAGAATGCTGCTGATCAGAAGTGATGGCCGATGTAGAACTTACCGGCAACGTCTGACGGTCGATATACTTATTGTTGGTATGATAAGAGATAAATGCACCTACCGAGAAATTAGGAATTACATAATAACCGGCTTCCGCATGTGCACCCCAACCACTTGTCTTGTCTGAGAAATCCTGGCTGAACGGAGAATTAATCTGCCAGTCAACATTAAAATACATGTTCTTTACAACCTGGGCACCAGCCAGGGAAGGTATCGCTAAACAGGCAACAAGTAAAGCGATTAATTTTATTGATTTATATATCTTTTTCATAAGACTCAAATTTATCTTTTAATTCGCGTTTAATTATTTTTTCAGGTACGGTGACTGTACAAAAGCCTGCTCAATAGCACGAGTAGAAAGTTCGATATTTACCTTGTCGGAACCGGACAGCAAGCCAGTCATGTAAGCAGTCCATAGAACCGGAAGTTTAGCATCTGCAGATTTTGGCAGCGGAGCTTTCAAATTGACCAGTTCAACCAATAAAGAACCTACGCTATAGCTGTATACAACAGGATACGGATAATACCATCCATTCCATGCGCCAGTCCAGTTACCCCAGTAGCCATACCACCAGTTATATCCCGGATACCCCCACCACCAGTAAGGATTGTCATGATAGTTTGTAAAGTAATTTACATTTTTCACAAAAGAAACCTGCAAACCCAAATCCGCAGATTCTTTATCTGATGCACGTGTGTAACCACGGCCTTCCATGCCACTAACCAAAGTAGAGACGATATCGTCAGCTTCTGTTGCACTCCAGAATTCCGGTTTTTCACTGCTACCGATAACCATTACACTATCAGGGATGTAGAAAGTTGTAAAGGATTCGAAATTAGCATCCTTGTTGTGATCAGTGAATACTACGAAATCATCGCTTAGTTTTGACATGTCTGGATCCTTCTGGCAAGACGCCAGTAAAAGAACCAATAAGAAAAAAGGAAGAATCTTTTTCATCTCATTCAACGTTTAAAACAGTTTATACTATTATTTATGCACTTATATATAAGTTACTATTTAAACAACATGAACTAAAAAAGGTTTGCATTCTCCCTTTTCAAGAGTGTTAATTAACTTGTCTGAAGATTTTAGAACGGTTATAAACGACTGTTAATGAACACAGCAATCTCGTGTATTATCCAGTGATAAGGCCGTCCATTCTTAGTGGACAGTAGTGCATCGGGGTATATTTTAATCCATCTGTTTCCTGTTCTTCAGAAGTCTTTGAAAAGCCTAAACTTTCATAGAACTTCACAGCGTATGACGATGAATTGACAGTTATCTGCATTTGAAGCTGATCGGCATAGACAGAATCAAATATTTCACCTATTACTTCAATAAGTTTTTGATTTTCAATAAAATTTTGCCCATACTTCAACCAACGATTTGCAAAACTTTTGAATTTATTTCATTTGCTCAGATTCTTTGTCATCCAAAAATTGGTGAGAGAAAGCTGATTTGCTCTCCGTTTTTGTTCTTCCGTTACTATATACCCCCTTTGTTCAAAGAATGGACGGGCTGTTAAACTTACTTCTGATGTAATCCGTATGATTCCTGTTGCAGTTGCATACCGTTCTATTTCATTTAGAAGTATCGTAGCAATACCTTTACCTTGAAAATCTTTATGAACAAACATAGAATGCAAATAACCTTGTTGGGTAATAGATGCAAAGCCGACAACCTGTAACTGTTGATTAGTTGCTACAATGAAAAAATGCGTTCTAATCATTTCTTTTATATGGGAGATATCGTTTCCGCACGATGCCCAATCTTCCACTTCTGCTTTTGAATAATCACGCCTGTTTATATTGAGGACTGTATCTTGAAATAAGTCTTTGAGCTCAAGGACATCAGCAGGTTGGGCAATTCTAATTGTAAAATCTGTATTCATATTCTTAACACTCATATTATCTATGGCAAGGCTTTATATACTTGATAATTGCTATTTATCAATAGTTATCAAACACTACAATACAAATATATGGACATTTCTCAGATAAATATGTTTTATTACCGGTTTATGTTTAAGTAGATGTGTTTATCGTCAAAAAAAGGGATGCCCGGCTTTCGGACATCCCTTTCTTGATTCTGCTTTCTATTATTTCTTATCGCAAAGTTCCTTGCTGTGCTTCCTGTACCATTTTTGAGTTGGGAAGGATAAGGATTTCTACTCGGCGGTTCAAAGCACGTCCCTCAGGAGTGCTGTTATCGGCAACCGGTTCATGTACTCCCTTGCCTTCATAAGTCATGCGCTTACTGCTCACACCTTGGTCTTCCATCAGATAATCGAATACGCTCTTTGCACGTTTTTCTGACAACGTCTGATTATAATCAACTTTTCCTGTATTATCCGTATGTCCTATGATTTTTATGTCCGTATCCGGATTTGCATTCAAACTGGCAGCCAAGTCACGCAACGCACTCTTGGAAGCGGCACTGACAGTGCTTGAATTGGTTGCGAACAAGATACCCGAATCAAACGTAACCTTCAGTGCCTCGCCATTATTAATGGTTTCGACAGTCGTTTCTTCCGGCAACGTAGCTTCCAATTCCTTCTTCTGTTTGTCCATCTTTTTACCGATTAGGGCACCTGCAGTACCGCCCACGGCAGCACCGATTATCGAACCCAATGCAGTATTACCAGCCAAAGCACCGACTCCGGCACCTACAGCCGCACCTCCGCCGACTCCGATAGCCGTACCTTTAGCGGTATTATTCCATGTTCCACAACTCGTAAAAACGACTGCCATACAAAGCAGTAAAACTGATAACAACTTAAAATTTCTCATCTTCTTATTCTTTTATAAACTATATTGTAACTATACAACAGTCTATTAATCGAACATGTTGATGGAATCGCAATATTCAAGTTCTCCCTGTACAATAAAAGTGATGTCTTCAGGTGAGAACTTGCCTACACCGTCTTTTTGCGCATTCTTTACAACAAACCCGATCAATTCATCTTCATCAATATCAATTTCAGCATTGTCATCGGAATTTTCATCAAGGAAACCCTTCGACTCATAAAATTCATAAATCAGATCCACAATATAATTAATATCGTCATTACTGAATTTTCCTTTCAATTCCTGGGGAAGATAGTTCTGGATAAATGCTACAGAATCATCTTCATCATAAATTAAATCATCTTTGTCACTCATATCTTTTTAATTTTTGGTTGATAGATGCTACAAACATAAACAAAAATATTCGTTATCCATGCAGGCATCTCAAAAAATCAATCCGAATACCTTAAACAGATTCCTAAAGCATAGCATTACGGGGACTAACCCTATGCATTAGCCATCGTAACACATAGGGTTAAGTAAACTACCTTTTACCGCTTCTGCAAGCAATTATCACAACACCCGCATCGCGCCCCTTCCATGCCAAAATATTCGGAAATAAACTCCTGACGGCAACCATGAGTCTCAAGATATTCAACCACCTTTTCGATTCGCATCTTGAAAGCAGCCAAACGATTTTCATAAGATGCAGTCGTAATGACAAGACGGTCCAAAGGGACGCGGATCATCTTAAAAGTGATCCGGGGTTCTTTTCGAGGAGGGACATAATAGAAGCCGACATTCCGCAGATACCCTAAGACTTTCGCCACCTCACGAGCTTCCAGCCCGGTTTTTCGCGCCAGCATATCGACACTGACGAAAACCCCGGTAGAAAAAAGACCTTCATAATTTCGTAAAACCTCAACAGCGACTTTGGCTGCCGGAGAATCGTCACTCAGGAAACGATCCATCATCCAACGAGGTTGGTCATACCGCAGATAAGGTTGTGAATTAGGATAGGGTTCAAAAGTAAGATAGTTCGACAAAGATAAAATTTCAAGAGAAGAACGTAAACGACCTTTATCGAAATGCCAATCTCTCAAAAATTCCGGTTCGTCGAGATAGACCGACACCCCTTCCCCATCACCTTCCGCGATCTGGAAACGGTTGCACAAAGCTTCATAAACCCGTTTGATATATTCGATTGTCGGGAAAGCATTGGAAGGACGCCTTTTTATATCCGTTATGTCCTGCGGTCCCAACAAAGCGACAGCGTAGGCCCGTTTCCCGTCACGACCAGCACGTCCCGCCTCTTGGTAATAAGCCTCCATCGAGTCAGGAAACTCCGTGTGGATCACCACACGCACGTCCCCTTTATCAATCCCCATTCCGAACGCGTTAGTGGCAACCAGCACACGCGTAAATCCTTTTACCCAATCGGCCTGCCGCTCTGTCTTCAGAACCGGGTCCAGGCCAGCATGGAAATATTCAGCAGAAATGCCCGCCGCCCGTAATTTTCCGGCATATTCTTCCACTCCTTTGCGGGTACGGCTGTAGATCACCGCGGAGCCGGGTACGGCAGATAAGATATGACAAATTTCCTTTAATTTATTGTCTGTCTTACGAACTACAAACGAAAGATTCTTCCGCTCGAAAGAGGTCTTGAATATCCTATATCCTTTGCGAAAATGGAGCTGCTCGCAGATATCGGCAACCACAGCTGCCGTGGCTGAAGCTGTTACGGCAATTACCTGAACATGCGGTATGACGTCGCGGATATCCGCGATCAAACGATAGTCCCGGCGAAAATCGTTTCCCCATTGGGAGATACAGTGCGCTTCATCCACGACCAGCAAATTCACTTTGCGGGACAAGGTCTTCAACTTCTCCTGAAACAGTTCGGAGGAAATACGTTCGGGAGAAATATAAAGGAACTTATAATCTCCCAAGATACAATTATCCAGTTGTTGCAAAATCTCCCAATGCGGCATCTCCGAACTGATAAACGCCGACAGAATGCCTCGCTTTTGCAGGTTCTTCACCTGGTCCTTCATCAAAGCGACAAGCGGACTGACCACAAGGCAAATACCCGGATTCGCCAATGCCGGAACCTGGAAAGTAATGGATTTACCTCCTCCTGTCGGCATAAGCGCCAATGTGTCGTGCCCGGACAGAATACTGTCTATGACTTCAGCCTGTCCCGGCCGAAACCCGTCATAGCCCCAGTAATGTTTCAAAACTTGTAATGGATTGTGCATTGTATCGAACGTTTCTGCAAAGATAGGACATCCGAACCAACAAAAAAAGGCCTGCCCCCTTTTGAGAGCAAGCCTTTTACATAAATATATATCAATCAAACCATCTTCGGTCAGTTCTTAAAGACCAGGCCGCTACCGTCGCTGTCGATTATAATCGGGCGATCTTTATTGACCGTTCCGCCCAGCAACTCTTTGGACAATTCGTTCAAGACATACTTCTGGATGACACGCTTTACAGGACGGGCACCGAACTGCGGGTCGAACCCTTTGTCCGAGATAAACGCCAGAGCCGCGTCTGTAAATTCCAGGGCTATGCCATTCTGAGCCAGCATCTTCTTCACGCTATTCAACTGAAGGGTAACGATCTTGCGGATCTCTTCTTCGTTGAGCGGAGTAAACATGATGATGTCATCGATACGGTTCAGGAACTCTGGGCGAATTGTCTTCTTCAGTAATTCCAACACCTGGACCTTCGTTTCATCCACTACCTGATCGTGCGTTTCGGGTGTCATCTTCTCGAAGTTTTCACGAATCAAGGACGATCCCATGTTACTGGTCATAATAATGATCGTATTCTTGAAGTTGACGACACGTCCCTTATTGTCGGTCAGCCGTCCATCATCCAATACCTGCAAAAGGATATTGAATACATCCGGATGAGCCTTTTCGATCTCATCAAATAGAACGACCGAATAAGGTTTACGGCGGATTGCTTCCGTCAACTGGCCACCTTCATCATAGCCGACATATCCCGGAGGCGCACCAATCAGACGAGTCGCACTAAACTTTTCCTGATATTCACTCATATCGATACGCGTCATCATATTCTCGTCGTCGAACAGATATTCCGCCAACGCTTTGGCCAGCTCTGTCTTACCGACACCTGTCGTACCGAGGAAAATAAATGAACCGATCGGTCGTTTCGGGTCCTGTAATCCGGCACGGCTACGACGCACTGCATCAGCAATAGCACTGATGGCCTCCTCCTGCCCGATCACACGCGTGTGCAATTCAGATTCCAGATGGAGTAATTTTTCCTTTTCACTCTGCATCATCTTGCTGACAGGAATTCCCGTCCAACGAGATACCACATCGGCGATATCTTCACTGTCCACTTCCTCCTTGATCATGGCGGAAGCACCTTGCATCGTCTTCAGTTTCTCCTGGACTTCCCTGATCTCTTCCTCCTTTTGTTTGATCTTTCCGTAACGGATTTCGGCTACTTTACCGTAGTCGCCTTCACGTTCGGCCTTATCGGCTTCAAACTTCAGGTTTTCGATATCAATCTTATTCTGCTGAATCTTATTGATCTGCTCTTTTTCGCTTTGCCACTGAGCCTTCTGTTTCGTTTCTTCGTCCTTCAGGTCGGCAATTTCCTTATTGAGCTGTTCCAGCTTTCCTTTATCATTTTCACGCTTGATCGCTTCACGCTCGATTTCCAGTTGCTTGATACGGCGGGAAACCTCGTCGAGAGATTCCGGCACAGAGTCGATCTGCAAACGCAAACGGGCTGCTGCCTCATCCATCAGGTCGATCGCCTTATCGGGCAAGAACCGGTCAGTGATGTATCGTGTAGACAACTGGACGGCTGCAATGATGGCATCATCTTTGATACGGACCTTATGGTGGTTTTCATATTTTTCCTTCAAACCACGCAGGATGGAAATAGCATCCAATTCGTTCGGTTCGTCCACCATAACAATCTGGAAACGACGTTCGAGCGCCTTATCCTTCTCAAAATACTTCTGATATTCATCCAGCGTCGTCGCACCGATCGAACGCAATTCACCACGAGCTAAAGCAGGTTTCAGGATATTGGCGGCATCCATCGCACCTTCGCCCTTACCGGCACCGACCAATGTATGGATCTCATCGATAAAAAGAATGATTTCCCCATCCGATTTAGTCACTTCACCCACTACAGCTTTCAAACGTTCTTCAAATTCGCCCTTATATTTGGCCCCGGCAACCAAAGCTCCCATATCCAAAGAGAAAATCTGTTTCGATTTCAAATTTTCCGGTACGTCACCCCGGACGATACGATGAGCAAGCCCCTCGGCAATCGCCGTCTTACCAACACCCGGTTCACCAATCAAAATCGGGTTGTTTTTCGTACGACGACTCAGGATCTGAAGTACACGGCGAATTTCGTCGTCACGACCGATCACCGGATCCAACTTGCCGCTACGGGCACGTTCGTTCAGATTGATCGCATATTTCCCCAGTGCATCATATGTGTCTTCGGCCGACTGGCTGGTTACTTTATTCCCTTTCCGCAATTCTTCAATCGCTTGGCGTAATTCATTCTCCGTCATACCGGCATCTTTCAGAATTTGAGAAGCAGTGCTCTTTTCCGTGAACAAGGCCAAAATAATCGGCTCCAAAGACACATACTGGTCTCCCATTTTGGATGAATAGCCGATTGCTTTCTGCAAAACAGTATTTGCTTCACTTGACAGGTAAGGTTCTCCGCCTGATACCTTCGGTAGCGAACTGATCTGCGCATCCAATACACGATTCAGATTCTGGATATTGACACCCAGTTTCTGGAAGATGAAATTGGTCACACTTTCACCCGTCATAATGACACCTTTCAGCAAATGTACGGCTTCGATCGCCTGCTGCCCATTCTGGGTAGCAAGTTGCACGGCCTGCTGAACTGCCTCCTGTGATTTAATTGTAAAATTGTTTAAATTCATATAGTTATACTCCTTTCAATTCTATTTTTATTTCTAAATTCCACAGACATTCCTACAAAACAAGTACCAGAAACAAAATATGCCATTTTGTCATATATTTTAAAACTTCGCATTAAAAGAGCCTGTCGAACAGTCTCGTTTCACGCCGTTTTTTACATGTTTTCGGGAAAAGAACAAGGCGGCTGGGAAAAAGGTTTACTTTTACCTTGTCAAGACGGGACTTTTCTACTTATAGAATTTCAGAAATATAAATCTAAGAAATATCTTCGGCAATAGTGTATCCTAATTCCCGGTCATCATTCTTATCTTGGAAAAAATAGGCATTCCCTTCAGGAGATTCAATATAATAAAGGTTTGTATAAACAAAATCGGGATTGTCCCGTTTCAAGACCCTGGCCACATTATCAGGGACTTTCGTATCTAAACTGATTTCATACCTTGTCTCTTTCCAAAAATAATAATCAGTTTCAACCTCTCCTCTAAAAGAAACAAATTTAAGGGTGTCGTTATGAAGGACAAAATAATCATAATATCCTCCATTATTCTGATATCCTCTAATTTCAGAACCGTCATATTTCTTATAGATAAAGTCAAAATGAGCCTTCGGCAAATCAACAAACCAGGTAGAGTCATTCGGTGTCCATGTATATACAGCCAAGAACATCCCGTCATCATTCAGACAAACGTAATGTGTCATATCTTTAACATTTTTCCACTGATACAGGAAATGTAATGTATAAAGGCTTCTATCCATCCCCTCCCGCTCCGTTTTGTATATATTTTCAAATTGGGCAAAACGATACTTGGAATTTTCAAAAACAGTTTGTGCTTCAAGCGAAAGCTGGTTGAAATCAGCAATCTTCGTGCGAGTCATTTTCCAAATATCATCCACATACCAGATCGAAGCTTCATTTTGGTCTTTATCTATAACATTTATTTGAGAAAAATTCGAATATTCCTGATAATTCAGGATTTCCACAGAAGGATATCTTTTTGAGAGATCAGCCTTAATCATCTCCGGGATTTCATCTTCAATCAATTGCTCTTCCTTATCACACGCAGTAATGCATATGGATAACAGGCATGCCATGATATAGTACAAAAAGGGAACTCGTTTCATATTCAAATGTATAAATAGGTTTTCATCAATAAAGAATATCGCAAATGTACAAAAAAAGAAATCCTACAATCATATTTTTTGATAAAATTCTTCAACAACTTCGACAAAAGCCTCTGGCAACCGTCTCAACACTTCGATTTTCCAATCTTCAGACATTCCATAAAAAGCTTCTGCTATCCCTCCCGTAATGCAGGCCAACGTGTCTGAATCGCCACCGAGAGAAATGGCCAAACGAATTGCAGTTTCAAAATCCGTACTTTCCAAAAAAGCGACAATCGCTTCCGGGACAGTTCCCTGACAACTTGGGTTAAAGCAATAGTCCGGCCGGATCTCGTCACAGGAAAAATTCAAATCATATAAAAAAGTCGTTTCAATGTATTCCCGGATAGCTTGCTTGCTTTTTCCTGTACGAGCCAGATAGATGACAGCAGCCACAGCTTGAGCCCCTTTGATCCCTTCCGGATGGTTATGGGAAACGGCAGCCGTTTCTTCAGCCACTTGCAATGTTTTTTCCAATGAACCAAAAGCCCACCCAACTGCGCTAACCCGCATAGCCGAACCATTCCCCCAACTGTTATAAGGCTGTGGATTCGTTTCACAAAGCCATTGCCCGAAACGTGCTCCATAGCCTCCCATCGGACACGGAAACTCCCTGCCATAACGATGCATAACTTGCACGAGATTCCCTCCATACAATAGCCAGTCAGTCACGGCAACCGTCATAATCGTGTCGTCCGTATAATTGCTTTTCCTGGTAAATAACGGAAAAACCGTTGTCTTTATATTATCAAACTCATATACGGAACCGATAATATCTCCGGCTATTGCTCCTATCATATTACTCTCATTTTTATTCGGACATAAAAATACAAAACAACCTTCTATATCCCAAACAGAAAGTGAAGTGACTTTCCAGCCTGAAACCTTCCGGCGGCATTACCCGCATAAATCTCTCTACCCGTGAGCGTCAACTTCTTCACCGGAGCTCCGGTTTTAAAATTCAAATCTTTGAAATTGATCCAAAAAATATCGGGGCTAAGCGTTGACTCGAAATAATACACTTTATTTTTTTGATCCGCTACCGTACGCCAGCGAGTCGAAGCAATATTAGGCTGTTCGGGGATAGAGATTCCCAAAGGAACCGAAACATTGCGCATCACACTAAAAACTCCGGCAACAGCCTGCCTGAAATTATCGGTTTGCGGTAATGCCTGGATATAAAACGATGCACGGACAAAGCGATCAGAAGCACGGTTTGTCCCGGGTAGCATAACCAGACCGCCAATCTCTTTCCAGTAATCATTCAAAGTCAACTGTTTGTCATAGGTAGGGGAATTTGTCATTATCTGGCATTCTCGTCCCTCATGAATAATCAGATTGCCGTTGATATATTCAAAGATGGCACTATTCCCGGTCGCATCCGAAATCGAGAGGTGCAAAGTCGATTTTGCTCCGTTAGGTAAATCAGGGTCATCGATACGGAAAGTTTCCAGGCTCAATTCATTCACAGCTTCGTCCACCGTCGCAAAATTATCCAAGACATATTGTGTCCAGATGCTCAATCCCATCACCGGACGACTATCATTCGGACGATGATAAGAGGATTCGGTCAAGAAAAGCAAGTTCGCCACCAGGCCTTTCTCATTCATACCGTCACAAACTCCGATATCATATCCGGCAGTCACGACACTCCCATATTTGGAAGTCCACGTCACCGTATTGTCCGTAACCCCTCCCCGTTTCTCCATTCCCCGAGGGAAAAGGTAAATATTCGATTGCGGATCCTCTTTCCAATCCATCGTCCGCCCTGTCACGATCATATCATCCGGTCCCAGATAGACCGCACGCGTACAAGCTTTGTTTTGCTCTGCAAAAAACATCATGCCTAAAGCTACCACTGAAAAGACGGCTAACTTATTTCTTTTTGCCATAACTATAATTTTAAATATGTCCAAACTATATTTATAACAGGGATATGAGAATGATAGTTCCAGTTGTTCAAAACAACTTGTAACAGAACAAAATCAACAATCCCTCCTTTTTACACCATTTTTCTATTTCATCGAAAATTCCGATCCATACTGTTCTTACGTTTTGGCAAGATTAGGATGCCCTATTAATTCAATTTAGATAGGAAAGAGGTGTCATTTTGATAACTGTGCCGAAAGTTTCCTCCCTGTGAAAAAGGAGAAATTATATTTTGGTGAGGTTACCTCACTGAAAATATGTCAATAGAAGAAAATACATTACATTTGTCTTATCATTAAAATAAGTATTAGGAGATGAAAATTATAACATACAATGTAAACGGCCTGCGTGCCGCCGTAGGAAAAGGATTGCCCGAATGGCTGGCACAAGAACAACCCGACGTACTTTGCCTGCAGGAGACCAAGTTACAACCAGAACAATATCCAGCCGAAGCATTTGAAGCACTTGGCTACAAAGCATGGCTTTTCAGTGCACAGAAGAAAGGCTACAGCGGAGTCGCAATCCTGAGCCGCCGAGAACCGGACCATGTAGAATATGGAATGGGAATCGAAAAATACGATAACGAGGGGCGTTTCATCCGGGCCGATTTCGGGGATCTGTCGGTGATCAGCGTTTACCACCCTTCGGGTACGAGCGGCGATGAGCGTCAGGCATTCAAGATGGAATGGTTGGAAGATTTCCAGAACTATGTAATGGAACTACAAAAATCGCGTCCGAAACTGATCTTATGCGGAGACTACAATATCTGCCACGAACCGATTGATATTCATGACCCAGTACGCAATGCGACGAACAGCGGCTTCCTTCCGGAAGAACGGGAATGGATGACTCGTTTCCTGGATGCCGGCTATATTGACACGTTCCGCCTCCTCAACCCGGACAAACAGGAATATACTTGGTGGAGTTATCGTTTCAGCGCTCGTGCCAAAAACAAGGGCTGGCGTATTGACTATTGCATGGTCAGCGAACCGATGAAAGCACAAGTGGAAAAAGCGTATATTTTAAATGAGGCTGTTCATTCGGATCATTGCCCGGCAGTGATCGAGGTGTCGTAAATCAAATTCCGCACTGCCTCTTGATAATCTGCCAACCGGGAACTTTTCAATATTTTTTTCCGGAGCCGTTTCTCTGCATCCGGCAACAGGTAATCCCAAAGGGTCTTCATCTTGTCGAGTACCTGGTGTTCGCCTCCCTCCAGACGGAAAGAATAGCCCGCTAACAGTAAGGTATGGAAAGCAGACAACTTCTCTATCTTCTCCTGAGCGGTAAGCGGGGTATCGGATATATATTCCGTTGCCAGCCAAGGAGAAGACAGCAGACCACGTCCGATCATGATACCTTTCAAACGGGGAAAACGTCTGGTTAACGAACGAATATCCGGCAAAGTCCGGATGTCTCCATTATAGAAAAGCGGAAGCGTGCATGAATCATAAAATCGGGAAAAGGCACTTAGGTCAGTCTTTCCTTTATATTGCTGCGTACCGATCCTGGGATGCAATGTGAGATGTGTGAGGGGCAATCCGTTCAAAAAAGGAAGAAGCGCTTGCGCCTCCTCAGGAGAATCCCAACCTAACCGCAGTTTGACCGAGAATTGTATCTCCGGGAATTCAAAAATCGTTTCCAACAACACTTTCACCTCATCCGGATAAGGCAGGATACCCGCTCCCCGATGTTGTCGTGCCTGCATCGGGAAAGGACAACCCAAATTAATATCAGCATGCCGGTACCCTGATTCACGAAACAAACCGGCAATCCGGCGGAACTCTTCGGGCGAAACTGCGATCATCTGGGGAACAAGTGAGGCGGATGTATTTGCTTCCGGTACAAGATCCCGCAACTCCTTATTGCGAAAGCCAGTCTTTTCGAGACGGACAAACGGAGTGTAATAGGTTTCGACACCTCCGAATATTTGTGCATGTGCTTCCCTATAAACCGAGTCGGTATAACCCTGCAATGGGGCAAAATGAATAACATACGGTTCCATCATTCCGGAAACATTTCAGTGAAAAGTGAATGAAGACGTGCTTTGGCCTCTTCAAAATCCTGCTCCATCCCCATCTCTTTCTCAAGCGAAGTAACCCCTTTATCTTTAAAACCGCAAGGGTTGATCAAAGAGAAGTAATCCAAGTCGGTATTTATATTCAAAGCAAAACCGTGCATGGTGACAAAACGGCTGCTTTTCACACCGATCGCACAAATCTTACGGGCTTTTCTCGGTACACCAGGATCGATCCACACACCTGTAGCTCCCGCGAGCCGCTCCCCTTTAATGCCATAGATAGCTAAAAAGCGGATAATGGTTTCTTCCAACCTGTCGATATATTGCTTGAGTCCCAACTTCCAGGTATCGAGATCGAAGACCGGATATCCGGTAATTTGTCCGGGACCGTGATACGTGATATCCCCTCCCCGGTTGATATGGTAGAAAGAGATACCTCGCTGCACAAGCAGTTCTTTCGGGATCAGTAGGTTGGTGTCCTTACCACTTTTTCCAATAGTCAGTACCGGCTGATGTTCGCAGAAAAACAACCGGTTTTCCCCGGTCCTGCCTTGTGCTTTCGCTTCCAACAAAGCGTTGAAAGCAACCGTCTGGCGTTCCAGTGCCTTCTCATATTCGATACGTCCGAGGTCGTGATATATAAAATGACTCATATGATTATCGTTCTTATGTAAATATTTTTTTCGGGCAGACGGACCGTCGTGTCGGATTCCGCCCGGAGCTTCTTCCGTCTACGCACCTTCCTACTGCCGGATTCAGAATCGGGATCACCACTGTCATACCCCATTTCGATCTTAAGCAGTTTCCCCATCAGCGACATGATCTTCGTCTGCCGTTTCAGCATATAAGGAGAAGGTTTTGCAGAGTTGAACTTGCGGGGATTCGGCAAGGTCGCAGCGATCAAAGCCGCTTCCGCCTTTGTCAGTTTATAGGCCGGCTTTTTGAAATGAGCCTGTGCGACTGCTTCAGCACCATAAATACCGTCTCCCATTTCGATCGAGTTCAGATAAACTTCCATGATACGTTCTTTCCCCCAAATCCATTCGATCAGGACGGTGAAATAAGCCTCGATGCCTTTGCGCAAATAAGTCCTTCCGGGCCAGAGAAACACGTTCTTGGCAGTCTGTTGCGAGATAGTGCTCGCTCCTCGTACACGTTTGCCTTTTTCGGCATCGGCACGAGCTTTCTGAATCTGTATCATATCGAAACCGTCATGGTCGAGAAAAAGATTGTCTTCCGAAGCCACGACCGCCTGTGCCAATGGCTGGGCAATTTGTTTCAAAGGCATCCATTTGTGTTCCAGCTTGATGGACTTGCTATCCCGCACCTGTTCGTAGACGCGGATGAACATCAGCGGAGTGTAGTAAACAGGTATGAACTTATATGCCACCACAGCCAACAAACTAGAAACAAACAGGAACAGCAACAGGTTCCGGCTTCCTATCAGTATTTTTTTCAATATGCGCATCGATTCTTGTCTTTTCGGACAGCAAACTTACGGATTTATTTCCAATATTGTTCCATCTGCTCTAGTGTCCTACCCTTTGTTTCGGGAACGAATTTCCAGATAAATAGGGCAGCCAGAACTCCCATGACACCATAAACCCAGTAGGCCATGCCATGATTGAACGTATCGGTCAGATACTGGTTCTTATCGAGCATCGGGAAAGTCCAGGAGACAAGGAAATTGGCAATCCACTGCCCGGCAACGGCAATACTCATAACAGTCGAACGGATCGTATTCGGGAAAATCTCTGCCAGCAATACCCAACAGACCGGCCCCCACGACATCGCGAAACCAGCCGTGTACACCAACATACAAACCAACGAACCGATACCGACAGAATGCGTATAGAAAGTCGTCCCCAAGATCATCATCGAGACGGCCATGACCAATGCTCCGATAATCATCAACGGACGGCGACCGAACCGATCGACCGTAAAGATAGCCAGCACGGTAAAAGAGAGGTTCACGGCTCCTACCACGATCTGTTGTAACAAGGCGGCATCAGTGGCGGCCCCCATTGTCTTAAAGATCTCCGGCGCATAATACAACACGACGTTGATCCCGACAAACTGCTGGAAACCGGACAAAAGGACACCGACAAATATGATCAGCACGCCGAATGAACGCACCGGGAAGACCAGAGATACAAAAAAGCTACCAATCAAAGCGATCTCCAAAGCACTCGTGTTTCCAGCCAGTTCCAATGCTCCATACAAAAGCAGAAACAACACCAGCCACATCCCCATAAACAGAAAATAGGGACGCATGGAGGGTTCCTGTTTCCTGAAACTTTCTTTTATTTCCACCAATTCAGGTGCTGCTCTTTCTTTTCCCATCAAACGATCCAATACAGACAGTGCCTTATCCATCTTACCGCGCATCACCAAATAACGAGGCGTTTCCGGTACAAACATCAGAAGGGCCAGAAAGAGCAAAGCCGGGACGATTTCGGACGCGAACATCCAACGCCAGCCGATCGTATGCAACCAGGCGGCATCTCCCTGCAACGCGATACTGTAATTCACAAAATAGACGACAAGCATACCGAAAATAATCGCGAACTGGTTCCATGACACCAGATTTCCTCGTTTCTCCGCCGGGGCCATCTCAGCAATATACATCGGGGAAACCATAGAAGCCAAACCGACTCCTACTCCTCCGACAATCCGGTAAAACACAAAAAGGTACATGAACGTGTGATCTCCGCTACCAGGCATCCCGACAAACAACTCCGGCCACGCCGAACCGATTGCCGACAACAAAAACAGGATGGCAGCCAACACAAGCGTAGGTTTCCGTCCATACCGCTGGCTGATCCAACCGGCAAAAGAAGCACCTAAGATACAACCGATCAGAGCGCTGCTCACAACGAATCCTTCAAGCGCATTTGCCTGATCCAATGGTAGCCCGAAAGGTTCGATAAAGAATTTACGCAGCGATTCAACCGTCCCGGATATCACCGCTGTATCATATCCGAATAATAATCCCCCCAATGTCGCCACAAGGGTAATTCCAAAAATGTAATAGTTGTTGTTTTTCACGATAGAGATTCATATAGGTAAATAATGTTTTATCCGTTACTTTTGGTTTGATTCAAAAGTAACGGATAAAATTATTTATATGTTATTAAATGTACTGATTGATAATCATCTCATACAATTCCTGCTTCCCGCTGATTTGCTTCGGTTCGCCAGAGGCAAGAGCGATTGTACGCAGGTCTTCGAGGAGAAGTTTACCTTCTTCGAACTTCTTACCGTCACCCTGGTCGAAACTAGCGTAACGTTCGGCACGCATTTTCTTGTAATCAGAATGTTCCAGGATATCGGCAGCAGCCATCAAAGCACGGGCAAAAGAATCCATACCACTGATATGAGCCAGAAAAATATCATCCAGATCGGTCGAGTTACGACGTGTCTTGGCATCGAAGTTCGTACCTCCGGTAGTCAAGCCGCCTGCTTCGAGAATAACCAGCCAAGCCTGTGTCAGTTCGTAGATGTCAACCGGGAACTGATCCGTATCCCAACCATTCTGATAATCACCACGGTTGGCATCGATACTGCACAACATACCGGCATCGGCGGCAGCCTGAAGTTCATGCTCAAATGTATGCCCGGCCAATGTGGCATGGTTCACTTCGATATTAATGGCAAAATCCTTGTCGAGACCATAATGGCGCAAGAAGCCGATAACCGTTTCCGTATCCACGTCATACTGGTGTTTAGTCGGTTCCATCGGTTTAGGCTCTACCAGGAAAGTTCCTTTGAACCCGTTCTTGCGGGCATAGTCACGTGCCATCGTCAACATCATGGCAAGATGTTCCTTTTCGCGTTTCATATTGGTGTTCAGCAAGCTCATATAGCCTTCACGTCCCCCCCAGAACACATAGTTTTCGCCACCTAAGGCAATACAAGCGTCGATCGCGTTCTTGATCTGCGTGCCGGCACAAGCCACAGCAGGGAAATAAGGATTTGTGGCAGCCCCGTTCATATAACGTTTATGCCCGAACACATTGGCGGTAGACCACAACAGCTTCTTCCCCGTCGCTTCCTGATGTTGTTTGGCATATTCGACCATCGTATGCAGGTCCTTTTCAAATTCGGCCAACGTCGGTGCTTCATCTACGACATCCACATCGTGGAAACAATAGTAAGGTATGTTACATTTCGTCATAAATTCGAAAGCAGCATCCATCTTATACTTGGCACGGGAAATACGGTCTGCGCCCGCATTCCAAGGAAATGTCTTCGTTCCGCCACCGAACTGGTCGGCTCCCTCCGCACATAATGTATGCCAATAGGCCATAGCGAAACGCAGGTGGTCTTTCAGAGTTTTACCCATTACGACCTTGTTTTCATCATAATAATGAAAAGCCATCGGATTTTTTGACTCGCGTCCTTCAAATTCTATTTTTCCAATTCCCGGAAAAAATTCTTTTTCACCTTTAAAGTAATTCATGATAATAAGTATTTTATTGATTATACAATGCTTTCGTTTATTACGCCAATGCTTTCTCCAACCGTTCTTTCCAGACCTCGAAAGCCCCGCAGTATTTATCCGCTTTCAGTCCGTCCGGCTCTATCACATTGATCTTTTTCAGGGAAGCAAACGCCTCTTCCGCCGACGCATAGATGCCGGCCCCGATACCGGCGCCTTTGGCAGCCCCGACAGCCCCGTTCGTATCGTAAAGTTCGATCACCGTTCCTGTCACACCAGCCAACGCATCCCGGAAAATAGGGCTTAGGAACAGGTTGGCATTACCGGCACGGATCACCCCGATATCGATCCCCATCTCATTCATGATATCCATGCCATATTTGAAAGAGAAGACGATCCCTTCCTGTGCGGCACGAGCGATATGAGCTTTATTATGAATGTTGAAATTCAGCCCGTGAATGGAGCAATCCACCTGCTTGTTCTGTAACATACGCTCCGCACCGTTCCCGAAAGGCAGAATCGAGAGGCCCTCCGAACCGATCGGAACGGTCGCCGCCAACTCGTTCAAAGCAGGATAGCTTATACCTTCCGGAGCCACATTCCGCTTCACCCATGAATTGAGGATTCCCACACCGTTGATACATAAGAGGACTCCTAAACGTGTCTGGTCTGCCGAATGGTTCACATGCGCAAAAGTATTCACTCGGGACAGCGTGTCGTAGTTCACCTTGCCATTCACACCGTACACAACCCCTGACGTACCGCCCGTAGCAGCTATCTCACCCGGGTTCAGGACATTTAGCGACAACGCATTGTTGGGTTGGTCACCGGCCCGATAGGTAACCGGCGTACCCTTCTTCAAACCCAACTCCGAAGCGACCGATCCGAGCAATTCCCCCTGCACACCGAAAGTCGGACGGATATCCGGAACCAGTTCCTTGCTGAACCCGAAATAGTTCATCAGATCTTCAGAAACGCTATTATTCCGGAAATCCCAGAAAATTCCTTCCGAAAGGCCTGAAACAGTCGTGACAATATCGCCCGTCATGCGCATGGCAATAAAGTCACCAGGCAACATGAATTTATGCACCTGTCCGAATATCTGCGGTTCATACTCTTTTACCCATGCCAATTTGGAAGCCGTAAAGTTTCCGGGAGAATTCAAAAGATGTGCCAGGCATTGCTTTTCGCCGATCGACTTGAAAGCGCGATCCCCATAAGGCACCGCACGACTGTCGCACCAGATCACCGACGGACGCAGCACCTGCATCTTCCTGTCCACCAATACGAGCCCATGCATCTGGTACGAGATGCCGATCGCATCTATCTCCGTTCCCTTGATGCCCGCCTTCGCGATCGCACCCTTTATCGCTTCTTTCAGATACATCCACCAGTCATCCGGATTCTGCTCCGCCCATCCGGGACGCACGGCTTTGATCGCCGCCTCTTCTTTCGGATAAAAATCAGAGGCAAGCGTCAACCCCGTATCTTTATCGACAATAGAAGCCTTCACCGAAGAACTTCCGATATCACAACCTAATAAACACATACTATATCATATCTTATTAAACTTCGAATGCAACTTGTTATATTTCACCTTATCGAACCGGTAATAGCGGGCTGCCCGATGATTCACTCCCGTTTCCACTTCATCCGTCTGCACGACATATTCCATCGCCGTCATCTTTTTATGGAAATTGCGTACATCTATCGTCTTATTATAAATGATCTCAAAAATGCGCCGCAACTGATAGGCCGTAAACTTTGACGGAAGATAATCGAAAACGATACCCGGTTCGACATCCACCCACCGCCGTATCTCTTCGCCGGCAGCTTCAACAATTTCCTTATGGTCGAATGGCAGATGTGGCAATTCATTTATAGGTGCCCAGATAAGGGTATCGGACATCTCCCCCATCGTCATTTTCTTCCCGAACTTACACAACGCCAGATAAGCGACCGTCACGATTCGTGTGATTTTCATTTTGGAAGCATTTTCCAGCCATTGCACATCCTCTTTATTCTTGGTACGGGCAGGAGAGCCGAAACTGCGGAACTGTTTCAAGGCTACACGTTTCAGACCTGTCGCTTCGTTCAAGACACGATAAGCGGCCGTATCCAGATCTTCACTCTCATAAATCAAGCTTCCCGGCAATTTGTAGTGTTTCTCGTTACTACCGGCAACTTGTCTTTCGACGAGCAACACGCACAGTTTATCTTCGTTTGCCCCAAGCAATACGCAATCGACCGAAACGTGCGGATAAAACATTTCATGCTTATTTTCCTGTGTTTCCATAATATCCCAATAAAGATTCTCCGCAAATATAAGGTTAAAACGACATACGACATAATGTAATTCGAACAATATCTACTCAAAAGGCTAAAAAGCCCGTTATTTAACATACATTATCACTCACAGAAAAAGGAACTGTACCAAACCTGAACTTTAATGCGATTATCCGGAAAGGGAAGAAACTTCTAACATTTATTCAATACATTTGTTATTAAAAAAAGACGTACTATGGATATCAAACATCTACAGTTCTCATTCCGAATGTACTGGGCGAATATGAAGGGCTTGCTGAACATGGTGGCCGAAGGAATCATACTCGTCGCCTCTCTCGCCTCCCTCTTCATCCTGGTCTATCAGTTCGGATTCAAATATTCGGCCCATGTCACCCATATGTTGGAAACCAGCCGGGTTTACCTCCTGCTGGCTTTCTTTACCGGGATATCGCTTCGGTATATTTTGAAATTCAAAGAGATCATACAAGAGAAAATGTTATACCTGGATATCGGCATTTATTTTTTCCTCTTTGCCGTGCTATCGGGCAAAGTATTCTTCAAAGAAGCCATCCACCAGTCGCTGCCCTACCTCGGTTTCCTCACGGAACCGCTGTTCGTTTATTTCCTCCTGCTGTTGCTGAGCGCCATCCATTTGTCGCGGCAGACATTCACGCTGTTACAAAGCCATATCAAGCCGTCCCTCCTGTTCCTGCTGAGTTTCGTGTTCGTCATCCTTGTCGGTTCGGGATTGCTGATGTTGCCAAACGCCACGGTGCACGGGATTCATTTCGTAGATGCCCTGTTCATCTCGACCACCTCCGTCTGTGTGACCGGACTGACGACAGTCGATGTGGCAACGACATTCACGCATACAGGACATATCATCATCATGTTTCTTATCCAGATCGGCGGTATAGGAGTCATGACTTTCACCAGCTTTTTTGCCCTTTCTTTCATGGGGCATTCATCTTTCACCAGCAAGCTCGTTCTGAAAGACATGCTGAACGAAGACCGGGTGAACGGGCTGTTCCGGGTGATCCTTAACATCCTGTTCGTGACACTGTTTATCGAAGGTGTAGGGGCCTACCTGATTTATCTGGATATAAAGGGAGGGCTGCCGGGAGGCACGCAGGAAGAAGTGTTCTACGCTGTGTTTCATGCCGTTTCGGCTTTCTGCAATGCTGGGATCTCGACGCTGAGCGGAAACATGTATGACCCGCTGGTCGCCCAAAAATACAACCTGCATGTCTGGATCGCCCTGCTCATCGTATTCGGCGGGCTAGGTTTCCCGATTGTTTTCAACTACCTGAAGCTGTTACGACATCTGCTTGTCAATACATTCAAGATCGTAATCGGACAGCAGAAGCATTATATCCATACCCCCAGAATTATCAATATCAACACGTACATCGTGATGATCAGCACGTTGGTATTGCTTGCCGGCGGTACATTTTTCTACTATCTGCTGGAAATGGACAATACGCTCGCCGGATTGCCGTTCAGAGGACAGCTTGCCAATGCATTCCTGGGAGCCGTCACCCCGCGTACGGCCGGATTCTGCGTCGCGGATATGGGGACGCTGGCCACCGGGACGCTCATGCTGACGCTGATCCTGATGATAATAGGCGCCGCTCCCATGTCTACCGGCGGCGGTTTGAAAGTAACGACCGTCTGTGTCGCCCTGCTGACCGCGCACAACGCCGCCCGCGGGAAAGAGAATGTGGAAATCCGCAAACGTGAAATATCACCGGAAACCATACGCAGGGCTTTCGCCACAATCGTTTTCTATTTCTGCTGGCTGGGGGCGGCCGTCTGGATATTGTCCATTACCGAAAAAGACGTATCGGTCTTCACCTTGACCTTCGAAGTCGTGTCGGCACTCAGCACGGTAGGGTTAAGTTTGAACTTCAGCCCGTTACTGAGCATTTCGGGAAAACTGGTCATCATCTTCACCATGCTGGTCGGACGTATCGGCATACTGGCCTTCTTTATCAGTTTCTACAAGGAATACAAAAAGAAGAATTACACCTATCCACAGGAAAATATATTAATGTAACATAAAGAATACAATATGAAATATTTAGTAATCGGATTAGGAAACCTGGGACGCGCCATCGCCGAAAGCCTGACACGCATCGGCAATGAAGTGATCGGCGTAGATATCAACCCGCACAAGACCGAAGCGGTCAAACACACCATATCCGGAGCAATCAGCCTCGACACGACGGACAAAGACGCCTTGAACACGCTACCACTGAACGAGATGGATGCCATCTTCGTCACCTTCGGCAAGGACTTCGGGACCTCCATACAGACTGTAGCCCTGCTAAAGAACTTAGATGTGAACAAACTGATCGTACGAGGGATTTCTCCCATCCACGAGGCAGTGATCCGTTCGATCGGTGTAGCGGAGATCATCACTCCGGAAGATGATTTCGCCGGTATGTACGCATCCCAATCCTTACTTGGGGAACTCTTCAAACAATGGTACAGAGTGACGGACACACACCATCTCTACAAGATAAAAGCACCTGTCACCTTTGTCGGACAGACCCTGCAGACCATAGACATAGAAGAGAATTTCGGAGTGCGCCTTGTCGGCATCGAACGCCCCAAGACAGAACGCAACCTGATCGGGTTAAAACAAACCCAATACTCCGTCATCGACAAAATCACCGGAGACCTGAGAGTCGAAGAAGGTGATCTGCTCATCCTTTTCGGCAAGATGGAAGTGTTGCACAGGCTGGCAGATATCTGACGCCGGTTTATTCTTTCTGAGGTATCTTGGAAACCAAAACCTTATCTATACGGGCGCCGTCCATATCGACGATCTCGAATTCGAAGTTCAACCAGCTCAATTTCTCACCGGTCTTCGGAACCCGTTCCAGAATCTCCAGGATCAGGCCGCTGAGCGTATTATAGTCATGCTCGGCATACAAATCTTCCATGTCGAAATATTCAAGGAAGTCATAGAAGTTGTACTGCCCGTCCACCAGCCAGGTCCCGTCGGACCGCTCGACGATCTCGGCTTCTTCCCCCACATCGGGAACCTGCCCGATCAGACCTTCCATGATATCTTTCAAGGTGACGATCCCCTGGATGCCTCCGAACTCGTCCGTGACGATGCCATATTTCACACGTGCCTGCTTGAACTGTTCCAACGCATTATACACACTCTGGTTTTCCGGCATAAACTCCGCCGGACGAATCACCTGCGACAAAGAGAAATCCGGCTCGTCGATACGGCCGAACAAGTCTTTCAGATAGACGACGCCTTTGATATCGTCAAACTTTCCGGCAGCAACCGGATAGATGTTGAAAAGATTTTCCTGGACTTTCTCGCGTATCTGCTCGATACTGTCCGTCAGGTCCAGCCAGACAAGCTCGCTGCGGTGTGTCATGATAGAACCGACATTACGGTCGCCCAGATTGAACACGCGTTCCACGATGTCCTGCTCGACTTCCTGCACTTCGCCGACATCAAAGCCTTCTTTGACAATTGCCTTGATCTCCTCCTCCGTCACCTTGTTTTCTTCAGTCGCATCGGTTCCGATCAGTCTGACGGTCAACGCCGTACTCTTGGATAACAGCCACACGAAAGGCGAGGCGACCAGCGAAAGGAAATTCATCGGTTTGGCAACGAGCATCGACACACGCTCAGCATAGCCCATACCGATACGTTTGGGGACCAGCTCGCCCATAATCAATGTCAGATAAGTGACGATCACGACAATTGTGGTTTTGGAAACTCCCAACGCATAAGGTTCCAGAAAAGGAATGCGGCGGACATGCTCGGCCAGGTCATAGGCAAAAGCCTCGCCCGAATACAAACCGGTCAGAATACCGATAAGCGTAATCCCGATCTGGATGGTAGAGAGAAACCGGTCCGGTTCGTTTGCCAGCTTCAAAGCAGTCTTGGCAGATTTGTTTCCACGTTTTGCTTCCAGCTCAAGACGAGCCTTACGAGCTGACACCAAAGCAATTTCCGACATAGAAAGAAGGCCGTTCAATAAGATAAGACCGATAATAATAAATATTTCCATTTGCTATATACACAGCGATTGATTAGAGAGGCGAAGATATGAATTATTCGAACTCTCACATCTAACAAGATGAAAATAAATCTAATTAATATATAAAAAAAGCCATTCTATCTTCGCAGACAGAACGGCTTCATGTGTCGATAAGTTTCACTAACTCTTATTTAAAATTTTATTAGAAAACAGTATCGGGAGATAGATACATACTTACTCGATTACCTCGCCCTTCTCATTCAGAACAACCGTCTGTTCCTTCTGATCTTTGTCGACAAGGACGACTTTATACTTCTTAGCACCGTCGGCACCGGCAACATAGGCTTCCTTCACCGTACTGCCCTCGTAAGACTTGGCGATTGCATCCTGCACGGCCTGGGGAAGTTCCTTTACCTCGATTTTCACGAAATCGTCCTGCATTACGTTTTCGACTGATACCTGTACAGTCGATGCCTGTACACCTTGTGATGCGAATGCCACACATGCTACTACCGCTACCATTAAAACAATCTTTTTCATGACTCTAACAATTTAAAAGTTAATACCTAAGTGATTACTAAAACCTTTATTCAATCTGATAAAACAAGTACAAGGATCGTACCACAACAGCATGCCAAAAACATGATAAAGTGTCCCAGAGCTTACAAAATAAGGGGTAGAAAAAGAGCAAACCATCGGATACCCAACCATAAAACATGGGAAAAAGTGTAGAAGTCCGTGTATTTTTTCTACAATAAATGTGGCACACCTCTTCCAATCTCCATTTTAATTGTTAATTTAGCCACATCATTAATGAAATCTAATAAAATATGAATTTAAGTGATCCCAAAGATTGTCTGTATTGCCAGAACAATCAGACTTTACACGAGCTGATGATCGAAATCGCTCCTCTCTCGGTATCCAGACTGTTCCTGTTCAAGGAACAAACGTATCGCGGGCGTTGCCTGGTTGCCTACAAAGACCATGTACACGACTTGAACATGCTCAGCGACGAAGAACGGAACGCATTCATGGCCGATGTCGTACGGGTGACCCGCGCGATGCAGAAAATATTCAATCCGCAAAAGATCAATTACGGCGCTTATTCGGACAAACTGTCGCACCTTCATTTCCACCTGGCCCCGAAATATGAAGGAGGCCCTGACTTCGGCGGGACATTTACCATGAACCCGAAAAAAGTATACTTGACGGATGCGGAATACCAGGATATGGTTGAAAAGATCAAAGAGGCGTTATAAGGCAGGCACAGAAGTTGCAAAAGTGGACGCGGAAGATTTCCGGACATAACATATAGGAAGGTGTGTCAAAATCTCCTTGTCCCCGCACTTGATGCGGGGATGCAAAAGGACAGACCTTATCAATCAGACTTTTATAGGGCTGGTTTTAATGCGATCCCGCGTCAAGCGCGGGAACAGGATAGTTTCGACACACCTCTTACTCTATTAATGCTTCCGTGTCTGCTTACTTTACAAACGAAGACTTCAGCAGGTAATCGGCACTTTTCTTCACGCCTTCGAACTGATGTCCGCTACCCGTACCTTCCATTTCAACGAAATAGTCCTTATGGCCGTTTGCATAGAAATGCTTGAATATCTGCTCGAAGTTCATCATGCCGGAATCCCCCAGGACATAGCGGTCTTTGATATGGAGCACTTTGATACGGTCTGCATATTTCGTGATATACTCGACCGGATCCTGCTGGCCCATCACGGCCCAGTAAACGTCCATCTCAAAGAAAACCAATGACGGGTCCGTATTCGCCAGGAAGATGTCATACACTTTTTCGCCTTTGTTATGGCGTCCGAACTTCATTTCCGTGCCGCCGGGAACCACCTTGGCAAATTCCATGTCGTGATTGTGGTAACCGAACGGTATGCCGGCCGCTTTCACGATCTTTCCGGCTTCGTTGAAGACTTCACAAACAAATTTCGTTTCTTCCACGTTACGGGTACTGGGCTGGCCGGGCTGCACCAGATATTTCACTCCTAACTTGGCATGGTCGTCAGCCGTCTTCTTCCAGTATTCCTTTATTGTATTCAGGTTGTCTTTCGTGTATTCGCGAACAGGAGGATTCACATGCGAACTCAGAATCGTAATGCCGGCATCATCCGCCATCTTCTTGAAATCCATCAATTCGATATCACGGATCTTGCCTTTCCCATAACCGGCAAGTTCGATGGTCTGATACCCCATCTTTTTCAACTTCTTCATTCCTCCCGGAACATCCTTGTAAAGCTCGTCGCCTAAAGAATAGATTTGTAAACCGATGTTCTTGGCCGCCGTCGCTTCGAAAGCGGCAGATGTCGCAGGCTGCGCTGCAACGGCATTCCCTACCTTACCGGCCATCAGGCCACCCAACGTAAACAGGGACGCGTTTTTCAAAAAGTTTCTTCTATTGATCATGGTCTATTAAATTTAGATTGCTCCAAAGGTATGATTTTATTCTGGAAATCATACAAAAAGCCGTTTGAAAAAAAATCAAACGGCTTCCTGTTCTTTCTTCTGCACCTCAGATAAACTCGTTCACCGACGAGACGATGCTTCCGTCGAACAGATTGATGATCCGGTGGGCGAAACTGGCATCGTGCTTGGAGTGAGTCACCATGACGATCGTGGTCCCTTCCCGGTTCAGTTCGGTGAGCAATTGCATCACTTCGGCTCCGTTCTTCGAGTCCAGGTTACCGGTCGGCTCATCGGCGAGGATGATCTTCGGATTCGAAACGACAGCACGTGCGATGGCCACACGCTGCTGCTGTCCTCCGGAAAGCTGCTGCGGGAAATGGCCCGCGCGGTGGCTGATGTTCATCCTTTTCAGGATATCGTTCACCATCTGCTTACGCTCGCCGGCTTTTACTTTCAGGTAGGTAAGCGGGAGTTCCACGTTTTCGAACACGTTCAGTTCGTCGATCAGGTTGAAACTCTGGAACACGAAACCGATGTTGCCTTTGCGGACCTGCGTACGCTCCTTCTCCTTGAGATGCCCGACTTCCTTGCCTGCCAGGTAATAATCGCCCGAAGTCGGATTGTCCAGCAGCCCCAAGATATTCAGCAATGTAGATTTGCCACATCCGGAAGGTCCCATGATAGCCACAAACTCGCCATCTTTCACTTCCAGGGAAACATTATTCAATGCAATCGTCTCCACCTCTTCCGTACGGAAAAACTTACTTAAACCTTCGATCTTTATCATGACTTTCTGAATTATGTTTTTTTGATTTTATTCTGATTTTATGTTCTTTACCGGATTTTCGTTAGCGACATGCCAGTTCTGGTACGTCACCGTCATAAACGTGATCACGCCTACGGCCAGGAAAGCCAGCGGCAACACCCACCAATACATCGGCGTACGGTAGGCGAAATTCTCCAGCCAACGGTGTACGCCGTACCAGGCGACCGGAGCACCGAAGACGAAGCATATCAGCAAAATCCAGAAGTAGCTCACATTGAACATATACAAGATTTCTCCCGTCGTCGATCCCAACACCTTGCGCACGGCGATCTCTTTCCGCTTGTATTCGCTTTCGAACACGACAAGGCCGAACACGCCCACAATCGAGATAAAGATAGCGACAAGGCTGAACAAGGTGATCAAAGAACCGATCTTCAATTCCTTTTCGTAGGTATGCTGCAAAACCTCGTCATAGAAACGGACCACAAAAGGATACTCCGAATCGAACTTTTCCAGCGACTCGCGCACATGCTCCATTCCGGAGCGAAGGTCGCTTCCCGCCTTGAACTTCACATAGGCGGTATTATAATAGTTGCCTTCCTGCCCCCACTGGTATTTGCCCCAAAGATAGAAAGCCATCGGGGTAACTTCCTGGCGGAATGAGGCGAACTTGATATCCGGGATAAAACCGATGATCTCGTCACCGTCGATCTTTTCGTTCAACTTCAATTCGTACTGCGCCTTCGCCTTTTCGTTGAATATATAGCAACCCGTCTCCTTCTGATCGTCTTCCGGACGGAAATCACGACCTTCCTTGACCTCTATCCCCATCACTTTCAGGAAAGAAGAAGAAACAGGAAGACACTGGAAATTGATGTTGTTCCCATTATAGTCACGCCCCCATCCCATGTACTGGTCCTGGCTCGAAAGCAGGAATTGGGAATAGGTCACGTCCTGCACGCCGGAGAACGATTTCAACCGGTCCGTGAAAGCATCCCGGTTCTTATTTATAGTATTATTCAGATGCACGATAATCATCTCCTCCTTGTCATATCCCAACGGCGCATTCTGCATATAATGATTTTGCAGGTACATAAATAAAGAGCCGATAATCAGGATGAAAGAAGCCACAAACTGGACCCCCACCAGCACGCTCCTCATCCGGCGCCCGGCAAGCGAGAGGCCGAAGCTTCCTTTCAACACCAATGCCGGCGGGAAAGAGGTGACATAGTAGGAAGGATAAAGGCCGGCCAGCACTCCCACGATCGCCGCGATCACGGCCGTGCCGGCAATGATCATCGGCTGCGCCCCGAACGAGATGTCGGCATCCACCAGCGAGACTACCGGTGTTTTGGGGATTATGTATAAGAAAAGAAGCGAAAGCAGATAAGCAAACAGACTGACGCAGACCGCCTCTACCAACAAACTTCCACGCAACGTACGGTCGGAACTGCCCAGCACCTTCTGCGTGTTGATGCTCTTGATGCGCATAGGAGTCAGCGCCGTGCTGAAATTGGTAAAATTGATACCGGCGATAATAAGGATGACAAAAGCGATGGAGAAAAGCACCAGCAACGTCTGGCGGCTCGCTTTCGGCATCGAATCGAAATCCACGTTACTCAGGAAATGGACATCCGGCAAAGAGGTCAGGCGGAGATCCAAGCTATTCTCCTCCCCCCATTCGAACTCATTGCCGAAGGCTTCCTTCGCATTAAAATTACGCTTGAAATTGTCCAGCACCTCAGCCTTATCCATCCCCTCGCCCAGACGGACAAAGAAAAAATAATTCCAGTTTCCCCAGTTATCATAGTTTTCCTTCGGACTCATCGACGTGTACATGACGTTCTTCAAAGCAGAGTTACGGGGAAAATCCTTATATACGCCTTTCACGATTTTCGCATCTTCCATAGGATTGGCAGAGATCAGCTGCTTGCCTACCGCCGATTCGTCACCGAAGATCTTTCTCGCCATGCTTTCCGGAAGGACTACGCTGTTGGGCTCATCCAAAGAGCGCTCGCTTCCTTCGAGCATATCGAAACGGAACACTTCCAAGACTCCGGGAGTCACGTTCCACGCATCTTCCTTGTAGCTCGTCCGCTGTCCGCCATCCTCTATATAGAAAAAACGGCTTTCGGTCCAAGCACTCAAAAGGCATCCTTCCTCTATAAGAGGCGAAGACCCGGCAAACGCCCGCGCGAACGGACGGCAGATAATGGCTTGCGACCCTTTGCTTCCGTGTACGATATCCACCCGGAAAATAGCATCGGCGTTCCGGTGGCTGCGGTCGAACGTATAATCATAATTCACCTGCATCATAATGAGCATAAACGCCACAAAAGCAATGCTCAACCCCAGCACATTCAAAACAGAAGCCGTCTTGAACCGGCGGAGCACACTAAAGAAATTTCGCAAAATCGTTTTCATATCCAACTGTTTTGCTTCAATACTAACAAAAAATATGCCAAATAGCATAACGAGCAAATAATCAATAAAATAGATATCCAACAATTCGAACAGACTGTCTAATAATTAGACACCACTGTCTATTTTCTTGACACTTCCTCTTCCAATCCCGCATACTCCTCCCTGGCGTCGAAGCAAGGGCAGGCCTTGCGGATGTAAGGACTCAGTTGGCAATGTCCCACTATCTTCGCCTCCGGATAGTCCCGCCGGAGCTGGCGGAGCAGGTCGAGCAGCGAACATTTCTGGGCGTAGGTACGGGTGTCGGAAGGGGTTCCCGCCTCATCGAGGCCGCCTTCATAACAGATGCCGATGCTCCGGTCGTTCCACCCGGCTGCATGTGCGCCGATCTGGTTGACGGGACGGCAACGGTGGAGATAGCCGTCGCGGGTGATATAGAAATGATAGCCGATATCGGCAAATCCTCTCGCCTTGTGTGAAGCCCGCAAGGCCTCCACCGGGAAATCGCGGTCATAGCGCGTCGCGCTGCAATGAATTATCAGGAGGCGTACCTCCCGATAATTCTGATAGAAACATCCCGCCGTCATAACGAGCAGGCGCTTATGCCGAGCGCACCGGCAATGGCGCTGGCTACGGCGATGATCACTTTGAGGAGCACTCCCCAGACAGATTTCTTTTCGTTTTTTTGTTCCATGATGAGATTTATGATTTATGATTTGAAAAGCATGGGGCAGGGTCCTGCCCTACGCTTTTCTCTTGCTTTTAATTGTCAATTATCAATTGCTTAAAGTTCTCCCGGCCGGTCATCTTCGCCTCCGCTCCCGCCTCCTTCGTTCGGTTTCTTCGACAGGTCGACCGTCGTCTCGCCTGCCTTCTCGGCACGGAGTACGGCACGTACGGATGCACGGCTGGGTACGGGATTGAAACTCATACCGTTGAAGATCTTTTTCAGATCGTCGCCGGGAACGAACTGGATATTGACTCCGGTGATATTGGTGGCAGTAAACACCTCCGCGCTATCGGCTCCCCGGCTGGTCGCCTGCAAACGGAACTTGCCCAACTCGCCGAAATCGACCTGCTCCCCGTCGCGCAGGGCCTCGATCATATTCTCGACCACACTGATCAACACCGCTGAAACATCTGCACGGCTCACGGTCGTCTGGGCCGCGACACGTTGCGAAAGCCCTTTCAACGTAAGCTCCTTGCTGACCTGCGAACGGGCGTAGGCTTTCTTCGGATCGTCCGGCTTACGCGGATTGCCCAACAAAACAATACTGTAATTTAATGGCATAACCTTACTTTTTTTAAATGAATACTTCTCTGCTATTAATCTCTGAGACAAAGATACGGCAGGCGCAAAAGGCGATCGGGAGACAGAATGAGACAGTGTGAGCCAACCATGAATAAGGTTAGATATATAACCAATTCATGAGCAGAAACACTTCCGTATCCCAGATTTTTTCCGTATCTTTATAACCATACAATCAAACAGAAAAATCATGAAAATCCGTCCCTACAGCAAGAGCGAACTGGCACAGGCCTATGCACCGGAGATCACCTCCCAGTCCGCACTGAACCGGCTCGCCGCCTGGATACGCCTGAACCGCCCGCTCACGGAAGCGTTGCGACAGACCGGCTACTACACGAAACAACGGCTCTTCACCTCCCGGCAGGTGGCACTGATTTTCGAATATCTGGGAGAACCATAGGATGACTCCATGACACGCGGGGAACGCCACGCCTACGAAGAGCACCTCACCAACGTCGTGATCCTGGAAGACGCCATCGAGAATGCCAAGTGGGAAGGGCTCACAGAAGGAAAGGCAGAAGGCCTCGCAGAAGGTCTCGCAAAAGGTGAAGCGAAAGCCTTGCACCAGACCGCCGCCAACATGAAGCGGATGGGCATGGATGCCGCCGCCATTTCAAGCTGCACGGGGCTGACGGCCGAAGAGATCGGGAAGCTATAACCCTGCCACACCGCCCGGCATTCCCATGATTGCCGCCCGGCATTTGCAGGAATGCGGGCCGACGTTTGCAGGAACGCGGGCCGGCAATCATGGAAATGCCGGAAGACGGACCTTGCGGGATTTGACACAATTGGCACATTTGACATCGGTTTGCTAAACTATATATAGGTAATAATATATATTCAGGTATATATATACCTATGTAGGTATATTAAATAATTAATTATTTATCTCGCGTATATATATTTCTACAACCCTATGTCAAATGTGCCAATTGTGTCAAAAAAACGGGCCGGAAGCAAAAAATCACAATCCCAAAGCGCCGGATCTCCGTTCCCTGTCGATATCCTCCCCGGTCTTTTTCACAGTGATATAGCCCCTTTTCCCTTTATACCGGATCGATTCGAACTCCAGCCCCGCCATGATACGCCCGATTTTATTCGGACTCAGGGGGTAACGCAGGCAAGAACTGATCTGCTCCAGGATATCGGCCGCCGTGACGAAGATGCCCGCCTCGCCCTCGAACGGTTTGCGGAAATGAGTACGGATCAGGTCTTCTTCGAGGTTGGGGACTTCGAAGCGGCTGTTATGCATGTTCAGCTTCCGTATCTCCTCCTGCGAGAACCAGTGGCAGAAACCGCTTTTCCACAAGGCATAGGCCTGGCTGTAGACCAGCTCGTAAGGGATGGCATGCAGATGCGGATCCCGGATCTGCGACACCTCGAAAGGCAACCAGCGGCGGTTGCCGGTCGGGTCGGTCAGGAATTGGACATTATTGCCCGTGCCGCAAAACGAAGCGATATGCGGATGGCGTTCCTTGTTGCGCCCGTAGGCCGCCCGCTCGTTGACGTAGGGCATGGTGACCATCGCCTTCAACTGGTTCAACTCGGCAGGCCGCATGCCGTCGAGCTCCTCGAAACAGATCAGGGCGAATTCGGTAAGGGAAAAGAGATCGTCCTTATTCAGGCGGTCGCTGTTCGTCTTCGTATAGAAATAGCAGCGCAGTTCGGGTGGCAGCAGGAAGTTGAACCAGGTGGTTTTGTAAAGCCCCTGTTCGCCGATAAGGACCAGGATCTCATGGTTCACGACCGTATCGTCGAGCAGCGCGGGCAGTATGCCGACAAACCATTTCCGGAAATAGTCCCTAAACTCCGCCTGGTCGCTTTTGACATGCACCGTATCGGCCAGGTCGCCGATAGGGTCGCTCACGCCGTCCCATGATGGCAAATGGTCGAAATAGGATTGGAAAGGGTTGAAGAGGGGGACGAACTCGGAATGTATCACATTGTATATATCCGTCAGATAGACGCGTCCCACCGTTTTGTTCATCCGCCCCCAAAGCGTATTCACGTCACGGTCTGTCAGCGGCAGGAAGCCGGCCTCCTCCGTCCAGCGGATTTCACAATGGTGCGTGATGACATTGTGGCGGAACTCCGCCTGCGAAAGCAGGAACGCCTCGATCGCCTCCACCTCGGCCGGCTTGTTCGCCTCGTCTGCCTCCCGTCTGCCTTTGCCGCCAGCGCTCCGGGGCAGGCGCACGGAGCCATGCTCCTCCTCTCCCGCGTAGCAGGAACGGAAGGTGCTCTCGACGTTCTCCGCGCCATAATCGGCAAACGCCTCGACCGCCCATGCGACGGCCTCCGCCTCCGGCACGCCATAGAGGTTGAAGAGGTAGCCGGTGCGCATGACATATTCGTTATGGTGGCCCGGCTCATAGCGGATTCCTTCGTCCTCCAGCCGTTTTCCGGACACCTCGGCCGCCTTGCCCGCCGTTGCGGTATAGCGTCCCGGTTTCGCCTTCTGTCCTTTCGGCCGACCCGGTTTCGCGGAGGGAGCAGGCGGCAGCTTGACCTGGAGCGGCAGGGCTTCCGGATTGTAATAGGCGTCCGGATCATAAGCCGTACCGCTGATCCGTTCGGGATTCTTGCAACTGCTGTCGTATTCCAGCCCGGCGAGGCGGGCGAAAAGTTCGTTACCCTGTCGGTAGCCCTCCTGGTAGACCCGGAGCGTCTTCCGATCGGCAGGGTCGGCGTCCGCGACGGAACTGCCGTCTTCAAAGAGAAAAGCGTAAATGACGCGCAGCCCCCGTCCGCTGATCGTGTGGTAGGCCAAAAGGACATGGGGGTCGGCACAGACCGCCGCAAAAGCCTCCGCCATCCGTTCTTCCGGTATATGATCCAAATCGCAAAGGCTCAAACCGGTATAAGCCTTGATATGCATACGCTTCCTGCCTCCTTCGCATCGCACGGCGGGAGTGAAGGCGGGGCATGAAGTCTTTTCGCAGGCCGACATTTGCTTGTTTCCTACCCGGAGGTAGAAGCGGAATTTCTCGGTACGGTCACGCAAGTCGGAGTCGGTAGTGATGAGCCGGTAAACACGGTCCAACGTGATCTCCGATGGGGTTGTTTGCTTGAAATTGGCAAACAGGCTGAAAGATTTTTCCATAATACTATTAAAATTAATTATACATTTGCACTCGCTGTCATAAGCAGCATAAAAATACGGACTATCCGGCAAACAAAAGTTCCCACATAAGGGAACCGGACAACCGGAAACTTCCTGCTATTTAACTAATTATAACTCATATCATGACAAAAGACTTCAAAAATCCCGGCCTAATCAGCCAAGTTGCCGAATTCATCGACAAGAAAAGGATCGAAGAGGGCATCAGCATCGACACCCTCTGCCAATCGGCCCACATCAGCAAACGTATCTACATAGACTTTAAAAGGGGCTGAAGCCGGCAACGACGCTCCACTGGTTCTTCCGCCTCGCAAATGCCCTCAGCCTGCACACGGACGAAGAAAAATTCAAGGAAATATGGTTGGAAATCGCGAAAATAATGACTAACTTAGAGGAGTAAAACCAAATGGCGAATGATTGTCTTCCACCTGTTTTTCATAAAGCTGCTGATAGGAACGGTCCTGCATCTGACCGCCCCCCGGACACTCTTTCCGGAGGCCTGCTCCACCCTGCTCTATTCTTCCGACGGGCAGTTGTTAGGGGCACGGATCGCACCGGACGGGCAATGGCGTTTCCCTCCGGCAGACAGTCTTCCCGGCAAGTTCGTGACCTGCCTGCTGACCTACGAAGACAAACGTTTCTTCCGGCATTCGGGAGTAGACCCGGTTGCCATCGTCCGAGCCATGCGGATCAACCTCAGCCGGGGTAAGGTCGTCAGCGGGGGGAGCACGATCACCATGCAGCTGGCACGGATCGCGCGGGGCAACCGCGACCGTACCCTGTATGAAAAAATGGTCGAAACCGGCTACGCCCTTCTCCTGGAAACAGCCTTCGACAAACATCAGATCCTGAACCTCTATGCCTCGCACGCCCCGTTCGGAGGGAATGTGATAGGCATCGAGACGGCGGCCTGGCGCTATTTCGGGCGAAGCGCCGCCGACCTCTCGTGGGCCGAGAGCGCCACACTCGCCGTCCTGCCCAACTCGCCCGCCCTGATCCATCCCGGACGTAACCGGGCACGGCTGAAAGCCAAACGCGACAAGCTCCTGACCGCCTTAAAGGAGAGAGGGATACTGGACGAAACCGAATACGGGCTGTCGCTCCTCGAACCGCTTCCCGAAGCGCCCGTGCCTCTGCCCGACGAAGCCCCTCACCTGCTCGAACGGTTGGCGGCCGACGCTCCGGGAACGCGTATCACGACCTCCGTCAACCGGATGTTGCAACGCCAGACACAGGAGATCGTCAACCGCTACGCCCGCGACTACGCCTCCAACCACATCCATAACCTGGCCGCCCTCATCGCCGATGCCGAAACGGGCGAGGTGCTGGCCTATGCGGGAAACGTCACTTTCAAGGCCGACGCCCGCAAAGGGAACCAGGTAGACATCATCACTTCGCCGCGCAGCACGGGCAGCATCCTGAAGCCCTTTCTTTATGCCGCCATGCTGCACGACGGGCAGCTGCTCCCCGGTACGCTCGTTTCAGACGTTCCCCTGAACCTGAACGGCTTCTCGCCGCAAAACTACAACAAGACGTTCTACGGGGCGGTCCCGGCACACCGGGCGATCGAACGTTCGCTCAACGTCCCGCTGGTACGGATGCTTTCGGCCTACAACACGGGGCGGTTCATGTCGCTGCTGAAAAAGGCGGGCATGACCACGCTGCGCTTTTCCGAAGAGCATTACGGGGCTTCGCTGATCCTGGGAGGCGCCGAAGGGACGTTATGGGACCTCACCGGCATGTATGCTTCACTGGCGCGTACGCTCGCACATTACCGGACTTACAACGGGCGGTATGACCCGGCGGATATCCATCCGCTCACTCCTTACCCGGCTCCTCCGGCCGATCCGGTCCGCTCGGTCGCCGACAAAAGGCTTACGGACAAGCCGTTCCTCTCCGCCGCCTCCATCTGGTTCGCCTTCGAAGCGATGTCGGCGCTGAACCGCCCTGAAGAGGAGGCGGACTGGCAGCAATTCGGCTCCATGAAGCAGGTGGCCTGGAAAACGGGGACGAGCTATGGCGGACGGGACGCCTGGGCGATCGGGACAACCCCGCGCTATACGGTCGGCGTATGGGTGGGCAACGCTTCGGGAGAAGGCCGGCCGGGACTGACAGGCGTGGGCAATGCCGCTCCCGTCCTCTTCGACCTGTTCTCGCTCCTTCCGGGAAGCGGCTGGTTCGACATGCCTTACGACGAACTCCTCCCGATGGCCATCTGCCGTCTCAGCGGGCACAAGGCATCCGCTATCTGTGACCGGGTAGACACGCTCTACATGCCGCGCTCGGCCGACAAGACGGAAGTCTGCCCCTACCACCGGCTTGTCCATCTTTCTGCGGACGGCCGTTTCCGGGTGAACAGCTCGTGCGAATCGGTCGGCCGGATGATCGCACGCCCGTGGTTCGTACTGCCTCCTTCCGAAGAATATTATTACCGGAACTATCATATCGACTACGCTCCCCTGCCTCCTGTCAAACCGGGATGCGGCGAAGACAGGGGCCGGCAGATCGAACTGATCTATCCGGAGCATAACGCCATCCTTTATCTTCCGAAAGGCTTCTCCGGCAAACGGGAGCAGTTTGTCTTCAAAGCTGCCCACGCCCGTCCGGATGCCATCCTCTACTGGCATCTCGACGACACGTATGCCGGCGAAACGACAGACCACCACCAGATCAGCTTCTCCGCTTCCCCCGGCAAACATCGCCTGACGCTGATCGACGACCAGGGCAATCGAAAGACAATATCGTTCGAGGTGAAATAATCAAAACAGTTTCTAAAAAAGGCTCTTTCTGTAAAGTTTTTACTACCTTTGGCAGTCGCAAGTGAGATAGTTAGTGTTACATTAGTTTTTAAATATAATAAATTATGGCGAAGATAAAAGGAGCTGTTGTTGTAAACACAGAGCGATGCAAAGGATGTAACCTCTGCGTAGTAGCCTGCCCGTCGGATGTTCTCGAATTGCACCCGCGTGAAGTAAACAACAAGGGATACCATTATGTGTACATGAAAAACCCCGATGACTGCATCGGTTGTGCAAGCTGCGGGTTGGTTTGTCCGGACGGTTGTTTGACCATCTACAAGAAGAGAATTGACAATTGACAATGCACAATTGACAATTTAACAAACAGAAAAAGGAATCAGAATATTAATCACAAAACAAAATTGTCAATTGTCAATTGACAATTAAATATAAGGTATGGCAGAAGAAGTAAAATTAATGAAGGGTAACGAAGCCATCGCCCATGCGGCTATCCGCTACGGTGTGGACGGTTACTTCGGCTACCCGATCACTCCGCAGTCGGAGATACTCGAAACCCTGATGGCCGAAATGCCGTGGGAAACAACCGGAATGGTCGTGTTACAGGCTGAAAGTGAAGTGGCAGCCATCAATATGGTATATGGAGGTGCAGGTACGGGCAAACGTGTGATGACCTCCTCGTCCAGCCCCGGTGTCAGTCTGAAACAAGAAGGTATATCTTATATCGCAGGAGCCGAACTGCCCTGTCTGATCGTAAACGTGATGCGTGGCGGTCCCGGCCTGGGGACAATCCAGCCCAGCCAGGCAGACTATTTCCAGACCGTCAAAGGCGGCGGACATGGCGACTACCGCCTGATCACGCTCGCTCCCTCTTCCGTACAGGAAATGGCGGACTTTGTCGGACTGGGTTTCGAACTCGCTTTCAAATACAGTAATCCGGCCATTATTCTGGCAGACGGCATCATCGGGCAGATGATGGAAAAAGTGGTATTGCCTCCTTTCCATACACGCCGTACAGAGGAAGAAATCATAGCCGAATGCCCGTGGGCCACACAGGGAAAGACAGCCGGCCGTAAACCGAATGTCATTACTTCACTGGAGCTGGACCCGGCAAAGATGGAGGAGAACAACATCCGCTTCCAAGCTAAATATCGGAAGATCGAAGAAAATGAAGTCCGCTACGAAGAGTTCCAGTGCGAAG
Organism: Parabacteroides sp. MSK.9.14; assembly: GCF_019041495.1. NCBI lineage: Bacteria > Pseudomonadati > Bacteroidota > Bacteroidia > Bacteroidales > Tannerellaceae > Parabacteroides > Parabacteroides sp. MSK.9.14. The sequence continues at coordinate 55,276 of NZ_JAHPXO010000024.1, forward strand.
ATGCCGAATATCTGCTGATCGCTTTCGGTTCTTCTGCCCGTATCTGCCAGAAGGTGGTGGAAATAGCACGTGCGGAAGGCATCAAGCTCGGCTTGCTCCGTCCCATCACTTTGTGGCCGTTCCCGACAAAAGCGATCGCCGCTTATGCCGAGAAAGTAAAGGGCATGCTTTCCGTCGAACTGAACGCCGGACAGATGGTCGAAGACGTACGTCTGGCCGTAAACGGCAAAGTAAAGGTTGAACATTTCGGCCGTCTCGGAGGTATCGTGTTCACGCCGGATGAAGTGCTGAATGCGCTGAAAAAGAATTTTGAATTATGATTGATTTGTAATACATAATTCATAAATCATAAATTAACAACGATGATTCGCGGAAGTAAAATTGATACGATATTGACCTGGTTATTCATGGTTTTGGCAGTGGCAGCAGTCGTTTGCTACTTCGCCTTCCCTGAAAACCGGCTGCCATTCCTGTATTGCGGTGGCGCGGCGATCTGTTTCCGCTTGGTTCAATATCTGATGAGATTTATAAATTAATAATGTGGCAATGTGCCAATCAGACAATGTGCCAATCAGACAATGTGCCAATCCATATTGTTGTTGACGCATTCCTTAACTGGCACATAGGCAAATTACCACATTATTAATATAAGCACATTGAAAAATTATTCATAGTATGGAAATTAACGAAATAATAAAACCGGAAAACCTGGTATATGGAAAACCCAGGTTGATGAATGAAAATCCCATGCACTACTGTCCCGGTTGCAGCCACGGCGTGATACACAAGCTGATAGCCGAAGTGATCGCCGAAATGGGGATGGAAGATAAAACGATCGGCATCTCTCCCGTCGGATGCGCCGTTTTTGCCTATAACTATCTGGATATCGACTGGATCGAAGCGGCCCACGGACGTGCGCCTGCCATCGCGACAGCCGTCAAGCGACTGAATCCGGGCAAGATGGTGTTCACGTACCAGGGCGACGGCGACTTGGCTGCCATCGGTACCGCCGAAACAATCCATGCTGCCAACCGTGGAGAAAATATCGTGATCGTATTTGTCAACAATGCCATCTATGGTATGACAGGCGGTCAGATGGCTCCTACCACACTGGAAGGAATGCCGACTGCAACCTGTCCGTATGGCCGTAATATCGCCCTAAACGGTTATCCTTTGAAGATCGGCGACCTGCTTGCACAACTGGAAGGGACCTGCCTGGTCACCCGCCAGAGCGTACAGACCGCGGCAGCCGTCCGCAAGGCTAAAAAGATGCTTCGCAAGGCATTCGAAAACTCGATGGCCGGCAAAGGCACTTCGATTGTCGAATTCGTTTCCACCTGCTCGTCCGGTTGGAAAATGACACCTGAGAAAGCTAACAAATGGATGGAAGAGAATATGTTCCCGTTCTATCCGTTAGGAGATCTCAAGAATAAGGAATAATAAGTAATTATTAATTTTTGAAGCAATGAAGCAAGAAATTATAATAGCAGGTTTCGGTGGACAAGGGGTTTTGTCAATGGGTAAGATCCTGGCTTATTCCGGCCTGATGGAAGGAAAGGAAGTCAGTTGGATGCCTTCTTACGGCCCAGAACAACGAGGCGGTACAGCCAACGTAACCGTCATCCTGAGCGACGACCGCATTAGCTCTCCCGTATTGAACGAATATGACATTGCCATCATCCTGAACCAACCTTCGATGGAGAAGTTCGAAAACAAGGTGAAAAAAGGCGGTATCATTATTTATGACGGATACGGAATCCATACACCGGTGAAACGGACCGATGTCAGTGTATATCGTGTGGATGCGATGGACGCGGCTACCGAGATGAAAAACGAGAAAGCATTCAATATGCTGATCCTCGGCGGACTGCTGAAAATCGTTCCGATGGTGAAACTGGAAAACGTTTTGTTAGGCTTGAAGAAATCCCTGCCCGAACGCCACCACAAGCTCATCCCGATGAACGAGGCGGCTATCAAGAAAGGCATGGAGATTATAACCAATGTGCAAACGTGCCATTAAGGCGCTTAGCTAAATGTGCCAATATGCCAATAAAAATATAACTAATATTAATTGGCATATTGGCACATTGTTCATATTGGTACATTATCACTATCTTTGCCCCTCATGAAGCATAGCCTATACATATTATTACTCTTGATAATATCCGCTTCGGCCCTGCATGCACAACGCCGACCAGGTGGAGACCGGAAAGGATTCTCACTCGGAAACCTATCCAAAGCCAATCAGGAAGTCCCTGACAGCCTGCTGATTCCAGACAGCGCAGCAATAAGCAACAGACGTATCACGGCCTATCGGCTAACCCCTCTGTTGGGCGATCCTTATATTGCCCCGTTGGACACGCATAAATTGAATTTCGCCAACAGCACGCTGGTAGAATCCGAATCGCTGGCAGTCGGCTACCTGGCCAATACAGGGTCACCGGCACAAACCCGCATCTTTTCCGAACGTAAGGAACCACGGGATTTCCTGTTTGCCGACGCTTACGATTATTATATCACGGACCCTCAGAACGCACAGTACTACAACACGAAAATCCCTTATACAAACGTGATGTACACGACTATGGGGGGAAGTGAAAGCAAAAACGAACGGCTGAAAGGCACGCTGACCATGAACTTCGGTCCGAAGATCAACGTAGGTGGCGACCTGGACTATATCTACAGCCGCGGATATTACAAGAATAACGGTAATAAGCTGTTAAGCTACCGCCTTTTCGGCAGTTACAAGTCGGATCGCTACGAAGCGCACGCTTACTTGAGCAACTTCAACTTCATCAATTACGAAAACGGAGGCTTGGCCAACGACTCGGTCATCACTAACCCGGACCAATATTTTGCCGGCGAGAGAAACCAGGACGACCCCAAGGCATTCAATACACGCTATCCGGTCAAGGCATGGAACCGGGTACGTGGCAAACAGTATTTCCTCAGCCACCATTATAACCTCGGATTCGAGCGCGAACTGGAAGGGGAAGTGGATACGCTGGGAAATCCCGTGAAAGTATTTATTCCCGTATCCAGTATCATTCATACACTGGAATATCAGGACAACCGCCGCCGTTTCCGATCGGAAGCGGGCGAGAACCTGAATGAATGTTATCTGACCCCGGATGGATACCCGCGTGTATTCGGTTTGGAAAACGGCACGGGTGTCGACGACCGCACTTCCTACTGGAATCTGCGCAATACGTTCGGTCTTTCCCTCCGCGAAGGTTTTCAAGACTGGGCCAAGTTCGGCATCACTGCCTTTGCCACTTTCGACAAGCGCAAATTCCAGTTGCCGGCCCAGATACCGGGATTGTCTTACGACCCCGAATATGGAAGCGGGTTAAACGCCTCTCCTTCCACCATCGAATTTCCGATTACACAAGTGTATGATGAATTCTCGACATATATCGGAGCCGAAATCTCCAAACGCCGGGGAAACATTCTGACTTACAATGCCCGTGGAGAACTTTGTGTCGTAGGCGACGATATCGGGGAATTTCGGGCCACGGGAAACCTGCAAACCAAATTCAAGCTATTAAAAAAAGATGCGACGATCAGTGCGGAAGGATACATCAAGAATGTCACTCCTTCCTTCTATATGCGTCACTTCCATTCCCGCTATTTCTGGTGGGATAACCGGGATATGAACATGATCCAGCAAATCTATGCCGGAGTCAAGATCAACCTGGAGTCCACACGGACACAGTTGTCTGCCGGGGTCGAAAGCATACAGAACTATGTATTCTTCAACAAACAAGGAATGCCGGAACAGAAAAGCGGGAATCTGCAAGTGATAAACGCCCGCATCAAACAAGATGTCATGTACCGCGCTTTCGGATGGGAAAACGAAGTGGCCTACCAGCTGAGCAGCGACAAAAGCGTACTGCCTTTGCCTCAAATCAGCCTGTATACCAATATGTATCTGAAATTCAAGGTAGCAAAGGTGCTGATGGTGCAATTGGGAGCCAATATGTATTATAACACTTCTTACTACGCCCCGTATTACGAACCGGCCACACAGCAGTTCCAGGTACAGGACGAAGTGAAAGTCGGCAATTTCCCGCTTGTCAATGCCTACGTCAACTTCCACCTGAAACAGGCTCGTTTCTTTGTGATGGGTTATAACCTGGGTTCCAAGTTCGTCAATCCGAACTATTTCTCGCTGGCGCACTATCCGCTGGATCCGTTCGTCCTGAAAATGGGCGTGGCTGTCACATTCAACAACTGATCTTATGAAATCGAGGAAACTGATAGGAGTCTACACCGGGCTGCTGATAATCGCCGTAGCAACCATGATCATGTTATGGCGCCTGAAAACCATGCCGAAGGCTGAAGTCTTCCCACGCGATTATCCGGAGATCAAAGAAGAAGGAATCCTGCGGCTGGTGACCGAATACAATCAATCGGGGTATTATGTGGCAGGTGACACGATAGAAGGTTTCCAATATGAACTGAGCCAGGCTATCGCCCAATTATCAGGTCTGGAAATACAGATATTTTTGGAGATGAGCCTGGCCGAAAGCTTCGATATGCTTGAAGAGAACAATTGCGATGCCGTTGCCCGCAATATCCCGATCACCAGCGAGATCAAAGAGAAATATCTGTTCACCGAACCGATCGTCCTCGACAAACAAGTCCTGATACAACGGACGGAAGCGGCCAATAACGGGCTCAAGCCCATTCGCAACCAACTCGATCTGGCCGGTAAGACCCTATATATCCCCAAAGATTCTCCCGCCCAGCTCAGGCTACAAAACTTAGGACATGAGATCGGCGATACGATCTACGTGATAGAAGACGAATTATACTCCGGGGAACAGCTTGCCATCATGGTTGCCAAAGGAGATATCGATTATGCCGTTTGCGACCAGCAGACGGCTGTCCTTTCCCAAAAGCAACTCCCGGAAATAGATATCAAAACAGACATAAGTTTCACGCAACTCCAATCCTGGGCAGTCCGCAAAGATTCCCCTATCCTGCTCGACAGCCTGAACAGCTGGCTGGAACAGATACGCAAGAACGGTACATTCGACAAGATATACAAGAAATATTATAAATAATGCATCACTTTATCCCTCATGCGACGGCAGCACGAAGGAGAAAGTCGAACCGACCCCTAATTCGGATTCCACGTGCATGGAACCACCCATTTTCGTAACCAGCCCTTGGCAGATGGCAAGCCCCAAACCGATACCTTCCACATAATCGTTCACCTTAACGAAGCGTGTGAAAAGGCTCTCCAGTTTATCTTTTGCAATGCCGGTTCCCGTATCCTTCACATAAAATTTCAGACATTTATCCGGCAGGCAGGTATATCCCAGCGTGATACTTCCCTGCTTGGTATTCTTAATCGCATTATTCGCCAGATTATTGATCAATTGCAACAGACGGATACTATCGGCTCCGAAACAGCACGTGCAGCTACCTTTTTCCAAGAACAACTGCACTCCTTCGGGCATACGAAGTTTGATAGAGGCGAATATCGTATCCATCAGCCCGTTTATATCGACCGGTTCATAACTGATCCTGATAGCGTCGGCTTCGATCTTGGACAGGTCGAGTATATCGTTTATCAGTTGCATCAGCAGCAGGTTATTGGTCTTGATGATCTCATAATATTCCCTACGCTCCTCATCCGAATCGGCAAAAGCCATCAATTCGGAAAAACCGGTGATCGCATTCAGCGGGGTGCGGATCTCATGGCTCATATCCGCCAGATACTTGGACTTCATCTTATCGGCAAGCTCCGCCTTGTGCTTGGCTTCTTCCAGGTTCAGCTCCTGCCCTTTGCGTTCCTGTATGTTGATCGTACATCCCAGGATCACAAGCACCCTTCCCCGTTCATCCCGTTCGTAGACGGTTGCCGACGATTCACGCCAGTGGTAATGATCCATTCCCGGGTATTTCACACGCAACTCGATTTTCATTTCCGATATCTCTCCCGAACATAATTTCCGAAAAGCCTCATCGTGTCTCTCCCTGTCGTCAGGATGAACCCGCGCGGCAAAACGAGGCCATGAAATATCGACCAGCTCGTCTTCTTTACCCGGCAACCAGTTATTTACCTGGACAACCGAATCATCATAATTCCGTTTGCTGTCAGGATTCACGAATATGGAACAGAGACGGATATCATTGGAATGCAGGGCCATCTTAGTAAGTACCTGCGAACGTCTCAAGGTATTCTCCATCTTGTTGCGGACCGTGACGTCACGCCACAAAGCCAGCAAAAGGGGTTTGCCATTGCTCAAGACAATCGGGAATTTCGTGACTTCGATATCCTTCGGGATGCCATACGCATCAGAAATCTTCCCGCTAAATTCAATAGTCCTACCCGTCTCCATGACATCACGATCCAGCCCTAAACGCTCTTCTGCGGGCATGATCGCATCAAAACTCAGTTCGAAATCATTGTGACCCTCAACTTCTTCCGTACCGATACCGGTTATTTCTTCCATGAAGCGGTTCCAATACAGATACCTGAAACCATCTTCTGCATCTTTTACAAAAACGCCTAACGGTAGTTTATCCAAAATCGTATTGATCAATCCATGTAATGAATCTTGCTTTTGTGAGATTGGCCGGATGTCCTTCCCGCCATAAATGCCGCCCATATAAACAAAATGCTTTAAAACGCTAATTTGGGTATAAAGATATTTATTTTTATCACAATCTTCCCCGGAAAATATCACAAAAATCAATCTTCCCTTGAAAAAATAACTCTTTTGAAAGAAGAGCTGCGTTCTATATAACAAATATTGCCAAATATTATCTACCTTTACCGGGAATTTAATGATGAAAGATGAGATTTGACGAATTGGACTTAGAAGAGGCCGTATTGGACGGCCTTGACGCAATGAATTTTCTGGAGACAACTCCAGTACAGGAACTGACGATTCCGGTCATTTTGGAAGGGAAAGACATTATTGCCTGTGCACAGACAGGGACAGGAAAGACTGCGGCTTATGTGTTGCCGGTGATCAATGAACTCAGCAAAGGATTACATCCGGCCAATGCCATCAATGCCATCATCATGGCTCCCACACGCGAATTGGCCCAACAGATCGACCAGCAGATCGAAGGTTTCACCTATTTCGTCCCGGTTTCCGCCGTTGCCGTCTACGGAGGCACGGACGGTATTGCCTGGGAACAGCAAAAGCGAGGGATGGAAATGGGGGCCGATATCGTGATCGCTACCCCCGGACGTCTGTTGTCGCATATCAAACTGGGCACTGTCGATCTGTCGCAAGTATCCTTCTTCGTCCTGGATGAAGCGGACCGGATGCTCGATATGGGATTTTATGACGATATCATGCAGGTCTACAAACTACTGCCGGCAACCTGCCAGACCATCATGTTCTCTGCCACAATGCCTCCCAAGATCCGGACACTGGCCCAAACGATCCTGAAAAACCCGGAAGAAGTCAAGATAGCCATCTCCCGTCCACCCGAAACAATCATGCAAACGGCCTATGTCTGCTATGACATGCAGAAACTGCGCATATTGGAAGACTTGTTCTCAAAGAGCCGTCCGCAGCGTGTCATCATTTTTTCGTCCTCGAAAATGAAAGTAAAAGAGCTGGCATCCACTCTCAAACGGATGAAGTTCAACGTCGCAGCCATGCATTCTGACCTTGAGCAGTCACAGCGTGAAGAGGTGATGAAAGAGTTCAAGAACGGACGTATAGACATCCTCGTCGCCACTGACGTCGTCTCGCGCGGTATCGATATCAACGACATCAAGCTGGTTATCAATTTCGACATTCCCCACGACCCGGAAGACTACGTGCACCGCATCGGCCGTACCGCCCGCGGAACAAACGGCGAAGGGCTGGCCATCACTTTCATTTCAACCGAAGAACAATTCCAATTCAAACGCATCGAAGAATTCCTGGATAAGGAAATCTATAAAATACCGGTCGATCCCAAATTCGGCGAAACACCTTTATACGAGCCCGAAAAATACTCCAACATGCGTCGTGGCAGAGGACGCCCCCGCAAAGACGGCGGAAAAGGGAAAAGCGACAACCGCTCCGGCAGCGGCAACAACCAACGCCGCAGAGGAAGACCGAGGAAGGAAGCATAGGCTAACGTTTATAAATATGTCGACCGGCATTTATACAAATGCCGGCCGACGATTATAAGTGCATAGCGTTGCAAAATATAGAAAACAGAGATTCGAATCCAATATAAAAAACGCAGACCAGGCCGAGCCCGATCTGCGTTTTTATCAATATCGAGAATCCCCTAACTTATCCGTTCATCGAAGCCAAGAACTCCATATTATCGAATGTCTGTTCCATGCGCTTCTTGACAAATTCCATAGCCTCCATAGAGTTCATATCGGCCAGGTACTTACGCAGGATCCACATACGGTTCACGGTGTTTTCATCCTGCAACAGGTCGTCGCGGCGCGTGCTGGACGCTGTGATATCGACAGCCGGATAAACACGTTTGTTTGCCAGCTTGCGATCCAACTGCAACTCCATATTACCCGTACCTTTGAATTCTTCAAAGATCACATCGTCCATCTTCGAACCGGTTTCAGTCAATGCCGTTGCCAGGATCGTCAGGCTGCCGCCGTTTTCGATGTTACGGGCAGCCCCGAAGAAACGTTTCGGTTTCTGCAATGCGTTCGCATCCACACCACCGGAGAGCACTTTACCGGAAGCCGGCTGAACCGTATTGTAAGCACGAGCCAGACGTGTGATAGAGTCTAACAGGATCACGACATCATGTCCACATTCCACCATACGTTTAGCCTTATTCAATACGATTTCGGCAATTTTCACATGGCGTTCAGCCGGTTCGTCGAAAGTAGAAGCAATCACTTCGGCATCTACGCTACGGGCCATATCGGTCACCTCTTCAGGACGTTCGTCGATCAGCAGGATAATCATATACACTTCAGGATGGTTGGCTGCGATCGCATTGGCGATATCCTTCAACAGCATCGTCTTACCGGTCTTCGGCTGTGCCACGATCAGACCACGCTGTCCCTTGCCGATCGGCGAGAACAGATCTACTACACGTACGGCGATATTATCATATACTTTCGAAGACTTGCGGGCCGTCAACATGAATTTTTCGTCCGGGAAAAGCGGAGTCAGATGATCGAAAGGAACACGGTCACGGACTTCTTCAGGCGTACGGCCGTTGATCTTGTCCACTTTGACAAGCGGGAAATATTTTTCACCTTCCTTCGGAGGACGGATAGCCCCCTCCACCACGTCGCCGGTCTTCAGGCCGAACAGCTTGATCTGCGACTGCGATACGTAAATATCATCCGGGGAAGTCAGGTAGTTATAATCGGAAGAACGCAAGAAACCATATCCGTCAGGCATCATTTCCAGCACACCGACACCTGTCAGTATACCGTCAAACTCATACTGTTTTTCCTGCACAGCATTGTTATTATTGTTGTTGCGCTGGTTGTTATGATTATTCTGGTTGTTCTGTCTGTTGTTATTCTGGCGAGGATTGTTCTGCTGCTGGGCGGCTGCAGGTTGTTCTTCACGCGCTTTCGGTTCCGGTTTTGCAGGTGTGGAAGAGAATGGGAAAAGTTGATCGAGAACTGATTTGGTGTCCGGATGGCGGAATACCACACGTTTAGGTTCGTCTGACGGAGTCGAAGCGGCAGGAGTTTCCACGACAGCCGGTTCTTCCGTTACTTCAGGAGCGATTTCGGCCGGAAGCTCTCCGTTATCCGATTCCACGACAACAGGAGGAAGCAACGGTTTCTCTACAGGCTTGTCAGTCTTCTTAACCACTTTCTTTGCTGCCGGTTTTACCGTTTCGGCAGGGACGTCGGCCGTAGCATCAGCTACCTGGACAAGAGTTTCGGATACAGGAGCATTGGCTGAAACCGGACTTTTGGAAACGGCTGCCTCTTCGTTTTTCTGGACAGGAACAACAGCCGCGGCCACTTTTTCTTTCTTGTCAATACGAGTCCGTCTTTTACGTTCGGGCTGTTCCGGAGCTTCCGGAGCGACCTCTTCTACCGAAACTTCAACGGGTGTGGCGGGAGCAGCGACTTTCGTTTTGGCATCAGCTTTTGCGCCTTTCGGAGCCGCAGCTTTTGTTTTCTTAGCCTTAGTCTGCCTTTCTGCTTTCTTTGCTTCCTTTTCTTTCTCCTTTTCAGCCTGGATGCCGGCGTATGAAATGGCCTGTTCGTCAAGAATTCTGTATACAAGTTCCTCTTTCTTAAGGGAACTTACTTTTTTAATACCTAACTCTTCCGCTATACTTTGCAACTCAGGAAGGAGTTTTTCATTTAGTTCTAGAATGTTATATTTTTGCATAATGCGAAGTGAATAATAAAAACGACGTACTTACACGACCGGACACGGCACGCGTACAACGCAATCATTGTATCTTTTATAATTTGATAATTAATAATTTCATGTGAAAACCGGATTGTTGAGCTAATTTGAATCATTAGTAACACATCTGCGGAGTAAATCTTTGCAAATGTAATAATATTTTCAGTTACTCTCGCTTTTTGTCGGAAAAAAATTCACAACTAACACACTTTTAGTTGTTTTGTCCAGGCAAAAACGATTATCGGAACGTTCTCCTACAATCCAGATAACAGCGCCTCCGCTGCATAAAAGCCACGTCCGTTCCTTATCTAAACGGCTGAATTTATGATCCGAGAAATAATCGCTTAATTTCTTCCGCCCTTTCATGCCAAAAGGAATAAACCAATCTCCTTCTTTCCATGTACGCAGGGTAAGCGGAAAAGCCAGTTTGTCGTAATCGAAATAAGCGATATTTTTATCTTTCCGGATATGGAAATCTTCCTTAATAACAATCTTCTCGAAAGAAAGTTCGACAGGACCGGACCAAACTTTCTCGCCACCGGTCAGTGTATATTCACGGACCTCTTCTTTTACAAGGGGAGATAACAATAAATAGTCCCGATCTTTTATCAACCGGTGCGTAGAAGAGAAAAAGGTTTTGCCCGATTCTTTCGTCAGGGACAAATAAACATCCTCCGCCACCGGACGAGTAAAGCCATAGGTTTTGAGTAACTCGTATAAAATAGCATCGGGCGACGGGTAACGCATCAAGGCGGCAATCGAAAGGCGGTCCCCTTGCTCGACCACGGCATTCCTCGCCTCTTCCACCACATGCAGATAAACGGCTTCGGCTGCCGACAGATGTTCGGACGTACGGGCGATCGCATCCTTCACGGAAGGATTGATTTCCTCCAGAAGCGGAAGGACACGCAGGCGGATAAAATTGCGCGTATAAGCATCGGAAAGGTTGGTACTGTCGGTCACATACGTCAAACCGCGTCCGGCAAGCCACTCCAAGATATCCTCACGGCTCACGGCAAGCAAAGGGCGCACCACGAAACCGTTCCTCGGACGAATCCCGCTCATTCCCCTGATGCCGGTCCCACGTACCAGATTCATCAAAAGCGTTTCCACACTGTCGTCACGATGATGAGCCACAGCGACAGCCTGCGCCCCGGTTGCAGCCCGTTGCTCTTCGAACCAGCCATAGCGCACCTCGCGGGCAGCCATTTCAATGGAGAGATGCCGGTCGGCTGCATATTTTCGGGTATCGAAGTCCGTCATCAGGAAAGGGACATCCAGTTTTCGGGCATACTCCCTTACAAACTGTTCATCACGCAGGGATTCGTCTCCCCGCAAATGAAAATTACAATGCGCCGCAATACAGGAATAGCCCGACTCCACCAAAATGGTGAGTAGGGCTATTGAATCTGCTCCGCCACTTACACCGACCAGAACCGGACGGTTTTCCGTAAGCAACCGATATTTCTCTATATATGCACGGACAACGTCGCGCATCCGATTATTCTTCTATGCCTGCCAATTCAGGGTCGATCATGATACGACCACAGTATTCGCAAACGATCACTTTCTTACGCAACTTGATATCCAACTGTTTCTGGGGCGGAATCTTGTTGAAACAACCACCGCAGGCACCACGCTGTACATATACGACAGCCAAGCCGTTACGTGCCCCCTTGCGGATACGTTTGAAAGCAGTCAAGAGGCGCGGTTCGATATTCGCTTCCAGTTTCTTTGCTTTTTCGCGCAGTTTCTCTTCGTCCTGCTTGGTTTCGGAAATGATCTGTTCCAGTTCACCCTGCTTTTGAACCAAATCAGCCTTACGGCCTTCCAGTCTTTCGGACAGTTCGGCGATCTCTTCCTTCTTACGGTTGATCGCTTCACCGAATTCACGAATCTTCTTTTCAGAGAACTCGATTTCAAGTCCCTGAAATTCTATTTCTTTTGACAAGTTGTCGAACTCACGGTTGTTACGCACGTTATCCAACTGCGCTTTATATTTTTCAATCAGACCGGTTGACTCCGTAATCTTATGTTTCTGTTCTACAACAGCATTCTCAAAATCTTTAATTTCTGACTGATAGTTCTGAAGACGTGTTTCCAGACCAGCGATCTCATCTTCCAAGTCCTGTACTTCCAAGGGAAGTTCGCCGCGAAGTGTCTTGATCTTATCAATTTCAGTCATCATCGTCTGAAGCTGATACAGCGTAGAAAGCTTTTCTTCAACTGTAATCTCTTTTTCAGCTGATTGTTTATCTGTAGCCATTCTATAAATATTTTACCGGGTTTGAATTAACATTCGAAAAATGTACCGCAAAGGTAGGGAATTTTTTCGATATTATGTTATAAAAGATATCTTTTGTACAGACTTCACTTTCATAATGACCAATAACCGCCAGCAGAATCCGGTCTTCCACATCGTAAAAGTCATTATATTTAGCCTCCCCCGTAATGAAAACGTCCGCACCGTAACTGATTGCGTCTTTGATCAGGAAAGCGCCGCTCCCCCCGCATAAAGCGACTTCGCGTATCGGCTTGCCGGTCAGGGCGGAATGCTTCACGCACCCCACCTGGAACAGTTCCTTGATCCGTTGCAGGAAGCCCAATTCACTCTCTTCTTCGGGCAACTCTCCCACTACCCCCGAACCGACCTGGTTCCAGGCATTATCCAAAGGATAGAAATCGAATACCGGTTCTTCATAAGGATGGACGGAAAGCAACGCACGCGTCACCGTCGACTTACGGAAAGCGGGCAATATCGTTTCGATACGGATTTCCGACTCCACATGCAACTCGCCTATTTCGCCACAGAACGGGTTCGTCCCTTCGCCGGCACGGAAAGTCCCGCTCCCCGGCAGGCTGAAGCTACAAGAATCATAGTCGCCTATCGCTCCGGCTCCCGCATTGAACAAGGTCGTCCTCACCAAATCGGCATAGGCCTCCGGCACGAAAGTGACCAGCTTCAGCAAAGCTCCTTTCTGGGGGCTCAGGACACGGACATTTTCCAGCCCGATCAGTTCCGCCAGACGGAAGTTCACGCCTCCCGCCGCATTATCGAGATTGGTATGGGCGGCATAGATCACCAAGTCATACTTGCAGGCCTTCATCATGCACCGCTCGATATAGGTCGAACCGGTCAGGGATTTGAAGGCTTTAAAGGCCAAAGGATGATGAGAGACAATCAGATTACACCCCATCTCTATCGCCTCGTCCACCACCTCTTCGGTGACGTCGAGGCAAAGAAGCGCACCGGTAGCCGGCTGATTCACATCGCCTACCTGCACACCTGCATTGTCAAAGCTCTCCTGCAATGGCAACGGAGCGTATTGTTCGATTTCTTTCAGTATATCCTTAACCCTTAACATAATCAATAATTTATAAATAAATCAATTTGCCAATAGGCCAGTGAACCATTCACCAGCATACCGGCAAATCGACCTATCGGTATATTACTCCTTAATATCTACTTTCAGGCATAATTCTTCCAACTGCGAATCATCCAGTTGTCCGGGCGCATCCAGCATGACATCGCGACCGGAGTTGTTTTTCGGGAACGCGATACAGTCACGGATAGAATCGAGGCCGGCAAACAAAGAGACCCAACGGTCCAGACCGTAAGCCAGACCACCGTGAGGAGGCGCACCATATTTGAAGGCATTCATCAGGAAGCCGAAACGCTCCTGTGCCTTTTCTTCGGTGAAGCCCAGCAACTGGAACATCTTATCCTGCAACTTGCTGTCGTGGATACGGATGGAACCGCCACCCACTTCGACACCATTGATCACCATGTCGTATGCATTCGCACGGACGGCTCCCGTATCGCTGTCCAGCAAAGGAATATCTTCGGGTTTGGGAGAAGTAAACGGATGGTGCATTGCATAGAAGCGCTGGTCTTCTTCGCTCCACTCGAACAGCGGGAAGTCGATCACCCACAGGCAGGCGAACTTGTTCTTGTCACGCAAGCCCAACTGACCGGCCACTTCCAGACGCAATTCGCAAAGTTGTTTGCGCGTCTTCATCGCATCGTCGCCGGAAAGGATCAGAATCAAGTCGCCCGGTTTTGCACCAAAGGCCTCTTTCATCTGCTGCAATACTTCCTGGGTATAGAATTTATCCACACTCGACTTCACATTGCCGTCTGCCTCCACACGGGCATATACCATGCCCTTTGCACCGATCTGCGGACGTTTCACAAACTCAGTCAGCGCATCCAGCTGCTTGCGCGTATAAGAAGCCGCCCCTTCCGCACAGATACCGCCGACATAAGCAGCATTATCGAATACGGAGAAGCCGTGTCCCTTCATGATGTCCATCAGTTCGACGAACTTCATATCGAAACGCAGGTCCGGCTTGTCGCTTCCGTAATATTTCATGGCATCGTGCCAACTGATACGCGGGAAAGCTTCTTTTATATCGATGCCCCGGATCACCTTGAACAGATGCTTGGCCATTCCTTCGAAAATGTTCAGCACGTCTTCCTGTTCCACAAAGCTCATTTCGCAGTCGATCTGTGTAAATTCGGGCTGGCGGTCCGCACGCAGGTCTTCGTCACGGAAACATTTCACGATCTGGAAATAACGGTCGAAACCGGAAACCATCAACAACTGCTTCAACGTCTGCGGAGACTGAGGCAAAGCGTAGAACTGTCCGGGATTCATACGGGAAGGCACGACAAAGTCACGCGCCCCCTCAGGCGTCGAGTTTACCAGCACCGGAGTTTCGACTTCCAGGAATCCTTGCTTATCCAGATAGTTACGCACCTCGAAAGCCATACGATGACGCAGTTCCAGGTTCTTGCGGACGGCGTTGCGGCGCAAATCCAGATAACGGTATTTCATACGCAGGTCGTCCCCCCCGTCCGTATCGTCTTCAATCGTGAAAGGAGGAGTCACGGCAGCATTCAGGACATTCAGTTCCGAAACGATGATTTCGATCTCACCGGTAGGGATATTCGGATTTTTGCTGGAACGTTCGCGAACGGTTCCCGTCACCTGGATAACATATTCGCGTCCCAGCTTATTTGCTTTCTCACAAAGAGCGGCATCCACTTCCTGGTTAAACACCAATTGCGTAATACCGTAACGGTCGCGGATATCCACGAACGTCATGCCACCCATCTTACGGGTTTTCTGTACCCAGCCGGCCAGCGTAATCACCAAGCCTTCATCGGCGAGGCGCAGGTCGCCACATGTTCTTGTTCTATACATTATATAATATGGATTAAACTGTATATAATATGGATTAAACTGTTTTTCTTTTTTACGTGTGCAAAGATAATAATTTATAGGTCTCAAGAATATTTGAAATGGCATTTAAACGTTGAAAAGTCGTTTCTAATTTTCTTGAAGCCATTTTTCAATGGTGAAACCCATCTCCATTTTTCTTGAAACGGTTTTTCACCATTAAAAAGGCACTTCAAGAAATATTGAAACGGAGATTCAATAGTGAAAAACGGCTTCAAGAAAATTTGAAACCGTTTTTCAACGTTTAAATGCCATTTCAAATAAAATTGAGAGGGGAAATCAATGCTTGTTTTCCAGCGTAAAGCGCAATGTCCCGGCATTCACCAGTTCGTCTTGCGAAATCGTATACCCTTTCAGCTTCTTTCCGCCGGCTGTCACCTCTTTGATATAAATATCTTCCGGGGTTTTGCGGGCGGACTCGATCACCAATTCGCCTTTCGGGTAGAACTTCTCGTCCAGCCGGATCGTCACCTTGTTGAAGGTCGGAGAAGTCACAACATAATCCAGGTCACCGGGACAGGCCGGATAGAATCCCATCATCGAGAAGATCGCCCAGGTAGACATCGTACCCGTATCGTCGTTACCCGGAAGTCCGTTCGGAGCATTATGATAATATTTGCCCAACAGTTCGCGAACCAGCTTCTGCGTACGCCAGGCTTCTCCCTTGAAATAGCTGAAGAGGTACGGATAGGCGATATCCGGCTCGTTTGCCATATCGTAGTACCCTTTGTCGAAGACCATCTGCAACTTATCGACAAACTTCTTCTGACCGCCCATCAGTTTGGCAAGGCCTTTGATGTCATGGGGGACATAGAACGTGTAGTTCCAGGCGTTTCCTTCATGGAAACCGGGGCTCGGCTCGAAGTTCTCCCCCTGTTTCGGATCGAAAGGGGAATAGAACGTGCCGTCGGGCAGGATGGGACGAAGCGTACCGAACTCCTTGCAATAGTAATGCTTATAGCCCATAGCCCGCTCACGGAACAGCTTGGCGTCTTCCTTCTTTCCCAACGCATCTGCCAACAACGAGAGATTCCAGTCGGCAATATAATATTCCAAGGCATGCGAAACCGAATTATCATACTGTTCGCGCAAGGGGACGTAGCCTTTGCTCATATAGTCGTTATTGTCCGGGCGGAGCAGGTTGAACTCTCCGGGAGTAGTAGCACCCTTGCGCATCCCTTCGTAGGCAGTCTCGATATCGTAATCGCGCAAACCGCGCATATAAGCATCCACGATATAAGGGATAGACGGATCGCCTTCCATCGTCAGTGTCTCGCGTCCGTACAGTTCCCACTTCGGAAGCCAGCCGCTTTCCTTGTACATGTCGATCATGGTGCGGATGATGTCGAGCTGTTTTTCGGGATAGAGCAATGTCATCAATGTGCTGACATTGCGGTAGGTGTCCCAGAGCGATAAGACCGTATAGCGGTTTCCGGTAGTATGGCCGACTTTCAGGCTTTCCATCATCGGATATTCGCCATTCACGTCCTGGATGATGTTCGGATGGATCAGCAGGTGGTACATGGCGGTATAGAAAATCGTCTTATCGTCGTTCGTCCCGCCTTCCACCATCACACGCGACAGATCGTCGTTCCACATCTTGCCGGCTGCCGCACGCACTTTGTCGAAATTGAAATCCGGCTGTTCGGTGTTCATATTCAGGCGGGCATTCTCGATGCTGACAAACGAGACACCCATCTTTACTTCGATCACTTCGTCTTCTTCGGTATCATACTTGAACCAGACACCGATGTCGTCACCGCTCATCTCACGGTCGTACTTCGTGTACAATTTATATTTGCCGGAATAGGCATCCCATTCGGCCTCCACTCCCTTCATCTCGCGTTGTTTCTTCCAGTAACCGGCCTGCTTGGGGGCTTTGCTGAGCTTCATCACGAAATAGATCGGGAAAACAGCCTGCGGGTTATAGCAGAACGTACCGAGCAGCTTGCTTCCTTCTATCTCCGTATCGCTCACCATACGAACGGTCGCACCGGTTTCATTCGTCAGCCCCTCACCCAAATTCAAGAGGATATTCCCCTGCCCTTTCGGGAAAGTAAAACGTGTCAGGCCGGTACGCATGGAGGCGGTAGCTTCCGTCTTGATGTTATATTTCGTCAGGATATTACTGTAATAGCCTGGATGGGCTACCTCGTTCTTGTATTCGCTGCCGTATGCGTGATAATCCACATTCAGTTCCCCGGAGGTAGGCATCAACAACAGGCTTCCCATCTCCGGACAACCGACACCGCTCAGATTGACGTGCGCATAACCGGTGAAGAAATTATTATCCGCCGAATAAGGCGTGGACCACCATTGGCTGTCCTTATCAAACTTATTACTTTTCGACCCCATCACATTGAAGGGGGTGACACTCATCATTCCCTGGGGGCAAATCGCACCGGGATTGGTCGTCCCGTAGTTGCTTGTCCCGATAAACGGATTCACATAATCTACCGGCTGTTGCGCAGAAACCAGCAAAGAACAGCAACCCAATAGAAAAGAAAACAACACCATCTTCATAACACCAACTCTTATTTTTTAATTCTTAATTCTTAATTTTTAATTCACCAAACAACTATCTCATCCGCAAAAATAAAACCGGGATTCGCCCTCGGCGCTTTCAAACGGACATAACGGGCTTTCCAGTTACCGTCGAACGTATATTCTTGGAACAGGAGGTCCGGATCATCAGCCGGAACCGTTGTCGGAACAATCCCGCGGGAAATAAAGTTTTCACCATCTTCCGAAGTCAACAACTCCACTTGTCCGGGCTGGAACACCCCCGGACCGATCAATTGCATGAAACGAATGGACACTTTATGGATGTCCGTTTCCTCTTCCATATCGATCACACAGTCCAGATCATCCAAATAACCTTGCCAACGTCCGTCCAGATAAGTCAGACCGCCCCGATAGCCGTCCAACAAGGCGTTCGTTCCTCCAGCCATATAGCCTTCGTAGAGCTTACTATTATAATGTATAGGCTTATTGATGGCCCGATGATAATCCACTTTCTTTTCCGTCGGCGTTCCCTGAAGAACTCCGTCCCGGAAAATAGCAGCTTTGATATAAGCTGAATCTCTCACGATAATCGGTCCGGCATATAAAGCGGAAGATGCAACCGGAGTCGAACCATCCGTCGTGTAGCGGACTTCCGCCGGATATTTCTCGGCATCCAGTATAACTTCTATCTTTCTGCCTGCGGTATCGACCTGCATGGTCACCTCCAGTTCGTCCGAAAGGGTAAAAGTACGGATCCCCATTCCCTGCAATTTGGAGATATGAGCATTCATGCGAGGTTTGAAATCTTCCCATGTCCGTAATTCCTGCGGCGTCCATCCTATCTCGGCTACGGCAAGGGCACGCGGGAACATCATATATTCCAGATGTTCGGGTGTCTGGATATACTCGGTCCAGGTATTGGCCTGCACACCCAAAATATGCCGGCATTCCTCCGCCGTCAACGAATCTGCCGGGACGGGATTATAGCTATACACTTTCTTTATCGGCGTATAGCCACCGATGGCATACGGTTGTGTCTTAGGATCGGCCTGATAGAAATCCAAATACATATAATTACCCGGCGTCATCACCACATCATGCCCCATCCGGGCCGATTTGATTCCACCGTCTTCTCCCCGCCATGACATGACGGTCGCCTCCGGAGCCAGGCCGCCTTCCAGAATCTCATCCCAACCGATCAGCTTGCGATCTTTCGAATTCAGAAACTCCTCAGCCCTGTGAATCATGTAACTCTGAAGCTCGTCCACGTTCTTCATTCCTTTTTCCTTCATCAAAGCCTGGCATTTCGGACATTTCTTCCAGGCGGACTTCCCGGCTTCATCGCCACCGACATGGATATATTCGGACGGGAAAAGATCGATCACCTCCGCCAATACGTCTTCCATGAATGTAAACGACTGCTCGTTACCGATACAAAAATCGCCGTTCTGGTAAGGCTTTCCCGAACAGCTCAGTTCAGGATAGGCCATCAGGACCTCTTCCGAATGCCCCGGAAATTCGATCTCCGGTATTATGTTTATATGTTTGGAAGCCGCATGTTTCACGATCTCCCGGATGTCCTCCTTCGTATAGTAACCGCCGTAAGCACCCGGCGTCCCTTCCGGCAGATACTTACGGTCGCGGCCGTCCCACCACTTCCGCCAATCAGATTCGGTGCGGAAGGCCGTTTCAGAAGTAAGTTTCGGATATTTGTCTATCTCGATACGCCATCCTCCGGCATCCGTCAGATGCATATGCAAGGTGTTCAACTTGTAAAAAGACATCACATCCAGCAATTTCATCACTTCCTCTTTGGAGAAGAAATGACGGGATACATCCAGATGCAATCCCCGATACCCAAAACGAGGATTATCCCGGATCGAAACACATGGGACCTCTCCTCCAGCATAGAGTTGGCGTAACGTCTGCATCCCATAGAACAGACCGTCCGGCGAACCGGCACGCAGGTCGATTCCTCCCGGCGTCACATCCAACTGATAACCTTCCGGGTTACCGGACCAGGCTTCATCGATCACTGTTTTGATATTCCGGGAAGATTGCCCGCCAAATAACGCGAGACTATCGACCGTGAAAGTTCCTCCGGTCATTGTCATCTGTTCCGGTTTGGGAATAAGATTGACCTGCCGGACTTCCTCCGGAGAGCAGGCAATCAATAGCAACGAGCAAGCGGCAGCCAGCCCGGTTACATAATTGCGAGACTGTTTTGGCAGTAACATAAATATTTAGTTTAGTGTGTTTAATTCTTGGAGGGTAAATATACGAAGAAAAAACGGACAAGCTCCTATTTCAAACAAAAAGCGATGCTTTAGCTCCCCTAACCCATAGCGTTACACCGTCTAAAACTATGCTTGACGGGGCACAAAAAAAAGAGGATATGCCTGTTCTGACATATCCTCCTATGTAAAGAAAGCCGCACCGTAGATATGAACAAACTCCGTATGACAGGATTTGAGTGCTTTGCCATCTTTGTAATCCGCCGTGCTAAGCATGCCCCGAAGGGTGCGGCCCGCCATTGACGACAAGAGCTGTGTCTCGGAATTAAAATAAACTGATGAGTTTCCCAATCGAACATGTGCGGCTAACTCATTTTTCTTATCACAAAGATATGCAATAGGAATGAAACCACCAAACTTTTGACATAAAAAAAAGAGCTCCTGAATGGAACTCTTTTTCCAATTGCTCTATAATGTCAATTACTTCACTTTAGCAACGATTGCTTTGAAAGCTTCCGGATGGTTCATAGCCAAGTCGGCAAGAACTTTACGGTTGATTTCGATACCTGCTGCATGCAAAGCTCCCATCAGACGAGAGTAAGACATTCCTTCCAGACGTGCGGCAGCATTGATACGCTGAATCCACAATGCGCGGAAGTTACGTTTCTTGTTACGACGGTCACGGAATGCATAAGTCAAACCTTTTTCCCAGGTATTTTTAGCAACGGTCCACACGTTCTTACGTGCACCATAGTAACCACGGGTAAGTTTTAAAATCCGTTTTCTTTTTGCTCTTGAAGCAACATGATTTACTGATCTAGGCATAATACTAATCTGTTTTGAATGTTAGCGTCATCACTATCGGATGATCTTATTTGCTAAATACATTCGGTTAATAAAAATCTTGTAAAACTCGCTTAATTAAAAAAGATTACTTCAAACCAAGCAACTGCTTAACGTTGCTTACGTCCACACTGGCAACCAAACCTGTGTGAGTAAGATTTCTCTTCTGCTTTGTAGTCTTCTTTGTCAGAATGTGACTTTTAAAAGCGTGTTTTCTTTTGATTTTACCTGTTCCGGTAAGAGCGAATCTTTTTTTGGCACCGGAATTAGTCTTCATCTTAGGCATTTTCCAATATATTTTAATTATTAAACTTTACACCCTTTAGCGGGTGGTTTCTTTCCTTATCATTCAGACTCTTCAGTCTTGGGCTTGGGAGTCACGACCACCTTCTTCACTACCGGTTTTGAAACGGCAGGTTTGGAAGCGGCGGCAGCTCCGGCTTTCTTCGGTGTCAGCATGATGATCATACGTTTACCTTCCAGTACCGGCAATTGTTCTACCTTTCCGTATTCCTCCAAGTCATTGGCAAAACGAAGCAACAATACCTCTCCTTGCTCTTTGAAAAGAATGGAACGTCCTTTAAAGAACACATATGCTTTTACTTTTGCTCCTTCTTCCAAAAATCCCTTGGCATGTTTCAACTTGAAGTTGTAATCATGATCATCTGTCTGAGGCCCGAAACGGATCTCCTTCACGATCACTTTCACAGATTTCGCCTTCTGTTCCTTCTGGCGCTTCTTCTGTTGATAAAGGAATTTCTGATAATCAGTAATTCTACAAACGGGGGGCGCAGCATTCGGTGAAATTTCAACCAGATCGAGCCCTTGATCTTCAGCCATCTTTAATGCCTGAGAAGTAGGATAAACTCCCTGTTCTACGTTATCACCTACTAAACGAACTTCACGAACACGAATACGTTCGTTGATTCTATACTGTTCTTTCAGACTGTCATTCTTCATTCAAAAAGATTTATTCTCCTCGTTATTAGTTAATTAATTATTATCTTTCTTCCAGTGATTCATCTGATCCTCTACCTCACCTTTCAAAAGCGCTGCAAAGGTAGTAATTTTCATCGAACCTTTATCACCTTCGCCCTGTTTTCTTACAGAAACTTCATTATTTTCTGCTTCTTTCTCTCCAACAATGAGCATATAAGGGATACGTTTCAATTCTGTATCACGGATCTTACGACCGATTTTCTCATTACGGTCATCAACCAGAACGCTCAGATCTTCGGCTTCGAGCTGACGTTTTACCTCATAAGCATAATCGTTGAACTTCTCGCTGATCGGCAAGATCGCCACCTGGTCCGGAGTCAGCCACAGCGGGAACTTACCACCCGTATGTTCGATCAGCACGGCAACGAAACGTTCCATAGAGCCGAACGGTGCACGGTGGATCATAACAGGACGGTGTTTCTTATTGTCCTCACCCGTATATTCCAGTTCGAAGCGTTCCGGAAGGTTATAGTCAACCTGGATCGTACCTAACTGCCAACGGCGACCGATGGCATCTTTCACCATAAAGTCCAGTTTAGGACCGTAGAAAGCAGCTTCGCCATATTCAATCTTGGCTTTCAAGCCTTTTTCCTGACAAGCTTCGATGATAGCGCTTTCGGCTTTCTCCCAGTTTTCTTCCGAACCGATATATTTATCCCGGTTTACCTTGTCGCGCAGAGAAATCTGTGCTTCAAAGTTTTCAAAATCCAAAGCCTTAAAGATAATAAAGATAATATCCATCACCTTCAAAAACTCGTCTTTCAGCTGATCGGGACGACAGAACAGGTGGGCATCATCCTGCGTAAAACCACGTACTCTTGTCAAACCGTGCAGCTCGCCGCTTTGTTCATAACGATACACAGTCCCGAACTCCGCGAAACGCAGAGGTAGGTCCTTGTATGAACGCGGGAACGATTTGAATATTTCACAGTGATGAGGGCAGTTCATCGGCTTCAACAAGAACTCTTCACCCTCCTGCGGAGTATGGATCGGCTGGAACGAATCCTTACCGTATTTAGCGTAGTGGCCGGAAGTCACATACAACTGCTTGCCACCGATATGCGGAGTCATTACCTGCTGGTAACCATATTTCTTCTGGATACGTTTCAGGAAGTCTTCCAGTTTCAGGCGCAACTGCGTGCCACGCGGCAACCACAACGGAAGCCCTGCTCCCACTGCCGTAGAGAACGTAAACAGCTCCAGTTCTTTGCCAATCTTACGATGGTCACGTTTCTTGGCTTCTTCCATCAATGCCAGATATTCGTCCAGCATCTTTTTCTTCGGGAAAGTGATACCATACAGACGAACCAACTGTTTACGCTTTTCGTCACCACGCCAGTAAGCACCGGCAACACTCATTATTTTAACAGCCTTCAGATAAGAAGTGTTCGGCAAGTGCGGACCACGGCACAGGTCGGTAAACGCCCCCTGCGTATAGGTTGTGATCTTACCGTCTTCCAATTCGCTGATAAGTTCTGTTTTATATTCTTCGCCTCTGTCACCGAACATTTTCAGGGCATCTGCCTTCGAAATGTCCTGACGTTTGATTTCCTCTTTCTTCGCTACCAGTTCGAGCATTTTTGCTTCGATAGCAGGGAAATCACCTTCTTTGATTGTTGCTTCACCCGGATCCACATCATAGTAGAACCCGTTTTCAATAGCCGGTCCGATACCAAACTTGATGCCGGGATATAACTCCTGCAAAGCTTCAGCCATCAGGTGAGCGCTGGAGTGCCAGAATGCATGCTTACCTTCCTCGTCTTCCCACTTGAAAAGTTTGATGGCGGCATCCTGGTTGATCGGACGGGTCAAGTCCCAAATCTCACCATTCACGCTCGCAGCCAGAACTTCCTGTGCCAGACGGGAACTGATGCTTTCCGCAATCTGCATGGCAGTCGTTCCTTCGGCATATTCTTTTACGGAATTATCCGGAAATGTAATCTTTATCATAATCTGTTCACTATAAATTCCTAAAAATTAATCAGGATGCAAATTTAGCATTCTTTTTTTGTTAAACAGAACTTTTAGGAAAAAAGTTTCTGCTCCGCAACCTTTTATACAAAAAGAGGACCACGACAAACAACAGTATTCCTCCATAGATAAAGTATACTGGCGAACGAGCTTTCCGGCTGGATTCCATCCGGATTTCGGCAACTTTTACCTGCTGTCCGGCATATTCATCTTGTTTTCGCACCATCACTTTCCCGGTGTCGGCCAGTGCCCTCCGGTAATCCATCTGCAAAGAGGTGACAGTTTTCGGGTATTGCCTACCGGTACTGTCCGGAACGAAATAAACAACCCGGTGCAAATTCCACACTGCCGTATCGGTCAAATGAATATCCCTTTTCCTCAAATTCGTCTCACATGAAGAAAATCGGACAGAATCCATAGAAGTTGCCACCTCCCGCCTCTGGCTTTTCCGGTTTCCCCCACACCCCGATAACAAGAATACCAGAACCAAAAGACGCAAAAGTACCTGCATCCGGTTCGTACCGGTTTTCTTTAGTGATACATGTAGAAAATTCCGCTTCCGGTAATGAATCGCCTGGTCAAATTCAAACCCCGATTGCCGTAAAACAGCTAATAGCTCCGCCGTATCCGGCACATAGCAATCGGTAGCCTCTATTTACATAGCCTATTTCGAATGTTTATGCCAATGAAGACTCACATATTCGTTTATAACTTCTCAAATATCCTCTTCCAACGAATCGATTTCCAACCGCATTTATCCGAATCAAAGGAATACAGCACTCTATCGAACTTTCCGACGATTGCATCTTCCGAAATATAACCGAAGTAACGGCTATCGTGCGAATTATCCCGATTATCACCTTCCATAAAGTAGAACGTATGCTTTGTAATATAAAGCGAATCGCATTTGCCATTGATGAAGATACGATTCCGATATTTCGCAATAGAACTTCCTTCCCGAATAATTAAAGAGCGATAAGAATTTAGTGTTTCTTTATTAATGGCTAAAGTATCGCCTTGTGGTATAATATGGGTGATACGTTTTACCAGCCATACGCGCTCATCCATAGGGCTGTTGAACACCACAATATCTCCCAACTGTGGCTGGGTAAAACCCGGCAAGCGGAAATACTTCCAATGGTTCTGTTCATCTGCTATACGGAGCGGTCGAATCCATGTGAATACATTGAGCAACGGAATATCTGCCCAACGTTTCGGGAGTCGTCCTCCGTATGCCAACTTATTTATCCATAAACGATCTCCGCAAAGCAAAGTGGGTTCCATACTACCGGATGGAACCACACACGGCTTGCCAACCGCGATACGGATAAATACACAGACGAAAACCAGTAGAATAGTTCCTTTTAGAATTCGCATTTTATTTTTTCTATCTGATATTTATTTATATCTTTATGTATGTTAAAATAACAAGATTTATTGCACATACCCTCTTTAGCTATGAAATCGGATATATATAAAGCATAGCCCGGAGCCAGCTCTTTCATGCTTGCCGTATCCTTTGTATGGCAAATAATAAGAGTATTGGTGCAATTATATGGCTGATTGCTGTTCAAGGCTTCTATCAAATGAAAATAAGTACTTATAGTAGTATCTTCAGGAATTAAAACGGCATATTCATAACTTGATTTCCAGATAGAATCCAATTCAGCAGATTGAATATATGCTTGATCCGGTTGTTTTATGGCAATTGTGTATTTTCGTGAAAAATTCCAGTTGAAATCACATCTGGTAAATATCAATCCTAACGCACAAAGGGATAGGAGTAGTAAGTTTGTTCTTTTCATGTTATTTGTATTTATTGTTAATTGAGACTCCATTCACCGAACATATTCGAGCAATACTTTTGATATAGGAATCCGTTATATCAGGTTTCGACTTTTCCGGTAAGAAAAAGTCAGATGCCTTTTTATTCGGATGTAAAACAAAATAATAAGGAACTTCTAATTGTTCCACATACCATTCATACATGCAATCATAGGATATATTAAAAAATGTAACGTCTTTGCATCCTTTTGTGCATAGAATTTTTCTTGCTATGGAAGGATTATTATACGTTGTCAAGATAATACAGTTTACACCATTTTCTATTAAATCCCTAACTCGATCCAACTCATTGAATATACATGATTGGCAACTCGTCTCCTTGATTCGAAGCATTAAAGTAGGAGTCTTTAAATTCCTTATAAACAAGGATAGACTATCATTCTGTAATTTTTTATTGTCTGGAAATTCTTGCCATTGTGTATTGGCATTAACTTCCATATTTCTTAACATCACATACATCTCTGTATTATCCATGTCGTTGCTTATATTGTATCGATTATTGTAAAATAAAACACCAGCTATAATGACAATTATGATGGATATGATAATATTAGCTATACTTACTTTCTTCATAACGTCTTTACTTTAAAGAATACCAACACCATATTATCATCTTCTTTCAAGCTCTCTATCATTATCCGGTTTTCCTCTTTCATCGGATAATGCGTTGTAGTTTCTATATGCTTCTTTAAACCTTTCAATGTTTCCGGTTCCACTAAAGCCACAAAATAGTCTTTATAGCTGAATATATTATTCATAAATTCTAAGGCAAAATCCATATCGTAATAAATGTAATACCAGCTGATCATTTTTTTACTTCGTTTGTCGTAAAAAGATACAAAATCTTTCCCATCTTCACTTGAAGTTTTAAGAAATAGGTGCGTGCTGTTTTCAGCAAAACCGGATAAATAAGTATGAGAAGAACAATACCGATAAAAGTCCTCATAGTTTTCGAAAGCCTCCAAGTCTTTTTCTTTAAACGGACTGAAATCGCTATAATCGAATTTATATCTCATCTCAAAAATAGAATCTTTCAGTGTATATACTTTATCCCTATACAACGAGAAATACAACAATTCATCATTTGCCCAAATTAACGGATCATAAACAATCGTAGTATAAACTTTTTCGGGGAAGGTGTAAGCTGCTTTCAATAGTCTGCCTAATGTGTCCGTATAGAGAACTTTATAATCAGCGTATTTCCCTAAGTGATAATTTCGGTCGCCTGCATCAGTAAAGGAGACATATTCTCCATTTGGAAATATCTGAAAACAACTTTTCATTCTAAAGTTAACATCATACGAAGTAATAAAATCTCCCTTATCCGTAAATACCATCCATTTACGTTTTTGATTGTCATAGATGACAAATTGCTTATTAGTCCTATTAACGGCAAATGCTTTAGGAGCATAAAATTCGTAGGAAGCACCGCCCTTATCTCCTACATAATTCAAGAACTTGCCATATTTGTCGAATATAAACAATTTTTCCGCACCCAACCTATCAAACAAATAAATCTTATCCTCATAAAACTCCAAGTTATTGCAATATGCAAATAATGATTCATCAGTCGTTTCCAATGGAATGTAATAGAAGTCCTCTATTAGTTCGGAAGATAAGACTTTACTTTTTACATTATCCGATACTTTTATTACTTCCGCGTGTTCCTCATCGGTTGGAATAACCGTTACACTATCTGTATTTACTTCAGGAAAAGGTCGTCCTTTTCTTATTGCTTCTTGGCAGCTACAATATAAAGTAATTAGTCCTAAGAAAATAATCTTTGCTTTCATAATATGAATTTTTATAAAGTAGAGTTACGACTAATAAGAGCCTGTTTAAATTTCTCTGAAATAAATTTTGCATAGCCCTCATCGGCCTGCTTTATTGCATTATAGGATTATTTTGAAAAACAACTGTCATACTATCACTAATTTCCTTTTATCAATTGAATATCAA
>NZ_JAHPXO010000025.1:0-82840 GCF_019041495.1 Parabacteroides sp. MSK.9.14
ATAAATTGCGGGCTGCCGCCAGTGTCGTGCTGGCCAAAAAGCCGAAGGTGGAAACGACCGCAATCCGGGAAATGCGGGAAGAAGTAAAAAAGATAATAGACAAGGGCGACTTTGATTGAATATTCTATTTGTGATTAAAAGAGACTCTGTATAGATAAAGTTTTTCTTGCAACTCTTTGTTTATTAAAAAAAAGCCTCTATCTTTGCAGCCCAAATTGGTATGAGAATAAGATAATAATAAATAATATACAGAAAGATGAAAAGAACATTTCAACCTTCCAACCGGAAAAGAAAGAACAAGCACGGCTTCCGTTCAAGAATGGCTACAGCTAATGGCCGCAGAGTATTAGCTTCTCGTCGTGCTAAAGGAAGAGCTAAATTAACAGTTTCTGACGAATACAACGGATAATTCTTTCCGTTTGAAGATTTTTCATAAAGAAAGTAGAGGTTTTTACTAAAAAGCCTTTACTTTCTTTGTTTTAACGGCTTTGTTTTCTACTTTTGATCCGCCGACAAATACAAGATAGAAATGAAAGACTTTTTGGTTAAACTGATAAAAAATCCGTACGTCTTAAATCTGTTGCTGGCTGTGGTCGTGGCATGTGCTCTGGTGTTCGGAACATTGAAGTGGCTCGACTCGTACACCCGGCATAATGAGGCTGTGGTAGTGCCGGATGTTAAAGGATTGGGAATGGAAGAGGCCGCCGAATTTTTCAAGAATAGTAATCTACGCTATAACGTGATCGATTCCGTCTTTTCAAAAGACGTGAAGCCCGGTGCGATTGTCGAGCTGGTCCCGATGGCCGGTTCGAAGGTGAAGGAAGGACGTATCGTGTTCGTCACCGTGAATGCGCTCACTTCGCAGATGGCGACAATCCCGGAAGTGGAAGACCTTTCGTTCCGGCAGGCTTACGCCATTCTTCGTGCCCGCGGGTTTGAAAAGATCGAGATCGAATATGTCCCCGGTGATTTTAAAGACTTAGCTCTTGGTGTCGAGCTGCACGGGCGTGTTTTGCAGAAAGGCGAGCATGTACCGCTTACCGCTCCGTTGGTGTTGAAGGTCAGTAGTGGGGATGCTGAGATGCCGGCCGACTCGCTCGGACTACCGGATGACAGCGTGCCGGTCGAATCGTTGGATAGTGAAGAAGAAAACTGGTTTTAACTATGGATGAGTTTTTAGACGAAATGGATGATGAACAGGTAGACGACCTGTTACAACCGGAAGAGGGTGAAGATAAGGCTCCTCAACTGTATGAACACTTCCGCTTCGTGGCCGATCGCGGGCAGTCGTTGTTGCGTGTGGATAAATTCCTGGTAGACCGGATGTTCGGTGCTACGCGTAACAGGATACAGTCGGCTGCCGATGCCGGTTGTATCATGGCAAACGGCAAACCGGTGAAAAGCAATTACCGGGTGAAACCGGAGGATGTTGTGACAATTATGATGACACGACCTCCGCGGACTTTCGAGATTCTCCCTGAAAATATCCCTATAAAGATCGTGTACGAAGATGACGATCTGCTGGTGGTCGACAAACCGGCAGGGTTGGTCGTACATCCCGGACACGGAAACTATACCGGAACGCTGGTGAATGCCCTTGCTTGGTATTTGAAAGACGATCCTACCTACGATCCCAATGATCCTGCCCTGGGACTCGTCCATCGTATCGATAAAGATACATCCGGCCTGCTGGTTGTCGCCAAAAAGCCGGAAGCGAAAGCACACCTCAGTATGCAATTCTTCCATAAGACAACCAAGCGGGAATATCGGGCCTTGGTGTGGGGGATCGTGCGTGAAGACGAAGGACGGATAGAAGGCAATATAGGCCGTAACCCGCGTGACCGTATGCAGATGACGGTTTTCCCAGAAGGCGACCAGGGAAAGACGGCGGTCACCCACTATTCTGTTTTGGAACGTCTAGGCTACGTCACGCTGGTGAAATGCCGTCTCGAAACCGGACGTACGCATCAGATACGTGTCCACATGAAATATATCGGGCATACGCTATTCAACGACGAACGTTATGGCGGAAACGAGATCCTGAAAGGAACAACCTCTTCTAAATATAAACAGTTTGTCGATAACTGTTTCGCCATTTGCCCGCGGCAGGCACTCCATGCCAAGACGCTGGGTTTTGTTCATCCGACTACAGGCGAGGAAATGTTTTTTGATTCCGAAATACCTGCCGACATGACTGCGTTGATCGATAAATGGCGCGTATATGCAAATACTAAAGAATTATAGATGATGAAAAGGAACATTGCTATTGTAGCCGGAGGCGATTCCTCCGAAATCGTTATTTCATTAAAAAGTGCGGAAGGAATCTTCTCTTTTCTTGATAAAGACAAATATAATGTATATATTGCCATCGTAAAAAGAGACGAATGGGCGGTAAAACTTCCCGGCGGGGAACACACACCAATAGACAAGAATGATTTTAGTTTCCGTGAGAACGGCGAGATCAGACATTTTGATTTCGCCTATATTACGATCCATGGAACTCCGGGAGAAGACGGACGTCTGCAAGGATATTTCGATATGATCGGAATGCCGTATTCTTCTTGTGGTATGTTTGTAAGCGCACTTACATTCAACAAGTTTGCCTGCAATCATTATCTGAAGGGATTCGGTGTCGATATTGCCCGTTCTATACATTTGTTTAAAGGACAGACTGTGACAGACGAAGAAGTGGTCAGTCGTTTGGGGCTTCCGGTCTTTGTGAAGCCGAACGACGGCGGCAGTAGTTTCGGAGTGACGAAAGTGAAAGAAGCCTCGGCTATCCAGCCGGCGATTGACAAGGCTTTCAGTGAAGGCCGGGAAGTGGTCATCGAAAGTTTTATCGACGGGACCGAGGTTACATGCGGTTGCTATAAGACATCCGATAAGGAGGTGGTGTTCCCGCTCACCGAAGTCGTGACGGATAACGAGTTCTTCGATTTCGACGCCAAGTATAACGGACAGGTACAGGAAATAACGCCGGCCCGTATTTCTGCAGAACAAACAGAAAAAGTACAACGCGAGACATCGAGGATTTACGACATATTGGGGGCGAAAGGTCTGATCCGTGTGGATTATATCATTCCGGCGGACGGTGAACCAAAATTGCTCGAAGTCAATACGACTCCCGGTATGACGGCAACCAGTTTTATCCCACAGCAGGTACGGGCTGCCGGTCTGGAGATGAAAGATGTGATGACAGATATTATAGAAAACGAGTTTAACTAATTGACAATGAACAATTGCCAATTGCCAATTATATGAGAAACGAATTGTCGATTGTCAGTTGTCCATTGTCAATTGTCAATTATAAAAATATGGAAGTTCCTATTAATGATTTTGACGATATCCGTCCGCTGAATAACGACGAGGTGAAAGACGCGATCGAATCGCTGATAGCCAACGAAGATTTTGAGCGGGCCTTTCGGTATATAAATCCGGATGTGAATTGGAAAGAGTTTTCAGAAACCATGCGTTCCTTCAAGACAAAGGAGGATTTCAAAGCGAAGTTGGCATATGAAGCGGTAATGATGGTGGCAAATAAAACCACTTTCTCACTGACGATTTCCGGTCGTAGCCGTTTGCCGAAGGACAAAAAGCCTTGTACCTTTATTTCTAATCACCGCGATATTGTATTGGATGCCTCTTTTTTGAACGTCATGCTGTATGATGTAGGGTATGGAATGACACAGGTTGCTATTGGTAATAACTTGTTGATCCGTCCGTGGATCGAAACGCTGGTTCGTTTGAACAATAGCTTCATCGTGAAACGCAATGTCCCGGTGCGCCAGATGTTGGAAGTGAGCAAAGTCCTTTCCGCTTATATCCGTCGTACGATCACGGAGACGAAAGAATCCATCTGGATCGCGCAACGTGAAGGTCGTGCCAAGGATTCGGATGACCGTACCCAGGGCAGTATCTTGAAGATGCTGAACATGAGTGGTGACAAGGATATCCTGTCAAACCTGATGGAATTGAATATTTTTCCGGTTGCAATCTCGTACGAGTTCGATCCGTGCGATTTCCTGAAAGCAAAGGAGTTTCAGCAGAAACGCGATGATCCGGACTTTGTGAAGAGCCAGCGTGACGACCTGTTGAGCATGGAAACCGGTATCCTGAATAACAAGGGACGTGTTCATTTCACCTTGACGTCGCCGATTAACGATCAGTTGGCGCAATTGGATCCGAATATGGAAAAGAACGAGTTGATCGCCGCTATCGCCTCCATTATCGATAAGGAGATTTACAAGCACTATCGTTTTTATCCCTGCAACTATGTTGCCTATGATATGCTGACAGGCACACGCCGTTTCAGCGAACATTATGGACTGAAAGATAAAAAGCAGTTTGAAGATTATCTGCAAGGTCAGTTGGATAAGATCGTATTACCGAACAAGGATGAAGCTTTTTTGCGTACGAAAATCTTGGAAATGTATACGAATCCATTGAAGAATTTTTTTGCTAATCAGGAATAAGGTCAAACGTGTTTCATCACGATCTTTCAGGCCCGGATTTCACATCGTGTGATTCGGGCCTGAATTATTTCTGTTAGTAAGTTGGATTTTGTTTAGG
This sequence comes from Parabacteroides sp. MSK.9.14, assembly GCF_019041495.1. Taxonomy (NCBI): domain Bacteria; kingdom Pseudomonadati; phylum Bacteroidota; class Bacteroidia; order Bacteroidales; family Tannerellaceae; genus Parabacteroides; species Parabacteroides sp. MSK.9.14. The sequence continues at coordinate 4,570 of NZ_JAHPXO010000025.1, forward strand.
CACACCTTTTTCTATTTATTCTCTTTCGCGTAATTCGACGGGCTCATACCGAATTGCTTGATAAAGGCGGACCAGAAATAAGACTGGGAGCTGAAGCCTGTAGCTTCCGAAATCTCATAGATCTTCATATTCCCCTGTATCAACAGCTCAGCGGCCTTTTTCAGACGGCTTATCTTGATCAACTCGTTAGGAGTCAGGTCGGAGATGGCACGGATTTTCCGGTACAAGGTCGGGCGGCTCAGGTGCATCAGGTCTGCGATCATATTTACATCTAAGGCTGGATTGCCGATATGCTCGTTGATGATCTCGTTCAGCTTTTCCAGAAAACTTTCGTCCGCTTTGGTATAGGCCATCGATTTCATATTCGCTATAGGAGAGTTGAAATAGAATTTGCGTATATTGTCGCGGTTGGAGATCAGATTGGAAATCTGCGCCATCAGCAGGTTGGTGGAGAAGGGTTTGTCCAGGTAAGCGTCGGCTCCTAATTCCAGACCTTCCAGGCGTGACTGTATGGTGTTTTTGGCTGTCAGCAGGATGACCGGGATATGGCTGAATTCGATCTCCGTCTTTACCTCTTTCAAAAGGGCGAAGCCATCCATGACAGGCATCATCACGTCACTGATGATCAGTTGAATGCTGTGTTTCTTTAATAACGTGATTGCTTCGGCTCCGTTTCCGGCTATCTCTACATTATATAACTGGTTGACTTCATCGGCGATGAAAACGGCCATTTCTTTATTGTCTTCGACGATCAGGATCGTCGGGCGCGATTCGTCGTGGACGAATTCTATTTTTTGAGGTACGGTTTGCGTTATAGCCTCTTCTTCTGTCTGCTTGATGGATTCGGGCAGCTTGACGGGCAAGGTCAGGCGGAACATCGTCATGGATGAACTGTCGGCAAAAGTCTCCAACTGCAAGCTACCGTGGTGCATCTCTGCCAATGAACGTGCCAAGGGCAATCCAAGCCCTGTCCCCGGTTTATCCGTAGCGCCTTCTTTCACCCGGAAGAAAGGTTCGAATATTTTTTCCTTTAATTCTGCAGGGATAGGAGTGCCATCGTTGATAAAGTCTATCGTGAATGTCTCATAATCGGGAGAAAGTTGCAGGCGTATAATGATGCTGCCGGATGCATATTTGATTGCGTTCGTAAACAGGTTGCTGAATATCTTTGTGATCGCTTCTTTATCCACGAACACGTACAATTCCGGCAAAGACAAATCGAGGTTCAGCAACAGGTTGTGTGCCGTTGCCGATTCTTGGAACCGCTTGGCTGTATCGTTTAGGAGCGAGACGATCTCCGTTCGGACGAAACTGAGGCGGTATCCTTCTATCTCTGTTTTGCGGAAGTCCAACAATTGGTTGACCAATGACAGGAGGCGGGATACATTTTTATCCATCAACGTAAGCGACTTATTCTCTTTTTCCCCGATCTTGTCGGATTTCAGGAGACGTTCGAGCGGGTTCTTGATCAGGGTGAGCGGCGTACGGATCTCATGAGCGATATTGATGAAGAAATCGATCTTGGCCTGATACAGTTCCTTCTCTTTCTGATCTTCGAACAACTGCATGTTGTAGGCCATTGCCCGTTTGGTTTTCCGGCGCCAAGACCAGAAGAAGCCGACGATGATGGCGAGAGTGACGACAATATAAGAAGCATATGCCGGAGTCGATGCCCACCAAGGGGGCAAAACGGTAATATTCAGTCGTGTCGGAGTGTCGCTCCAGTTGTTCGACAGGTTGGCAGCCCGTACCTCGAAGGTGTAGTCGCCCGGATGTAATTCAGCGAAATAGACCGTGTTGCGTTCTCCGATCGGAATCCATTCCTTGTCCATATTTCCCATCCTGTATGCATACTGGATGGATTTAGGGGCGATGAAGTTGAGTGCGGAGAAGTTGATGCTGAATGTGGATTGCTTGTAGGTCAGCGTGATCTTCTTAGCCTCTGATTCGGCGGAAGAGTTGATGATGCGTTTCTCTCCGGCTTCATTCTGGATTTCGAGGCTTCCCAAGTGGACGTTCATCTTCTCGGCTGCCGGGATTACTTCGGATGGCTTGAAATGGATAAAGCCTTTGACCGAACCGAAATAGAAAGTCCCTTCGTTGTCTTTGAAGGCGGAGTTATCGTTGAATTGGCGAGTGATGAGTCCGTGGGATTCCGTGTAGGTCGTGATCTTACCGGTTCCTGTTTCCAGGCTGACCAGTCCGTTGGCCGTACTGATCCATAAGGTTTCGTTTTCGTCAGGTAGGATGCGGAAAGCAACATTGCTCGGCATACCGTTTTTGACGGTGTAATGTAGGGATTCGCCGGTTTGGAAGTCGTATTTGATAACCCCTTCTACGGTAGCAAACCACATATTGCCGTCTTTGTCCTCGCAGGCGTCGTTAACGAAATTGTGGCGCTGAGTGTTCAATTTGTCGTACGGCAGATACATGCCGGTATTGCTGATCGGATTATAATAGAAACTGCGGTTGAACATGCCGGTCCAGATTCTTCCTAAGCGATCTTCGTAAATGCAGTTTACTGCGAAAGGAGGAAATTGCGGGGCATACAGGAAACGGTCGTTCAGGAAGTCATATTTATAGATACCGTCATCGGTCCCGACATAGACTTGTCCCTCCTGCAATACTTTGATGCAGCGGACGGTGCTGTTCTTTACCGTCAGCGAGTCTTTCAGCAGGTTGTAATGCTTGATGACCTTTCTCGTCTTGATATCCATCAAGTCGATGCCGTGGATAACGTGTCCGATCCAGAGCCGGTCACCTGATGCAGCCAAGCCTCGGATATTGGTGTGCGACAAGCCGTTTCCCCCCGGAACCGGCTGGTAGTTGGTGAATGTCCCGGTTTTCTTTTCCAAGCAGTTGATGCCCGCATCTTCCGTCCCGACCCATATATTACCGTATATATCGGTACAGATATCGCGGATCACTTCTCCTTTCATCGAATACTGCCCGTCCCAGGGATAATGCACATGGAAAGGGCGGAAAGGGGAATAATAGTTGAGGCCGTTTTGGTGGAAACAAATCCAGATGCCGTTCTCCCTGTCTCGGCAGAATGCAGAGATAAAATGGCTCGATAAGGCGTATGGGTCCAACGGGTCCTGGCGGATACGGGTACACTCGCCGGTGTTGACCTTATAGATAAACAAGCCGGAGTCTGTCCCGATCCACAATTCGTCCTTGTCTTTTTCGAGGAAGCTGTTGATCAGGATCGTAAGCTGGTTGATCTTTTGAATGTTCAGATCCTGGTAGTCGCGTGTGGCCGGATCGAATATCTTCACGTCGTCATGCTCGAAAGCGATGTAAATGCGATCAGTCGTAGGAGAGGGATATAACATGGAAAGTTTCCGTGGCGTGTTCGGGGATGAGTGGGCGAATACATTATAGGACTCCATCGTCTCGTCTTCCGGATTCAGCAATGAAATCAACCCGTCCGAACTCCCGATCCAGATACTGTTTTCGCGGGTAATGCAAAAAGAGGTGTAGCTTTGGTTGTCTTCCGGAGCGAAGATACGGAACTGGCTGTCCTCCGTATTGAACCGGATCAGGTTACCGTCCATCAGTATCCATAGTTTATTGTCTTTGTCGAACTGGAAGATGTCGATCCCTTTGTCTGCTGTGAAAGGAATGTGCCGGAACGATTCCTTTTCATCGTCATACTGATATAATCCCGAAAGCGTCCCTACCCACAAGTCGCCGTTCATGTCGCACCCCAGGCATGTGATCCAGTTGCTTCCCAATGTTTCGGTTTCGTCGGGGTCGTTACGGAATACTTTGAACGTATATCCGTCGAAGCGGTTCAGACCGTCGCGTGTCCCGATCCAGATATATCCTTTCCTGTCCTGCACGCAACAAGTGGCCATATTGTCGCTGAGTCCGTTTTCGACCTGATAATGGCGGAAAAGATAGTTACTGTCGTCTGCATATGTCCGGGTGAGACAAAATATGAATAGGATGGATAAGATTAACTTCAGATGTTTCATATATGACTTTGCTATTATGGGCGAAAGATACTGAAAAATGTATTATGGATTTCCTTTTATTGTGTCACGGATTTCATAAATCATCTCAATAAGGGTGATAACGGCAGAGAATGAGATGAATACGGAAAAGATTGCAACAAGGTCAAACAAACCGGCCGTGGAGGAATCGATACATTTGTACCATGTGAAACACAGGTAATAAAAAACCTTTTATTCTAATAATATGAATACTCTTACTACAAAACAAGGAATCGGAACGAAGGTTCAACTCTGCACAATGATGTTTATGCAGTATATGCTGAGTGCAGTCTGGTGGGTTCCTTTAGCCGCTTATCTTTCCCATACGCTTAAATTGGAAGTGTATCAAGTCTCGTTGGTATTAAGTGCGATGGCTATCGGTGCGATGGCATCCTCTTTTATCGGCGCGATAGCCGACCGTTATTTTGCCGCAGAGAAGATCTTGGCTGTATTGAATATACTGACAGGTGCCTTTTTGCTTCTGGCTGCCCAGCAGACATCATTTGTTCCTCTTATGGCATGTGTCGTGCTGGCCATGCTTTGCCATATGCCGACACAGAGCCTGACCAGTACGATCGCCATGAGCCATACGCCTTCGGAACAGTTTCCGCGTATCCGTATGTTCGGTTCGGTAGGATGGGTAGCTTCCGGTATCTTCAGCGTGATCGCCCTTCATGTGATGCATTTATCCGCTTTCGATGATACGAACCTGCCGATGTATTGCGGCGCCGCTGTCTGTTTCGTGGCTGCGCTTCTGAACTTGCGACTGCCGCACACCCCGCCTTCGGTCGATAAGAGTGCCGGTATCTCGGTGATGGATATAACCGGCTTCAGCGCTTTCTCCCTGATGAAGGATAAGAATTACCGGGTTTTTATGATTCTGACGTTCTTGGCTATCATCCCGTTCAACTTGTACCATGTATATGGTTCGATGATTCTCGCCGACGAGCATGTGCAGAATATAACGGTGACGCTGAACCTCGGGCAGTTGGCCGAAATGTTTTTCCTGGTCATCACCACTTCTATACTGATAAAGTCGGGGATTAAGAATACCTTGATCTTCGGTATGATCGCTCTCGTGGTCCGGTATGCTTCGTTCTATATCGGTGCGGAGACCGGTCTGCAATGGTTCTATTATATCGGGATTATCGTACACGGGTTGATCTTCGGCCTCTTCTTTGTCGGTGGCCAGGTCTATACGGACAATGTGGCTCCAAAAGAAATGAAAGCACAGGCACAGGGTTTGCTCTTCTTCCTGGTGTGGGGCATCGGCTTCCTGATCGGGACGCTTTGGAATGGCTGGCTGATCGGCCTTTTCCGTGACGGGGATAAATGTGATTGGCCTGTCGTCTTTGCCATCTCGACCCTGTTCTCGTTCGTCTTGTTGATCCTTTTTGTCTTTTTATTCAAACCGGTAGCATTAAAGACTAGTAAATAGTAAAGAGTAGTAAAGTAATAATTTTATCAAACCCTTTTAATTCTCAAGATCAAATATATTATCACACGCCAGATGTAATGCGGGCTGTCCAACAACTTTGGATGGCCCGCTTTTATTGATGGGAATTAGCTCCGGGCACTTATTTTTCCTTTTTCATAGTTACTGTTTTTTTATTTGTTACGTGATCTACAAATATGTATATTGTATTATTAATTAATCAACAAATACACAGGTATTAACAGCATTACTACCACTCCTTTACTTTTCGCCCTTAGTCGAAAAGGTTTTTGACCTGTGTCGAAAGGGCTTTTGACCAAGGGCGAAAAGGTTTTCGACTAAAGGCAAAAGGTCTATGAGCAGGCAGTTTGACAATAGTAGCATGGCGATTGTCACTTAAATAGAGCCTTTCGGGGCTCGACTTTATCCCTGATGGAGGCAGACGTAAGCGGTGAAACTCCTTTTACTACCGGCATTCATCTGTCCGATGCCGACAGAAAGGAATGACACTGGCGTATGTTTCTTAACATACTCTTTTGGGTGACATAATGTTAGCCTTATTTCTTATCTTTGGGACAAGGACGTAAGAAACGCTTACAGTCTGCTAATTTTAAATCTGAATGAAGATGAGACCGGAAGATTACATCACCCGTGAGGGGAAGTTTGGTGCGCACAACTATCATCCCCTGCCTGTCGTTCTCCAGAAGGGAGAAGGTGTTTATGTTTGGGACGTGGAAGGAAAACGATATTTTGATTTCCTGTCCGGCTATTCCGCCCTGAGCCAAGGGCATTGTCATCCGAAGATCATTAAGGCACTTACCGACCAGGCACAGCAGTTGACACTAGTGTCGCGTGCTTTCCATGCCGATATTTTAGGAGAGTACATGGAGTTTGCCTGCAAGTTCTTCGGGTATGACAAACTGTTGCCGATGAACACCGGAGCCGAGGCGGTCGAAACGGCTCTGAAGCTGGCGCGGCGCTGGGGATACCGGGTGAAGGGGATAACCCCTGAACATGCGAAGGTCGTCGTCTGCAGCGAGAACTTTCACGGACGGACGATCACGATCATTTCTATGAGTACCGATCCCAGTTCGTATGCGGACTTCGGGCCTTATACGCCTGGTTTTATCAAAGTGCAATATAATAATGTGGCCGAATTGGAAGAGGCATTGAACGATCCGGACGTAGTCGGTTTCTTGCTGGAACCTATACAAGGGGAGGCTGGCGTGGTCGTCCCCGACGAGGGGTATTTGCGTAAGTGTTATGACCTCTGCCGGCAACATAACGTCCTCTTTATCGCCGATGAGATCCAGACGGGTATCGGACGCACCGGTAAACTGCTTGCCTGTGATTATGAGAATGTCCATCCTGACATACTGATTTTAGGTAAGGCTTTATCCGGAGGTGTCACTCCTGTCTCGGCGGTCTTTGCCGACGATGAGATCATGTTGACGATCGCTCCGGGTGAACATGGTTCCACCTATGGCGGTAACCCGTTGGCTGCCCGTGTAGCGATAGCTGCCCTTGAGGTGGTGCGTGACGAGCATCTTTCGGAGAATGCTTTCGAAATGGGTATCCTTTTCCGCAGTGAAATGGAGAAGATCGACAATCCGATGATCCGCCAGGTGCGTGGAAAAGGACTTTTGAATGCTGTTGTCACTGAGCCGCGAGGTGGAAAAGCGGCCTGGGATATCTGTTTGGCACTGAAAGAAAAAGGATTGATAGCCAAGCCAACGCACGACCATATCATCCGTTTCACTCCCCCGTTGGTCATTGACCGGGATCAGATGATGGAGGCTATTGGCATTATTGAAGATACGTTCGCTCAATTTTGATTGCCTATGAAGATAAATGTGATAGGAGTACCTCTCAATTTAGGGTGTGACCGCGAAGGTGTGGAGCGCGCTCCGAACCATCTGCGTGAACGGGGCCTGATGAGGATTATCCGTAAAAACGGACATCGGGCCTTCGATCTGGGTAATCTGTATGTTCCTTTGGTTTCGGAGGCGGATAAGTTTGCCAGAGGGCGGAGCTTGAAATATCTGGATGCGATTGTCGAAGTCAATAATAACCTGGCAGAGCTGGTCTACGACACGTTGCGCGGAGGGGCTTTCCCTTTGGTGATAGGCGGAGATCATTCGTTAGGGTTGGGCAGTGCGTCAGGGGTGGGAAAGAGCTTTGATGATTTCGGTATCATCTGGTTGGATGCGCATGGCGACATCAATACGAGCGAGACTTCTCCCAGCGGCAATATTCATGGGATGCCGCTTAGCGCCTTGATGGGGATGGGGAGCGAAGAATTAGTCAATATCTATGCGCCCGGCAATAAGGTGAACCCGCAGAATGTCTTCCTGGTCGGGACCCGGAGCCTGGATGAAGGGGAGCAGGCTTTGATCGAGCGTGAGCAGTTAAGCGTTTATACGATGGACATGATCCACCTGAAGGGTATCGGTTTTGTTGCCGAAGATATCAAACGGAAGCTAAAGGAACGGAAGATACGGAATGTCCATTTCAGCATAGACGTGGACAGTATCGATCCCCGCTTTGCACCCGGTACAGGGACACGCGTGTGCGAAGGGTTGATGCCGGACGAGTTCAAGGATTTCGTCGAACATATACTATCCACCAATCTGATCAAGTCGATGGATCTGGTCGAGCTGAATCCCGAACTGGATGTGAACGATCAGACAACCAATCTGTGCTTGGACATAATCGATTATATAACAGCCCGTTTGTAAGCGGATTCTATTGTTGAGAATGGGACTTGGGGTTCCTCGTAGAAGAAACTGTCTTGAAACTCCAAGAGCCGTTCTTGAAGCGTAAGCATATTCGAAACCGTTTTTTAGAACGGATAACCGATTGCCAGATGGACGCCCATGCCGTCTTTGAAGTCCGGAATATTGTAATAGCCTTTCTTTCCCGTATCGTACGGTACGTGCAAGCCGATTCCCCAATCCAGGCGGATAACGAGGAAGGTCAGGTCGTAGCGTAGTCCGATACCGGTTCCTAAAGCCAGGTCTTTCAGGAAACGGCCCCATTTCAACTGTCCGCCGGGGCGGCTTTTGTCGTAGCGTAGCAGCCAAACGTTGCCGGCATCGAGGAAAGTCGCTCCGTGCAGATCGCCCAAAATCGGGAAACGGTATTCCAGATTGGCTTCAAATTTGATGTCACCGGTCTGATCCAAATAGCCGTATTTTGAGTCGGTCGGGCGATAACTGCCCGGTCCGATGCTTCGGATCGTGAAAGCCCGGATACTGTTGGCACCGCCTATATAAAATTGTTCGCTGTAAGGTGTCGTGATCGAATTGCCGTAGCTATATGCGACTCCGGCCATCAGGCGTCCGACCAGGTGTTGCTTCTTTCCGAGATAATAGTTGTATCGTATTTCGCTCGTCAGTTTGGCAAACTGGGCGAAGCGGTTCCCTAACAGTTTCTTATCCCGTTTGTTAAAGCTCTTACCGGCGATGGCATAGGCACCGTCGAGAATAAGGCCCGCCTGTGTGATGGAAGACTGCCACCAGAGATGGTTCTTTTTGGTAGTGATGGGAGAATCGTCATACGTGTATGTATAGCCCATCGACGGGATGAACTGGTTCTCGAGGCTTCGCCCCAACGCCTTGTTGACATCTACGATGGAGTCGAATTCATGCGTCGTATGCTGCAACAGCGAGTAGGTCAGCTTGAACGGCGTCACCGAATGGTGGCTGGTCGCCGATGGCTGGAACTCGTACGAGGCGCTTCCGCCGAATGCCAGCATCTTGAAGAATTTGGCACGGTTCAACTGATCCGCATAGATACAGAAAGAGGTACTGGAAGGGTATTTCGTATCATGCTTTATCAAACTGGGGAAAAGTACCCGCGGGAAAGTCAGCGTACCGCTGATACCGAACTCCCAGCTGTTGATCGCCGAGCTGTTGCCCGAAACCCGTTTGCCGGTCTGCCATTCGTAAGAACCGCGCATACTGACGCCGAATGTCTCCCCTCCTCCGAATATATTCCGTTTGGTAACGCTGAAAATGGCGCCCGGTCCTGTCTGGTCATTGCTCTTGGTAGTCACGTTCAGTTCCAGTTCTCCATCCAGAGGAAGGTCGTAAACGGTGTTGATCTGCAAGTTCAACGTATCGCAACGGCGGGCGGTATCTTTGGGGATATATTGCATTTCCGAATAACGGAAAATGCCGAGACGGGAGAAGCCGGTCTGGGTCTTTTCCTGCTGTTGCTGCGAATAGAGATCGCCGGGGCGGAATTTCAGCCGGTCGTACAGCACCTTCGGACGGATACGCAACTTCCCTTCGTAAAAGATGGTCATATCTTTATACCGGATGGAATCTGTCGGTGGCTCGTTGTTGTAGCCGTTCAGGAATACCGATATGTCGCCTATCTTCCAGGGGCGCAGTACGGTGCGTGGCAGCCCTGGCTTTGTGGAGATACGGAGCGCTACCTTTCCGGGATTCATGATCGTATCGGCCTGGTAGCTGATAAATTCGGGACGGAAATAGTAATACCCGTTGTTACGGAGTAGGGAAGATATGCGTTGGCGTTCGGCTTCGAGTTGTACGACATTGAAATTATCTCCGTCGCGCAGAAGCCGGTCGCCGATGTTGCGCTGGACGAGTGTGTCGATGCGATGCCGTAGCCGGACGTAAGCAATGCTGTCGTATGTGTAGGCATTGTTCATCTCCACCTTGTAGCTGATCTTTGCCTTTTTGGGGTTCTTGGGGTCCGGTTCCACCTCGTAGGAAGTAGCTCCGTTGAAGTATCCATATTCGCGAAGCAGGTTATAGGCTACCTTTGTCCGGACTTCCGGATTGACCGTGTTGATGAAGACGGGTTTGGATGCCAGTTTATTGAATATCCATTTACCCACTTTTCCCTTTCTGTTCACGAATGCATTGTACATCCATAGTCCGAACGGCAAAGGGATACGGATAGACGAACTCCCTAGCAGGGCGTTATTGGGCGGATAGGCAAGAGCGGCCTCTATTTCCGTCAGCGCCTCTTCCCCTTCCTTGCTTTTGTCCTCATTCGTCACTTCAATCTTCTTGATTCCCGTATATAAAACTTCCCCCTCCGGCAAATTCTTCGTTGTAGAGCAGGAAGCAAGCAGGAATAACGAAATATATGCAATATATTTGATGTGTTTCATTTTTTCTCTTCTGTTTGTTTGTCGTCCGTTACCGGTTTGGGCTTGTTTTTTTTAAAGATGAAGAGTTCACGGAGGTGAAGCATCTTTTTGCGCAGGACGATACCGGCACCGGTTTCTGTGATCTCGCCTTCCAGCAGACTCTCGTAGTTCTTGTCGTGGAAGAGCTTGATGTAGCGGGTTCCGCTGCCGTCGAGACGGTATTCGATCGAAACGTTGTCGATGAACTGCTGCGACTGTCCGGCGTTGACATCCTGTCCGGTCGAAACACGTCCGCCCAGTATGATACTGATCCGGTCGTTGTAGAACCGCTTGGCGAAGCGGAAGGAGAAGTCTGTCCGCTCCCCGCCCGATCCTGTGCCGTTCTGGTCGTACTGCTCCATGCCCAAAGTGATATCCACAGACTTCAAGGCGCTACCCGCGATATTGTTGATCTCGCTTTGCAGGAAGCTGTTCAGGGCGGCTCCCATATCGAGGCTCGGTTTCTTTCCGCCGCCGCCGACATCGCTCATGTTGAGGTACATCCCTGTGACAAGCATCGTAACGGCGATCTGCGAGCGTTGTCCTTCGCCCATCTTGTCCAGTTCCTGTTGCATGGATTGGTCTTCCGGTGCGGAGAGGATAAATTGCAGTTGCAGGTTCTCCAATGTCTGTTTGATCGCCACACCGACATTGAAGGTGACCAGACGTGAGCTGCCGTCGTCTTGTGTGACGGATGCCCGCATCCGTTCGGTTGCTGTCAGGTTCAGCATCGGGTCCATCGGGTTGCCGCTCCACTGGACGTAACTACCGTCCTGTATCGTGAACTCCTTGAGCGGAATAATCGGCATGGCATATTTTACCATGCCTCCCGAAAGTGTATAACGTCCGTTCAGGATCATTTCACCCTGTGTCGTATATTGGAATGACAAGTCGCCCCCTCCCTCCAGTTCCACACGGCTCGATTGGTCGGGGGTGATATCTGCGTTCAGACGGACGGCCTGGTCGATCCGGATCGTCATCAACATGTCCAGTCCGCCGATGGGCAGAGGTGCTTCCGGCCGGTGCCGGCGGGTCAGCAGCGTATCGGAGAAATCGGTAAAAGTCACAAGGTCTGCTAAGCGGTCTTGAGCCGTGAGCGGGGATTCCTGCATCACGTAAGTGACATTTGTCCCGCCCAACAGTTGTAAATCTCCTCGCATGATCAAGGCATCGAGCGGCCCCTTGACAGTCGAGTTGAGGTTGACAAGCAGCTTGCCGTACACCATGCTTTCCTTATTGCGTTTCACATTCAGCAGTTGCATGTCGTGGGCTGTCAGTTTCAAGTTTGCCGTCATTCGGGAAAGATTGTGAATGTCGATCGTTCCGTCGACTACGAACGGATTGATCCCCGATGCATAGATGTTGTATTTGTCGAAACTGATCAGATTATTCTTGATCTTGATATCCTGCTTGTCGAAACGGAAGGAAGAACCGACTGCCGTGACATATACCGCCGAGCTGTCCATCCGCACATACCCGTTGACGGCAGGGGCCGAGGTGGTTCCGGTTATCGCCAGTTCCCCTTGCAAGGCTCCCGTCAGTTTGGCCATCTTGTCCGGAATGAACGGGTTTACCATCTCCAATGGCAAGGCGGTGATGTTCATATTTCCGTCCAGATAATCCGTTTTTCCCATTTTGTAATAGGCATTGATCGCCGCAACCTCGTTACGGTCGCGGAAAAGGTGCATGTCGACCTGATGCTCCTTGTCGCTAAGTGGCAGGTAAACAGTGTTGAACATCAGTTCACCTACCCGTCCCCCTTCATAGAACAGGCTGTCGATATGAGCGTCCGCCACAACCATGAAGCTGCTGTCCGAAGGGGCATACTGCAAGTCGGCGCTAAGCATTCCTCGCATGGAAGGGAGGTCCGGGAATCCCTTCGTGATCGCATCTAGGTCTATCTGGCTTAGCTCGGCATGGATTTCTTCCATTCCTTCTTCTCCGGCAAGCGAGTGAATCCAGAGCGAAGCATTGTTTTCACCGGTCAGCCGGACATCGGCGGCAATATCCTTTATGTTGCGGTACAGGATATAATTATCGGTATTCAATTTAAATGTACGGAAAGCCAGTATCGGGTCTTCCGGGAAAAGATGCAGGCGCAATCCCTCTTTTTCCTTGTCGACACGAGCCCCTAACCGGATACCGGTTTTACCTTGGCCGTCGGTATATTCCAGTTTGGCATCGACAAAAGTGTTGCGGAGCTTTCCCAGCAAGCTGGCGGTGAAAGGTTGTTGTTTCCTGTATTTTGTCTTGATGACTTTCGTGTCGTACAACAAGCCGAGCGAATCCTGCCGGACAATGAGGCAGATCGTGTCGATCCGTGTTGTGTCCTGCATCAGGTTGAAGAGATCGGCATCGAGGAAGAAACCCTTTTCTGGTGAAGTGTTGGCTTCGATATTCAGGTTGTCGAAGGTAATATAATATTGTTGCAGGATGTTGTAGATCGGATTATCCTTACCGGCTGTGATTTTCAGGTCCATATCCGGGAGGAGAGGACGGAAAGATGGAATGTCGATCATCGAATCGCGTTCTAGCTGTTGGGTGAGACCTTCGTTTATTTTCGTGAACTTATCGGTCATCGTCTCGATATCCGCATTTCCGGTCAGGACGATTCCAAAGTCTCCGGCGTGGAAAGAGACGCGGGTAGTGTCTTTATCGCTGTGAGCGTGTAAAGTCAATGTTTTCGGGTGGAACTTACCGGTCGGATTTATCAGTTCCCAGTTACCGAGGGTAACGTCCACTTGGTTATTCTTTCCCATGTCTGTTTCCGCCTCTGCGAAAAGTTGGAAGGAGGTCGCCAGCGAATCATTCATAAAGTGCATGCCGTATAGGTCCAGGTTTTGCACGTCGGCGATTAGCATCGCATTCACTTTCTTCTTGTGGAGGGTTGCATTGAGCGACATATCCATCTTCGCAAGCGGATAATGGCTGAGCAGGTCGAATTTCAACAAGTTCTTTTCCAGCGAACCGTCTAACCTTACGTCGGATACGGCGTATGCCCCATACTCGATATTCGTAATCTTCCCCTCTAATTTAGCCCAAGTGGAAACGTGGAACGGATCATACCCTTTCCCCTCGGCACGGAACGAGGCGGCCAGGTGGTAAAGGGAATCTTTGGGTAAGAAATCGGTTGGTTTCAGGCTGTCAATCTTCAGGTCAGCCAAGTAAGACGCTTGTACGGGGTTATAACGTGCAGTCAGTCCGACCTTGCCTTCGCCTTGCGTGAGCAAAAGGTCGGCGCGGTACTCTTGGTTTTGCAAAGTCGCTTCCCCTTTCAGTTTCATTACCGGAAGGTTATAGCGTGACCGTTCGGATTCCGGTAGCATGCTGAGAACAAAGTCAAGATTCCCGGTTTGGGCATCCAGCTGAAACTTACCCGAACGGCGGATACTGTCTGCCACGGCTCTCATTTCTCCTGTGATATTCAGATTGAAGATGCCAGGCAGTTCGCCTTTCAGCTGGCGCAGCCGTAAAGCAGCCAGGTTCCCTTCTATTCCGGCTGTCAGGCTGATTTCTTTTTGGGGATAGGCTTGTTTGAACTCCTTGGGGAGAGGACCGGCAAAGATAAATACATCTTCTTTTCCTACCGAGGCTGTCAGCAGGCTATGGAGCGTACCGCTCGGTGTATTGTCGAACGTATTCCAGGGAACGGTTGCCAGCAGGCGGATCTCTGAGTAAGGTGTTTTCAACAGAAGCCCCGGAACCTGTATCGTCGTGCTGTCACTGCTGATGTCTCCGGTCAGTGAACTGAGCGTCAAACCCGAGCGGTCATTAGCAGAAAATTTTTTGATCCGTGCACTGATGTCCCTGCCTCCGTACAAAAGCGAATCGATCCGGATATTCACATCGTTCAAGGCTATATGTGCCGGATCGAAACCCGGCGCCGGGTCACTATAGCTACCGTCGTAGCTCAGGGAAGAGCCGGACAGCAGAAACTGGGATGCACTGTAGCGTGCCGATCCGAGGTCGACTATCCCGTCGGTTAATCCAGCCTTGTCGATATAAGTCGAAAGACGCAGCGAGTCGCCCGGTATCTGCATGGCAAACGCTACCCGATCCAGGTCGATTTGATCCAGCATCAATTTCCAGTTGACCGCCGTCGATGTCGTATCCTTGTTTGTTGTCGTGTCGTTCATCAGGAGAGTGATGGCTGTGTCCGAAAGGTCGATTTTGTTCAGCCGGGCGATCTCTTTTCCGAGGTCTATACGATCTGCTTTAGCATAGAGCTTTCCTAAAGTACCTTTGATCTCCATTCCCTCGATCAGGTTGCCTGTATTGGCTTTCACGCCGCGCAGGTCGATCGCATCCACCAAGACTTCTTTTTTCAGCAGTGGCAGCGGACGGATGTTGACTTGGAAACTTTCGAGTGACAATAACGTGTCGGGAGGAGTTATGACTTTCACGTCCCGGATCGTCAGATTCAGCGGGAAGGAAAGACGTATCTGCCCGATCCCGATATTCATACCGGTTGTTTCACTGGCATATTCGGTGGCTAGCCGCACAGCGAAATTCTGGAGGGGGGGTATATATAAAAGAATTGAAATCAAGATGACCAATACCACCGGTATCAGGCATATGATCCCTATTCGCTTCATCCAACGTCTCATTTGTTCTTATTGTGTGTTTTCGTTATAATCATAACGGTTAAAGGACCTGTTTTGTTTGACATTCCATTAACAAAAATAGGGAATAAATTAAAAATAAAGAAGTAATATCGATAAAACGGTAATAATAACTGCTTGGAGCCGTTATATTAAGGCTGAACATAAAAAGATTAAACGATGATTGGAATATCGGACCTGGAATACCTTTGTGCGGAAGTACGGCAAATAGCCCGTAAAGCCGGTGCATTTCTGCGTGATGAACGGCAAAAGTTCGATCGGGAGCGGGTGGAGGAAAAGAGTGCACACAATTATGTCTCGTATGTGGATAAAGAATCCGAACGGCGTCTGGTCGAACAACTTTCGACATTGCTTCCCGAAGCAGGGTTTATTGCCGAAGAGGGTTCGGGAAGCCTGACGGACGAGGAGTATTGTTGGGTGATCGATCCGCTCGACGGAACCTCCAACTATATCCATGATATGGCTCCTTACAGTGTCAGTATTGCCTTGCGGGATAGGGAAGAACTGTTGTTAGGTGTTGTATATGAGGTCTGTCGCAATGAATGTTTTTATGCTTGGAAAGGAAGTAAGGCTTATCTGGACGGTAAAGAAATACGGGTAACGGATGTAGCTGTTTTGGATAAGGCTTTTGTTGCGCTTGGTTTCCCCTATGATTCCGACCACTATCGTCCGGTCGCCCAAAAGCTGGTGGACCGTTTGTATGGTTATGCCGGGGGGACGAGGCTGTTGGGATCTGCTGCGGCCGAGCTCTGTTACGTCGCCTGTGGGCGATTCGATGCTCGGATAGAAGGACATCTCGGCCCGTGGGATGTTGCGGCAGGCGGCTTGATCCTGATGCAGGCGGGTGGCAGGCTGTCAGACTTTGCCGGTGGCGACACTTGGCCTTCTGCCGAGCAGGTGATGGCGAGTAACGGGGTGATACATGATAAGATCCTCCGCTTGTTGTAGTATTGTTTTTATCAATGCCGTTATTTCCTTTTCCAGTCCTTTTTGAGGGCTTTCTTTCGGATTAGGATGATTGGGATAAATATGATAGCTATCCAAAAGAGGCTGATCAACATAAGAGTTAGAAATGAAAGGTTCTCTGGCATCAATGCTTTGTCGGCCTGTTTATCGGGTATTGCTTCGGAATGTATCTTTTGGGCGGATAGATGAAAAAAGTCCTACCTATTTTTAGGTATGAATGTAAAGGGCAGAATGATTTATTTGTCGGAAAGAATCGTGATGAGGAGCGATATCCCTGCTAACAAGCCCTCGAAACTAATCAATTCTGGTGAAAGAGGTTGTGCCGAAACAGTCTTGTTCCCGCACAACCTTTTTATTTAAATAGATACAGGCAGATTAGGAACGGATCAATCGTTTTCTATCACACGGATCATGTCGAAGTAGAATTCGCCGGCTACTTCTGCTCCCTTTTCTACAACTCCTGTCTTTGTATCGTAGATGTAGATGATGGCATTAGTGTCGGCTTCAGTGTTCACACCGAAATAAGCTTTCTCGTTGAAGACGACAGAACGCTGTGAGAAACGGCCGCCACTGTAAGCGAGTTCTTTTCCTTCATAGCTCAAACGTGTCCTTTCGCCTGTAGTAAGATCGATGATAGAATAATAATGGCTGTAACTGTCAATTGCTGTACCAGCAGCATCGTTGCGTGCATAAGCTAGAGCTTTGCCGTTTCCCAAATACTGGATGGTGAGCAATTTACCGTCTGCATTCGGATATCCTTCGTAAGTGGCGTCGAAATCGATTTCACCATTGTTGATACGCAACAGGTGTCCTTGTTCCAAATCGCCCTTTTCGGTGATTGCGGCGAGGTAGAGGTTACCGCTTTCATCATACATTACGCAGTCTTGCATCAATTCGCCGTAGGCACTTCCCGCCATTTCTCGGGCAAGCGAGTTGCGCTTGTTGCTTTCTACCGCCAGAGTGACAGGATCGAGCACTGCTGTATAAAAAGCAGTAGTGGTTTTGCCGCTCTTTCCTGAAAGACCGTTCTTCCCGTAATAGAAATAGAACAGTTTTCCCGTTTTTTCATTATAGGTAAGGATGCCCGATGTGGTGAATTTCTTTGTTTCTTCTCCTGTAACCTCTGATTCCGGTAGTAGGATGTCCAGTGTGCCTTCTGCCAGAATCGACATATTATCGGTGTTCAGCTTACTCCAGATGACCTTGCTTGCATCGCCGTTGGCAGCCATGACAACAAGCGTGTTGTCATCTATCCAGGCATGGGTGTAGGAGCGTACTTTGTATGTATTTGTCTTAAAGGGAGATGATGCACATTCTATTACTTTGTTATCTTTGATCTGATATTTTACGAAACGGTCGTTGCTTGAAGGGATCTGATAGTAATATTTCCCTTTCGAGATGCTTTCCATCGAGTAGTCTCCCAATTCGGTTCCTTCACCTTTAACAGTGATAGTCCCCATATCGGCTGTCAGTTTATTGACGCTGTTGACAACCGTCGTGTTCTTGCTGCTCATGCCGCCATGTTTTCCTACGGTCAGAAACAGGTCGAAATGATACTTGCTTTCGTCGAAGGCAGGTGCATCGTTGGTTACAGTCACTTCACAAGTGGCAGTGAATCCACCGTCGTCCGTTTTTACCTTGATTGTAGTCGAACCTTCGGAAATTGCTGTTACAATACCATTTTCTATTGTAGCGATATTCGTGTCCGAACTGCTCCAAGCGACAGTTGTAACAGCTGCATTTTCAGGAACGACAGTCGCAGTCAGTGTTCCTGTAGTTCCTGTTTTTAGTGTTAATGTGGTAGGAGTGATCGTGACACCGGTCACAGACACGTTTTTCAAATCATCGTCATCAGAACAAGCCGTGAAACTAAGTGAGATCAGGGCTGTCATGAAGGTGAGTAATGCAAATTTGAACTTCTTCATTTTTTTCTTGTTTTTAAATATGAATGTTAATTGATAAATACTCTGAATTTTGCAAAGAATGCGCGTCCGGGTTTTTGCAGTTTATAGTTGTCATAAGCTGTTTCGTCGAGGAAATTAGAACATTCCAGTGAGATGTTGTAGCTGTCGTGTTTCCATGAATAGGTGATATTGGCATTGCAGATATGCTGTGAGGGTATACGGGCTTTGGTATCGCGGTTGCCATAGGCTTCCCATGTCAGGAAATACCAATGTACCCACTGGAATGTACAGCCTAAACGTAGCTTGTTGTCATGTAGTAGGAGGTTGTGGAACGTATAACTCGCCTCCGCGTTGCCGAATAGCCAGGGACGGTTGGGTACGTGGTTGTCGTATGTGGCGGATGGTTTGCCGTCTTCTTTGTATTTTTGTTGGTCACGGGCGTCTTGATAGCTGACGTTGGCCATGAGTTGTAATCGACCGTCCCAATCATAACGAATTTCCCCTTCTACGCCTTTGATATGGACGGCTGGATCATTGACAAACTGCATCATACCCTCTTTTTCAATGACGGAGGTTTGAATATAATTGTCCACATAACGTAGGAATCCGTTTGCCTCGTAATAGATAGTATGTCTGCCGGCAGGATGCCATGTGCCGAACAAGGCGAGATTGACGTTGTTGCTTTTTTCTGGTTTCAGCGCTACATTTGCATAAATGGTGGTTCCGTTGCCTAACAATTCACGGGCGATGGGCAAGCGTACGCTGTGTTCATAAGAAACCTTTACCGCTAATGGGTCGAAGAACATATAGCGCAGTCCGGTACCATATCCAAAGTAATTTTTGGTAGTAGAACCTTGCACTTTGTCCGATCCCGTCACGGTGGACTGGTCGGTCTGCCGGATATTCGGGTGATTCACATAATCTTTGGCAAAGAATACATTCTGCATTTTCCCATCAAAAAACGACTGGCTGTAGGTCAGTCCGATGATATGTTTGGTAACTGCATCGTTTGATGGTTCGAAACTTTGGTCCAAATCATCATAGCGATCATTTCCGGTCCGGTTCATATGATAATTCAGGTTAAGACCGTGATGTCCGTCCAGTTGGTAATCCAAATTGACACGCACGATAGTCAGAGGGCGTTTGTAATGACGTATAGAAGGTTCATTACCTCTGATTTCGTTGCGTTGACTCACGATATAGCCTCCATCCCAATAATATTTCCGATAAGCTGTATCGATAGTAATGGAATGATCCCATGTATGTGACAAAGTTGCTTTCAATGTCATGCCTTCGGTCATGAAATTATATTTGTTATAACGAACCGATACGTTCCATGCATCCGAATTACGTTCCGCCATACCATAAACTTTGGTTTGTATGGATCCGGTCTGCAGTTCCTTGTCTGTTTTGGAGTAGGAAGCGGAAACGAAAAGTTCGTCAGCCCAAAACTTACCTGTGATTCCAGCTTCTATCTGTGCCAATAGCGAAAAATAGCCGTCATGGAAACGTTTTGGGTTGCCGTAGATGAATTGATCACCTGTCTCATTGCGCATCTGCACGTCTTTCATCCGGTAGTCGTTTTTCGAATAGCTGATACCGATGGCAGGACGCACGACCAATCCGGTGTGCCGTTCCATAAACTGTGCGTTCAGGTTGGCACGATGTGTATGGAAGGAACCGATGCTATAAGAAGCGTCCATGAAACTTTTCTTTTCTGCCTGGGTGATAATGTTGACAGCTCCGCCTAATGCATCCGTCCCCAATGAGGCTGGTACTACGCCTTTATAGATTTCCACTCGGTCAATCAGGTTGACGGGCAGATTGGCGAGCGTCACATAGCTCCCTTTGCTATCCAAGGGAACACCGTCTATGAAATAGCGGACGGAATTACCTGACAGACCGTTGATCGAGAGGTCGAAATCGGAACCTACGCCTCCCTCTTCGCGTATTTTGACACCGCTTGTACGATTCACTAATTCATTCAGGCTATTAAGTGAATTAATGACAGGCTTAACGTCAAGAGCATTAACCGAAAGTGCGCTTTCTCTTACCTGTTGTGATTGTGTTTTCCCATACACCTCCACTGGACTTATGCTTACGGAACTTTCTTCCAGTTTGAAGTCGAGGGTTTTGTTGTGATGAAGGTCGAGTGAGGTTTTGATCGTTTGGTATCCTAAGGAGGATACGACGAATGTGTGTTTGCCAGGGGATACTTGTAGGGAATAAAGCCCACTGTCATCCGTATAAGTGCCGGAGACCGTGTTTTCGACGGCGATCGTTATCAACGACAGGGGCGTACCTTGCTGATCGGTGACTTTCCCGGAGAGCGTAATTTTGTTTTGTGCCGTCAGACTTAGTTGCAACAGGCAGACAAGCAAAAGGAATACATGTACAAAGACTTTCATTTTAATCCTTGATATAGTGTTCATGACTTGCTTAAGGGAATACACACAAGGAGAAATGATATCTTTATGTAAGGGGATAAAGAATGACTTGACTCGATGTTTTGTAGCTTTATTTCCCGAAAGCTTTAAAACTATGTTTGTTTTGGCAGGTCTTCTGACTTGTTCCGTCTTTGAATGCCTTCCCATCCGGTGACGGACAGTGGCTTGTAGCGTATTCAAAGATTTGGAGAGGAACTTACAGCAGCGGGTCTGTTCAGGATTCGCACCTGATTCCCTTTTCATCACGCCTCCCGTAGCGGTTGGGAGCCGTGAAACCAAAACTGTGGCAAAGGTATGAAAAAAGTCTGTCTGTACAAAAAACGGATTAAAAAACAAATTCATTATTTTTGGCGCCGGATTCGTTAGACTCCGTGAAAGAATAACAGAATGTGGAACGATTAAAAATGAAGTGACTATGTTGGAAAAAGGATTGAAACATATCAGCCGGACTGTCGTGCAGCCGGATAATTTCGCATTGACGATGGGATCGGGAGATTTGCCTGTATTGGCAACGCCGGCTTTGGTAGCATTGATGGAAAATGCGGCAATGTTGGCCGTAGCGGCTGAACTCCCCGAAGGGGCGACTACTGTCGGTGCTAAAATGGACATGATACATGTTCGTCCTTCCGGTGAAGGTGAGGAAGTGCATGCGGAAGCGACGCTGGTTGAGGTGGAAGGGCGAAAGTTGACCTTCTCGTTGGTTGCCAGGGATTCGGCAGATGTGATCGGCGAAGGCACGCATATCCGCTATATTGTCGACAGAGCGAAATTTTTGTTGAAACTGAAAGGCTAACCATCACTTCGATTGCTGCGAGAAAAGGAATATGAAGTTACCTATTTGTAGGTATTTACAGTCTGCTGAATAGTTATTTATGGTGATTTTATATTTCTTTTCCACCTTCTATCTTTGCCTCAATTTAAAATAATCAGATATAATCATAATTGCTAATTTGCATAGACAACGAAACTAAAATCGAAGAAGGCTTCTCGTGAGAGAGGCCTTTTTTATTTGAATGTATTCTACCGATAACTCGATCCTGAAAATGACTATATGTAGGTAGTATGGAGGTCTGTTTTACCTGTAAATAGGGATTGGATATTATCGTTAAATTTGCGAACTTTGTCACCTAAATGGCTGTTATGTCTATAGTTCTCGATAAATGGAAGGATTAAGGAAATATTTAAGGATTGCGCTCCCATTACTTTTCATATCGTATTTGGGATGCCTGATAGCTTTTACCCACGTTCATATAGTGAACGGGGTGACGATCGTCCACTCCCATCCCTATCAGAAAAATGACGACGGGACTCCCAAGAAAGAACATAACTACGCCGAGTTTCAGTTGCTGCACCAACTTTCGACTATTCAAATCAGCGGTGCTGCTTTTGCACAAGTGCTGATTGCTGCGTTTCTTGCAACATTTTGTGTTTTATCCACCTGTCCGGTTTATCCGGATCACCTTCGTCCCGTCCTGGGGAAGGTTTCGCTTCGTGCGCCACCATTTGTCTTTTTTAATAATTAATGACGGTACAAAAATCTACTTGTCCCTGCATCTTGCGGCGAGACCGTAAAAGAACATGCCTTATCAACCAGATGTTTTTATGGCCGGCTTTTATGTGATCTCGCGTCTAACGTGGGAACAAGGCGGTTCTGTATACCTACCACTTCCTATATTATTAATTTTTAAAAGACATCTCAATGAACAAAATTTATATACTTTTCCTATGCCTTTGCTATGCCGTTTCGGCAATAATGGCAAACACCTATAAAAATGATAAAGAAGTGACGAGCCCTACGGATGCCAATATTTTTGGGCATGTCGTGGATAAGGCGACCGGTGAACATTTGCCGGGAATAACGATCATCCTGAAAGGAACGACGATCGGTTCCGTGACCGATGACTCCGGGCATTATATGTTAAAAAATCTCCCCGAAGGAGAGTTTACGATCGAAGTCTCTTTTGTCGGCTTCAAGACAGTTACGAAAAAAGTAACGACCGGAAAAGGGAAGACGCAGGAACTGAATTTTGAGCTTGAAGAAGATTTGATATCGCTCGAAGGAGTGGTCGTCTCTGCCAACCGCAACGAGACGAAACGCCGTCTGGCGCCTACCCTGGTGAAGGTACTCAGCCCGACCGTGTTCGAAAAGACCAACTCCACGACTTTAGCACAAGGGCTGGTTTTCCAACCGGGCGTCCGGGTCGAAAACGATTGCCAGAACTGTGGTTACTCGCAAGTCCGCATCAACGGTATGGAAGGAAAATATACACAGATATTGATTGATTCCCGTCCTATCTTCTCTGCATTGGCTGGCGTGTACGGATTGGAACAAATTCCGGCCAATATGATCGAACGGGTCGAAGTGATACGGGGCGGAGGATCTGCTTTGTTCGGTTCGTCGGCTATCGCCGGAACAATCAATATCATAACGAAAGAGCCCATTCGCAATTCCGGTTCCTTTGGACATACGATTTCTAATCTGGACGGATCTGGAGCGTATGATAACAATACGACCCTCAACCTCTCGTGGGTATCGTCTGACAATAAGATGGGAGCTTATATCTATGGGCAAAACCGCTATCGTTCGGCCTGGGATTCGAATGGAGACGGCTTTTCCGAGCTTCCAAAGCTGAAAAATCAGACGATTGGTTTCAACGGCTTCTATAAGACCAGTGCCTACTCCAAATTGAATATTGAATACCATCATATGGAAGAATATCGTAGAGGCGGTAGTGGAATGAAACTTCCGCCGCATATCGCCGAAGACCCCGAGCTCAACGGAACAGGTGAGGCCGGGCTTGTCGAACAGTTACAACATTCGATTAATACGGGAAGCCTAAAGTTTAATCTTTTTACTCCGAACCAGAAACATAACCTCAGCTTCTATGCGTCCGGACAGCATATCCACCGTGACAGTTATTACAGCGCATATGGCCGGACGACGGATTTCACAGGAGTGATGGGAGCGCAGTATATCTACAGTTTTGACAAATGCCTCTTCATGCCTGCCGATCTGACGGGAGGTATCGAGTTCAGTCACGACGATCTGGACGATCGTGCCACCGACAAGCAGAAGTACCGGGAAGCGGCCCTGGCGGAAGATCCGACGGCTACCGGACAGCATTTGCAGGAACTGATCGAAAAATATACGCCGGCATCCTTGCATCAGATCATAAACGTATGGAGCGCCTATGCACAGAACGAGTGGAAAAATGATAAATGGAGCTTCCTTATCGGTGGGCGTGTCGATAAAAACAGCATTATGGATAAGGCTGTTTTCAGTCCACGTGCCAATGTGCGCTATAATCCGACAGCCGACGTCAATCTCCGGTTGAGCTATGCCGAAGGTTTCCGTGCCCCGCAGGCCTTTGACGAAGATTTGCATATCAGTAATGTCGGAGGTGCGCGCGTCTCGATCGTGCGGGATCCGAATCTGAAGGAAGAGCGTTCGCGGAGCGTGAACGGGTCTGTCGACTGGTATCATTATTTTGGAGATTTCCAGGTAAATATGTTACTGGAAGGATTCTATACGAAATTGAGTGACCCGTTTGTCTTGTCAGCCCCTGTAGAATCGGAAAATGGTTCGCTGGTGCAGACTCGCAGCAACGGTTCGGGGGCAAAGGTGTACGGTTCTACGCTGGAGGGAAAGATTGTCTGGAGGAATAAAGTACAGATACAGGCAGGTATAACGGTACAACGGAGTTTATATGACGAACCAGAGGAATGGAGCGCAGATAAGGAACATTTGACGGATGCGGAGCGGTATAGCGATAAAATTTTGCGTACTCCGAATCTGTACGGTTATTTCACTGCATCCTATACACCGGTAAAACCGTTTACAATAGCGTTTAACGGTAATTATACCGGGCGAATGTATGTACCTCATCTGATGTCTGAAGTGAATGGGACGGCGGATGTTTTGGTGAAGAGTCCGGATTTCTTTGAATTGGGAGTCAAGTTGAGCTATGATTTCAGGTTGACGGCAGCCATGACCTTGCAACTTAACCTGGGTATCCAGAACCTGTTCGATTCCTATCAGAATGACTTCGACAAAGGGGCAACCCGTGACTCCGGCTACATTTACGGTCCGGGAACTCCCCGCACCTACTATGCGGGGGCAAAGTTCAGTTTTTGATTTTCCTTTATGGACGCCTGTTCGTTATTTCATTTCCTTCTTATTTAAACTTTCGATTCAGGCGTCCATACGCGGGTTCTTTATGTTGTTGTAGATTGTAAAAGAATAGACGAAATTTTGGGAGAACTATGTCAAGATAAAAGAAAAATTGATCGTTAACAGTGTTTAACGAATAAGATGGGGTCATTTGGGGCGTTCTTTTGTCTTTTGGTAAAACAAACTCAAAGTGGAAGAACTGCGACATAGAAAAAATATAGACCAATTGTTACATGACAAATCTTTTATTCTTTGGTGTCTGTTTCCTACAGAGGAATCGGATAAACAATGGAAGGAGAATTATTTGTCACTTTATCCTGAAGAAGCGGAGACTTTGATGTTGGCTAGAGAGAAGGTTTGCCGACTTAAATTCAACCACGTACAACTTGCCTTTGCGGAAAAGACTGCATTGAAAAAAAGAATTCTGGATAATTACGAGAAACACCGTAAGCCTAAATATATTAGGTTAAGTTGGCTGTCTGCGGCTGCTTGCTTGTTGATATTCTGTTTTTTGGGATCTTTATACTTGCAGTATCAAGAAGTGTCGAATGTGGAATTGAGCACTTCGGTCTTAGCTGATGTCAAAGTGGATCCGGAACAAAAAGAAGTTGAACTTCATTTGTCAAAGGAAAAAATCCAGGTTACGGATAATTCTACAATTTCAGTCGATAAAAAGGGTAATGTACAAGTTGCTGAAATAGAAATAAAATCAATTGATCGAAAGCAACATTCTGAGCAGGAAAAAGAAGACGAACATCTGAACATGTTGAGTGTCCCAAATGGGCGACGATCTTCATTGATCTTGTCTGATGGGACAAAAGTATGGATTAATTCAGGAACGGTATTGCAGTTTCCTGAAACATTCGAGAAAGAGAAAAGAGTGCTCTATGTGAACGGGGAAATCTATATTGAAGT
Organism: Parabacteroides sp. MSK.9.14; assembly: GCF_019041495.1. Taxonomy (NCBI): domain Bacteria; kingdom Pseudomonadati; phylum Bacteroidota; class Bacteroidia; order Bacteroidales; family Tannerellaceae; genus Parabacteroides; species Parabacteroides sp. MSK.9.14. The sequence goes on from NZ_JAHPXO010000025.1 coordinate 30,192, forward strand.
AGCCAAACATCCCCAATGGCCTTTTTATGTTAAAACGAATCAAATGGAAGTACAGGTTTTAGGTACTTCTTTCGGGATTACTGCGTATGATGACGAAATTTTCCAGACTGTCGTATTAAAAGAAGGAAGCGTCTTTGTTAAGAATAACCAGGGAAATGGACAGACAATTCAACCTAACCAATGTCTGATGGTTGAAAAAGAAGAAATGACCGTCAAGGACGTTGATGTTTATGATTATATCTCATGGATAGATGGTGTACTTCAATTTCATGAGAAAAGTTTACAAAAGGTGTTGAACAGCTTATCACGCTATTATCGTGTCCGTTTTGACTGCCCTATGGAGATTGGGCAGATAAAGTGCTCGGGTAATTTGGTCTTGTTTGATGACATTGACCAAGTCTTGCAGACACTTCAACGGACTCTCTCTATTTCTTTTAGCCATCGGGATGAAGTAATAAAAATAGAATATGTTCATAAATAATAAAAAGCCTATGAGAAAACATACAAAGTGAAGTTTAATTGAAACCAAGTATTTGGTAATATGAATCATGTGATTTTTTTTAATAATTTATGCTATCATGAAATATCAAAAATTAAAAAGAAATTTGTACACAGCATGCGTAGTCGCAAATTTATTTTTGATTCCTAGCCCTGTACTTTGGGCTGAACAATCATATGCGCAGTCTACGCGTTTGTCATTGGAATTATCCAACGCAACGATCAGTGATGTTTTTGCATCTGTTGAGAAAAATAGTGAATATCGTTTCTTTTATTCTGATGCAGTTCGTGCGGAATTATACCGGAATGTCGATGTGAATATTAAGAATAAAACCATTGACCGAATCTTATCGGAAGTTTTGGATGGTACGAATCTGACGTATTTCCTTAACGACAGGCAGGTGATGATTATCAGGAAAGAGGAAAAAACGCAGCAAGAGAAAAAAATATCAATCAACGGAACTGTCAGGGATGCCCAACAGGAACCTTTGCCCGGAGTCAACGTATTGGTCAAAGGTACGACTATCGGTACGACGACGGATATCGATGGAAATTATTTTATCAGCGTTCCCGATAAGAATGCAGTGCTAGTCTTCAGTTATATCGGCTTTGAATCGCAAGAAGTGAAGGTTGGTGGACAAATCAATATCAATGTCAATATGTCAGAAGAGTCTAATAGCCTTGATGAAGTGGTGGTTGTCGGCTATGGCTCTCAGAAAAGAGCTTCTGTAGTCGGTTCTATCACAGCGATAGAGCCTGCTCAGTTACAACAAGGGACTACCCGTGCCGTGTCTAACAATCTGGCAGGACAATTGGCTGGTGTGATTGCCGTACAACGTAATGGTGAACCGGGATCTGATGGTTCGGATTTTTGGATTCGCGGTATCTCTTCTTTTAAGGGGACTGGTGTTTCGCCATTGGTGTTGGTCGATGGGATTGAGCGTACGCTGGATGACTTGTCGGCTGCCGAAATCGAATCGTTTTCCGTACTAAAGGATGCAGCGGCTAGTGCTGTATATGGCGTACGAGGTGCAAACGGTGTCATCCTTGTGAAAACGAAGAGAGGTCAATTGGGGAAACCGAAAGTCAATTTCCATTTGGAACAAGGTTTTACCAAGCCGACACAGTTGCCTGATTATATCGGTTCGGTAGATTATCTTTCCTTGATGGATGAATTGTATATGGATGCCGGTAATCCGAATCCGCTTTATGGAGAGGAAATGATCAACAACTACCGTAATAATGTAGATCCGGAGTTATATCCGAATGTCAATTGGTTGGATGCCGTATCGAAAGACATGGCTTCCAATACGCGTGGAGATTTGACTATTACCGGTGGTAGCGATATCCTTCGTTATGCGTTGGTCGCATCGTATTATGGTGAACGAGGCATCTTTGTTCGGGATGAAAGTAAGGATTGGGATTCGTCTACACGCTTGAACAAATATAATATTCGTTCGAATGTGGATATCAATGTGACGAAGACGACTGTTGTGGGCATTAGTATCGGTGGTTACCTGCAAGAACAGAACGGTATGGCTGTCAGTGGACAGGATGTCTGGAATCATGCATTTGAAACGCCTCCATTCGTTCATCCGATCCAATATTCAGAGGGACGTGATGTACGTGTCCGGGAACGAACTAATCCATGGGCAGAAGCAACACAACATGGTTATCAGACAACATCCAGTTCCAAAGTTGAATCATTGTTCTCGGTTGAACAAGATCTGAAATTTATTACTCCCGGTTTGAAATTCAAAGGTCTGTTTTCTTTTGACCGCTATTCGAAGTCGTGGGTGAAACGGCATCGCACACCAACCTACTACAATCCGGCTACGGGCCGTGATGAGGAGGGTAACTTACTGCTGAGTGTCGGAACGGACGGACAGGAGTTCCTCGATACGGAAAACAAAGGCGAATGGGGTAATAAGGCTACTTACTTGGAAGGAAATATCACGTACGATCGTACGTTTGATGGGAAACATGCCGTCAACGCCATGTTTCTTTATAACCAACGCGACTATCAGGACGGCAATGTCGTCCCTTTCCGCCGCATGGGTATCGCCGGACGTGCTTCCTATACGTATGACAATCGCTACATTGCCGAATTTAACTTTGGATATAACGGCTCCGAAAACTTCACGAAAGGGAACCGCTTTGGTTTCTTCCCCTCTGTGGCTGTCGGCTATATGCTCTCAGAGGAAAAATTCATGGAGAAATACAAAGATACTTTTTCTAAGATCAAATTCCGTGCTTCTTGGGGGTTGACCGGTAATGACCAGTTGGATGGCCGTCGTTTTGCCTTTTTGCCGACCATTGATACGGATGGCAGTTATAAATGGGGAGTCAACAACGATTATAACCGTGCTTCCCGTTTTGAAGGAGAATTTGGGGTGATGAATCTGACTTGGGAAACGGTTGAGAAACTGAATGTCGGAACCGAAATAGGTTTATGGAATGCCTTGGATTTGCAAGTGGACTGGTTTAAAGAGCAGCGTCGGGACATCTTTATGCAGCGTAACAACATTCCGTCGGCAGCCGGATTCCGTAAAACGCCGTGGGCAAACTATGGTAAGGTGGATAATATCGGTGTGGATTTGTCGCTGACTTACAACCAACAGATTACAAAAGATTTGCATATCGGTTTTAGAGGTACGTTTACATATGCTCACAATACGATTGTCGAAATGGATGAAGCGCTCGGTGTTATGGGAACGAACCGCCAGCGGACGGGACATTCTGTGAACGAACTGTTCGGGTTAGTGGCAGACGGGCTCTTTACGGAAGATGATTTTGTTACTAATGATAAAGGGGATCTGGTGTTGAAAGAAGGTATTCCGTCGCATACGTTTAACAGTGTGCGTCCTGGTGATATTAAATATGTGGATATTGACGGTGACGGATCGATCACAAATAAGGATGAGGTTGCCATGGGAGGAACGGTCAATCCGGAAATTGTTTATGGTTTCGGGGCGACAGCTCGTTACAAGCAGGTCGATTTCAATGTCTTTTTCCAAGGAAACGGTAAGACTCATCGTTTCATCGGTGGTGTGGCTTCGAACTTCTTGCCCGGATCTTCACAAGGTGCAATGGGCAATGTCTTGACTAACTACAATGACCGCTGGACTCCGGAAAATCCGAGCGAAGATGTTTTCTATCCGCGCCTAAGCTATGGGGCGAATACGAACAACAGCCAGAATTCGACTTGGTGGCTGCGTAATATGAGCATGCTGCGTATGAAGGATATAGAAGTCGGATATACGTTGCCCAAACGTTGGATGAGTCGGATCGGATTGGAAAATATCCGCCTGTATGCTAAAGGGTCAAATTTATTGACATTCTCGGCTTTTGATCTCTGGGACCCGGAACTTGATACGCAGAACGGTGCGAAATACCCGATTATGAAATCTGTCTCATTCGGTATTGATGTTAATTTCTAATTTGAGTTTAAGTTTATAAAAATAGAATCATGAAACTGTTTAAATACATAACGATAGCTTTTTCAAGTCTTTTTATGTGTGGTTGTTCGGACTATTTGGATAATGCTCCGGATGATACGTTGACAATGGAAATGGTCTTCAATGATAGAACTCGTACAGAGGATTGGTTATCAGGTGTATATAATCGTATTCCAGATAATTATTGGGATTTGTTGAAAGTTTGGGGGTATGACTCGATGGGGGATGATTTGGATCCGTCGCAGCGTTGGTATCAATGGTGGGGGAATTCACTGAACTTCATCATCGGACAGTGGTTTACTAGTTCGACCTGGGATGCTGCCATTTGGAGTGCGAACCCGATTCGTATTCGTTCGGCTTATCTTTTCATTGAAAATGCTCACGCGTTGCCGGATCAGGGGGTGAGTGAGGCTAACATCGAACGGATGAAGGATGAATGTCGTTTTTTGATTGCCTATTATTATTGGCAAATGATTGAAGCTTATGGAAGTGTTCCTTTTTTCGATGGACTGGCAGATGTGAATGATCCGAATTTGATGCGTGGACAAATGCCTTTCGATGAAATGGTAGATTGGATTGATGCACAGTTGGTTGACCTTTCCAAGAAACTTCCGGCTTCTTACTTGAATGAATCTACACAATTTTATGGTCGTGCCACTTCCATCATGTGTTTGGCGGTTCGTGCCCGTATGTTGTTGTTTGCTGCAAGTCCGTTGGTAAATGGGAACGAATGGTATGCAGGTTTCAAAAATTATGATGGTAAATTCCGGTTCAGCCAAACTTACGATCCTGCAAAATGGAAACGTGCCGCAGATGCTAACCGGGAGTTGATCGAAGCAGCACATGCTGCCGGTCATGATTTGGTACGTGAATATAATGCCGATGGCAGTATTGATCCTTTCATGTCTTGTTATAATGTGTTTTTCCTGCGCGGCGATCAGAATCCGGAAGCTCTGTTCATCCGTTCCGACTGTAATTTCAGTGAGTTTGAAAAACATGCTACTCCGCGTGGAGCATCCGGTAACGGCGGTTTGGGTGTCTATCAGACATTGGTCGATGCCTTCGCCATGAAGGATGGTTCCCTTCCGATTACCGGTTATGATGGCAATTATGGAAAACCGATTATCAACAAGGAATCCGGCTATACGGAACGCGGTTTTTCTGCGCAAAAGGATATCCGTAAAACTAAGTACAATCTTTACCGTAATTGTCCGGGAGCTACAGTCGACTCGGTTGGCGCAGATGGTTGTACCTATAATCAAGTGGCTGCCTCCGGCACTTACAATATGTATGTCGGTCGTGAACCTCGTTTCTATTTGACGGTGATGTGGAATCGTCAGTGGTATCATCAGGCAGAACGTGAAGTACAAATGATGTCGAACGAACAAGACGGCGGTCCTACGCATGACGCTCCGCAAAACGGTTATCTGAACCGTAAGAAAGTCTCATTGGATCAAAACCAGCGTAACGGTATACATCCGTATCGTCCGGGTATCCTTTACCGTTTGGGCGAGGCTTATCTGAATTATGCCGAGGCTTTGAATGAGTGCGATCCGGGTAATCCTGACATCTTGAAGTATCTGAACTTGATTCGTGAACGTGCCGGTATGCCGCAGTATGGAACCGGAAAGGATAGTAATGGTTTTGATAAAATTCCATTGAACGGCCAGGATGAGGTGCGCGAAGCGATCTATCATGAACGTCGCGTAGAACTTTGCTGTGAAAACGGCTTGCGTTATTTAGACCTCCGTCGTTGGAAGAAAGCGGAAAAAGTGTTGAATCAACCTATGTATGGTATGAATTTCAGTGGAACGAAGTTGTCGGATGATCCAAATGATGATGCTGCATTCTTCAAGCGCACGCAATATATCAAACGTGTCTACGAGCGTAAATTCTATTGGTATCCGATCTATCAAGATCAAATAGATAAAGACCCGACACTTGTTCAGGCTCCGTTCTGGGACAAGTGAGAATGTACAAAAAGTTATTCGTAATGCTAAAGAGGGGCAAAACTGCCCCTCTTTATTGTTTATCTCAGGAACATCAGTAGAAACAATAGTTCAATTTTTCCTTGTTGCATACGTTCTATGGCACGGTAGATCATTTTTCGCACACTTTTGGGAGTGATATTAAGTATTTCGGAAATTTCTTGTATGGAGAGTGCTTTGATAAAGCGCAAATATATGACTTCCCGCTGCTTGTTTGTCAGTAAATTCAATAGGTTTTCAACCTCTTTCTCATAGTTTCTTCTTTCTTCTTCATCTTCCATTAAAGCTTCGGCATCAACTTCTATTTTGAAATCGTATTCGACTTCTTCATCTAAGCTAAGCCAGTTCGCCTGTTTACGTAAAGATGTTATTATCTTGTTCTTGAGAGCACTAAACAGATAGGATTTCGGAGAACCGAGAATTTCTATTTTATCAGCCGATTCAAACAAGTGCAAAAAGAGATCATGTATTGCATCTAATACAAAATCTTTTTCCACTCCGAAGGCTATTCCATAGGCGAACAACTCATCTATATAGTTCTCATACCATTTATCAATTTCTGATTTGATATTTGACATTTCGTATTGGTACAGTGAAATTCAAAACCGCAAAAATATAGAATCTCATTCGAATAGGCAATGAAATATCAAGGCTACGCACCAAAATTGTAATTGCCTTAGTTGTTCAACAGGGTGACCGTATCACAATTTTCTAAGGTCATGATCTCTATACGGAGTTTTCACAAATCCTCTATCACTCTATCACTACGAAGGTTATGGCTATTAATATTCAAGCGTTAGAGGCTGTGATACAGGACGTTTTCCTCTATCACTCCTCTATCACTTCTGACACATGGTGCTTTTGTCATATAATTGAAAACCAGCGTATTGCCTTCTTTCGCTTTTGAAAAAGCATATGAAATAATCGAATAAACAAATGTAAAAACGAATATAATAGGTATTAAATTGGAGAAATACGGTTCTTCATTTCACAAAAGTCCTCTCTTTTTTTAGCAGAAACAAGCAGATAATTCCGTAAACACCCCCATGTTGCCATCCTTAACATCCGGGTGTAGAGGGTCGGTACATCCGGGTGTAAGAGGGGGCAACATGGGGATGTCCGGCAACAAAAGTGCCTTGCCGGACAATCAAAACCACCCGGTTTTACCTATTTTATAGCCGTTTTTAGAGAAAAAGGCTCTGTTTTTTCTTTGGTATATTTCATGCGATTTCCGGGTTTTGGTGCGGTTGCCCTGGTTGTTCAAATCTGTTTGAGAGGATTTCCGGCTTTTTTCCTATCTTTACCGCCAATTAAGCAGTATCAGGAAAATTACGAAGATTTCCGCCATGAATGCATGCTTCGCCTAAAGAATTAAATCTCTTATTAATATAGTAATTAAGCAAAAAAATGAAACGTATAGTTTTTTTGGATTATGTACGCGTGTTCGCATGTTTCCTTGTTATGGTCGTCCACGCCAGTGAAAACTTTTACGGTGCCCCCGGTTCGACGGACATGGTGGGACCGCAAGCCTTTCTGGCAAATGAGTCAGACCGGCTATGGGTGTCCATATACGATGGGTTTTCGCGTATGGCCGTGCCGTTGTTTATAATAGTCTCCGCTTTTCTTCTTGCGCCGATGAAGGAAGGGCAGACCATGTGGCAGTTCTATCGTCGGCGTTGTATCCGCATTCTACCACCGTTTTTCATATTCATGATACTCTACAGTACTCTGCCGATGTTGTGGGGACAGATTGATGGAGCGACCTCGATCAAGGATCTGTCGCGGATATTTCTGAACTTCCCGACGCTGGCCGGGCATCTATGGTTTATGTATCCCTTGATCAGCATTTACCTGTTTATTCCTATCATCTCGCCCTGGTTGAGCAGAGTGACGGTCAAAGAAGAACGTTTCTTTATCGGGTTGTTTCTCTTGTCGACCTGTATGCCATATCTGAACCGTTGGTTCGGAGAAGTGTGGGGACAGTGCTTTTGGAACGAATACCATATGCTGTGGTATTTCTCCGGTTACTTAGGCTATCTTGTGCTCGCACATTATATACATGTCCATCTGACCTGGAACCGTTCCAAACGTTTTATTATCGGAATTGTTTCGATGCTCATTGGTGCAGCTATTACCATATATTCGTTCTATGTTCAGGCCGTTCCCGGAGAAATACTCCCCACGCCCGTGCTGGAAATAGGGTGGGCTTTCTGCACCATCAACTGTGTGTTGCTTACGGCCGGCACGTTCCTGATGTTCAGTTGTATTGAACTTCCCGAAACTCCGCGCTTCGTATTGGAACTCTCTAAACTCAGCTATGGGATGTATCTGATGCATATCTTTTGGCTCGGTCTGTGGGTGGCGGTGTTCAAGTCCGTCTTGCCGTTACCGACTGTTGCCGCCATTCCTGCGATTGCGACATGCACGTTCATTTGCTGCTTCGTGACAACCAAGGTTATTTCGCTCATTCCGGGCGGCAAATGGATCGTCGGGTAGAATATATTCGTTTGTTACTTTCGATTTTCACTTTGTAAGGGGTAAAAAGATCGTTATCCCTTCATTTATTCTAAAATCAGCGATAGCAATTCTGTAATCAGTGGCAGTGATTATATAATTGCTGTCGCTGATTTTGTAATTGCTGCCATTGATTACAGAATATTTCGTGTGTCCGTACCGAATTTTGGCGGTCGAAATAGAGCGTATCAGAAAAAAAGTTTACATTTGCCACCGAATCGGTTCTGTATTTCCCGTTCGGGAATATGGATTAAAAGGGAATCGGGTGTAAATCCCGGACAGTCCCGCTGCTGTGAAGCTCCGTTTTAACATCTTGGAACTACTTTCGCCACTGACTTGTTATAATTAAGTCGGGAAGGCTTCAGGATGGGAGTCAGTCAGAAGACCTGCCGTTCATTATAAGGTTCATATCCTCGTGGGTTAGGCTATGGATGCGAAACATAAATACAATAAATATGATAAGAAAAGTTCTGATTGCGAATCGGGGCGAGATAGCTGTGAGGGTTATGCGCTCCTGTCGCGAAATGGGGATACGGTCGGTGGCTGTTTTTTCGGAAGCAGATCGGACGGCACGTCATGTCCTTTATGCCGACGATGCGGTCTTGATAGGACCGGCAGCATCAAAAGATAGTTACCTGAATATCGAAAAGATCATCCGAGCAGCCAAGCAACACAAGGTGGATGCGATTCATCCCGGATATGGTTTCCTGTCCGAGAATGCGGATTTTGCCCGCCGGTGCAAAGAAGAAGGAATCGTCTTTATCGGCCCGTCGGCAGAAACGATGGAGGCGATGGGAGATAAAATATCCGCCCGCAAGCGGATGATAGACGCCGGCGTGCCGGTCGTTCCTGGCACGCAGCAGCCTTTGCAGGATGTTGGAGAAGCATGCCGGGTCTGCCGGGAGATCGGTTTCCCGGTCATGCTGAAAGCCTCGATGGGAGGCGGTGGAAAGGGAATGCGTCTGATCCATAAGGAAGAAGAGGTGGAAGAGGCTTACAACGCCGCTCGCTCGGAGTCGCTCTCTTCTTTTGGTGACGATACAGTTTATCTGGAAAAGTACGTGGAGGGACCACATCATATCGAGTTCCAGATTTTAGGCGACAATTACGGGAATGTGGTCCATCTCTGCGAACGCGAATGCTCTGTGCAACGCCGTAACCAGAAAATTGTCGAGGAAAGTCCGTCGCCGTTCATTACGCCGGAACTGCGGAAAGAGATGGGCGAGAAGGCGGTTGCGGCTGCTAAGGCCGTCGACTATTCCGGTGCCGGGACGATCGAGTTCCTGGTTGATAAACACCGTAATTTTTATTTTCTCGAAATGAACACCCGTTTGCAGGTGGAGCATCCGATTACCGAAGAGGTGTTGGGGCTCGACTTGGTAAAGGAGCAGCTTCGTATTGCCGACAACGAACCGTTGCATATCCGGCAGGAAGATATCTCCCAGCGTGGGCATGCTATCGAATGCCGGATCTGTGCCGAAGATACCGCCAACAATTTCATGCCATCTCCCGGCATTATCCGCCAGCTGACCGAACCGAACGGGATCGGAGTGCGAATCGACAGCTATGTCTATGAAGGTTATGAGATTCCGGTCTATTATGACCCGATGATCGGCAAGCTGATCGTGTGGGCTACCAGCCGCGAGTATGCGATCGAACGAATGAGGCGTGTCTTGCACGAATACAAGATTACCGGGCTGAAGACGAATATCAGCTATCTCAGGCGGATCATGGATATACCTGATTTTGTGCATGGAACCTACGATACATCGTTTATCGGAAAGCATGGCGAGGAGCTGCAACATCCGGTGAACCCCGGAGACGAGCATGAATCGGAAAATATCGCCATGATCGCTGCTTATATGGATTACCTGATGAACCTGGAGGAGAACGCATCGGGCTCTTCGGCGGACAACCGCCCGATCAGCCGTTGGCGTGAGTTCGGGTTGCAGAAAGGTGTGTTAAGGATTTGAAAAATTGTTTATAATGGAAATACATATTGGAAACCGGGTGGCTGATGTGGAGCTGCTTGGAAAGGATGGAAACAAGGTGCGGCTCGACATAGACGGACAACCCTACGAGGTGGATATCGTGATGGCTGAGAACGGGGCTTGTTCGATCTTGCATGACGGACATTCTTACAATGCCGAGCTGATCCGTTCGGGAGGAGGAAAGAACTATCAGGTCAACACGCTTTTCTCCTCTTATTCGGTCGACATAATCGATTCGCAGGCCAAATATCTACGTATGCGCAAGAACAGCGAAGAGAAGCAGGGCGACAAGGTTGTATCGCCGATGCCCGGAAAGGTCATGAAGATTCCTGTGAACGAAGGAGACCTTCTGTCTGCCGGGGATATCGTGGTGGTGCTCGAAGCCATGAAGATGCAGAGCAACTATAAGGTCAGCTCTGATTGTCGGGTACGTGAAATCCTGGTGAAGGAAGGAGACACGGTAAACGTGAATCAGGTGTTGATGACATTGGAAGTAATTAATCAGGAAGGAAATGCAGAAAGAAGAGATATATAAGAAGTTTGAAGAACTAGATAAAGTGGCTGCTCTGGGTGGCGGCGTAGTTCGTATCGATAAGCAACATGAGGCGGGGCGTATGACAGCCCGTGAACGTATTGATATGTTGCTGGATAAAGGTACGTTTGTTGAACTGGATAAGTTCGTGACGCATCGATGTACGAATTTCGGCATGGAGAAAAACAAGATTCCGGGAGACGGTGTCGTTTCTGGATATGGTAAGATCGAAGGTCGTCAGGTCTTTGTCTACGCCTACGATTTTACAGCTTACGGAGGAACGCTCAGTTCGACCAATGCCGCCAAGATCGTAAAGGTTCAGACGCTAGCTCTGAAAAATGGTGCGCCTGTGATCGCATTGAACGATTCGGGAGGTGCGCGTATCCAGGAAGGAGTCGGTAGCCTGGCAGGTTATGCGTCGATCTTCTATCAAAATACGATGGCCTCCGGGGTGGTTCCCCAGATTTCGGCTATCCTCGGTCCTTGTGCCGGTGGAGCTTGTTACTCGCCGGCACTGACCGATTTCATTTTTATGGTGAAAGAGAAGAGCCATATGTTCATAACCGGACCGGATGTCGTGAAGGCCGTTACGCATGAGACGGTGGAGAAAGAGGAATTGGGAGGCGCCTATGTGCATAGCAGTAAAAGTGGCGTGACGCATTTCGTGTGCGATACGGAGGAGGAAACGTTGATGAGTATCCGCGAGCTGCTGAGCTTCCTGCCGTCAAACAATATGGAGGATGCGCCGTCTCTCCCGTGTTCTGACGATATCCGTCGTGAAACGGAAACGTTACAGACGGTGATTCCCGATGATCCGAACGTGCCGTATGATATGAAGGACGTGATCGAGCCGGTGGTCGACAATCATTATTTTTTCGAAGTGATGTCTCATTTTGCAAAGAATGTGGTGGTCGGCTTTGCCCGTCTGGGTGGCCAGTCGGTTGGTATTGTGGCGAATCAGCCGGCTTTCCTAGCTGGTGTGCTGGATATCGATGCCTCGGACAAGGCGGCTCGTTTCATCCGTTTTTGCGATTGCTTCAATATCCCGTTGGTGACGTTTGAGGACGTACCCGGCTTTTTACCCGGCTGTCAGCAGGAGCATGACGGGATTATCCGCCACGGGGCGAAGATCGTTTACGCTTATGCCGAGGCGACAGTTCCCAAAATTACGTTGATTACGCGTAAAGCTTACGGCGGCGCTTATATCGTGATGTCGAGCAAACCGATCGGCGCCGACATCAACTTGGCTTACCCGATGGCGGAAATCGCAGTGATGGGAGCCGAAGGGGCTGTCAATATCCTGTACCGGAAAGCGGAAGGAGAAGAAAAAGCACAGGCTATGAAGGCATACAATGAACAGTTCTCGAATCCTTATCGAGCAGCCGAATTAGGATTTATCGATGAGATCATCATGCCCCGTCAGACACGTTACAAGTTGATACAGGCGCTTGAAATGGCAAAAAATAAGAGCCAGAGCAATCCGCCAAAGAAACATGGCAATATGCCTTTGTAAATCAAGGACGTCGATTTGAAAATTATAAATAACTAACATGGTGAACAAAAGAATCATTCGACAGAATCAATAGAATTGATTAGAGGAAGGCTTGCTTGTGAAAGTCAGCCTTCTTACTTTTGTGCCCGCATTTAATAGAGAAAAGACAAAAAGGATGGAAAAAGAGACTTTGACAGACCGGGAGGTTTTGTTGTTACGGAGAAAACTGGACTTATTACTCCGTACGGGAAAATTGCTGATGGAGAGTGCCGCGGATACGAACCGCATCGAACGGAACATGAAGCGTGTGGCTGCTTTTATGGGGATTCCTGAAGAAAAGCTTCATCTGGATATCAGATGGACGATGATTATGGTGAATGTGAGCGACGAGACACATTCCTTTTCAAAATTTCAGAAGTGTGAGAAGCATGGTATCAATATGACGACCATTACGGAGGTCAGCCATCTGTCATGGAAGGCGATTGAACAAGACTATTCGTTGGACCAGTATGAGGAAGAGCTTGAGCGGATTGCGCGTAAACCTCGTAACTATATGCCTTACCTGGTGGCAATCGGTGCCGGGTTTGCTTGTGGCGGTTTCTGTAAGTTGTTCGGCTGTGACTGGATCGCGTTTTTGTTCGCTTCTATTTGTGCATTTGTCGGATTCCGTGTCCGAGCGCGTTGTATCGAGTTCGGGATAAATGTGTATATGAGTATTGCGATTGCGGCGTTTGTGGCGACTTGTCTGGCGTATGCTTCTTCTTTTTCGGGGCTGTCATCCACGCCTTACCATCCGTTGCTGGCTTGTGCTCTGTTTATCGTGCCGGGAGTACCGTTAATCAATTTTGTGGATGACATGATTGACAATCATTTGCTTGTCGGGATTACGCGGGCGGCCAATACGATGATGATGGTCGGAGCGATGACGTTCGGGATTGCTTTTGCCATGCGGGTGTTGGTAATGAACGATATAGAGATCGACCATAAGTTCAGTGAATTGAGCATGGTGCCGCACGATCCTTATTATATTTATGCCATTGCAGCGGCTATTGCAGCGATGGGTTTTTCAATGATTTTCAATATCCAGCGACGTTTGTTGTGGGTTGTGGCTTTAGGGGGGATCATTGCAGTGTGTACCCGTAATTTTGTGAATTTTGAGTTGGGATATGGTCCGGTGATCGGTTCGTTTATGGGAAGTTTTGTCGTGAGTCTGATTGCGGTAAAGGCGGTTCATTGGTTCGATGTCCCCAATCATGTGTTAACGATCCCGTCTGTTATCCCGATGATTCCGGGAGTACTGATGTATCGTTCGTTGTTTGCTTTTATCAACCTGCACGGGGTGATTGGTGAAGTGACCAATGCTTTTGCTAACGGGATCAATTCGGCTTTAATTATCCTGTGTATCTCTTTAGGTGTTGCCGTTCCGAATATCTTCGCTCGTCGCTACATTGCCAAAGACCGCCAGCGTTATCTTGAAGAAGAACTTGAAAAACGCAGGCAGCGTGGTAAGTTCATTGAATGGTAAGGAGATTCATGAATTATGATTTATGAGTTATAAAAGATTCATAAATCATAATTCAGTTCCAACAAGACAGTCTTGTTGGCTTTTAGGGAAGCTTTGACATCGATCAGGCGTTGGTTGCTGCTGCCACGGAAAAGAAGGCTTTCATCGCGTAGGGCTTGTTTGAATTTACCATCTACCAAGACGTCGATGTATTTGAGCAGCTCTGCCTGTTTCGGATTGTCCAGAAGACGTTCGAAAGTATAGCCGGTATAACACCAGATGTTTTTCCGGCTTTTTTCTTTGATCGCCTGTGCCAGCTTGGTGAAACCTTCCGGTTGGAACATGGGGTCGCCGCCGCTGAAGGTCACGTTGGCAAAGTCGTCTGCCAAGACCTTCGTTAGAATCTCTTCCGTCGATATTTGTTTCCCCTTTTTTATGTCCCACGATTCGGGATTATGACAGCCAGGACAAGCGTTCGGACAACCTGCCGCATAGATCGCGGTCCGGAATCCCGGACCGTCGACAGTTGTATCTTCTATGATATCAATGATGGAAAGCACTTTGGAATTTGAAAATTAAGAATTGAAAAATAAAATGCTTGACTTATAAGCTTCAATTCTTGGTTTATAATATAACTGTTTATATCTCTCGCAATCTTCAATTTTTAATTATGGACGACCCTGTCGTTCAGTTCTGCCAGTTTCGCTTTGTTCCAGCGATCTGTCGTACCGACCAGGTAACCGGTGATGCGCTGTAGTTTGTCGAGATGGGTGCTGCCGCATTTCGGACATTTCTCCAAATGGGTTTCCGCATTTTCGTAGCCGCAGTCGAGGCAGCGGTTACGATTGTGGTTGACGGAACCGTAGCCAATATTATAACGGTCCATCATATCGACAACTTGCATGATCACTTCCGGGTTATGGGTCGCGTCTCCATCCATTTCGACATAGAAGATATGGCCTCCGCGTGTCATCTCGTGATAGGGAGCCTCCACTTCTGCCTTGTGGCGGGCGCTACATTTGTAATAAACGGGTACATGGTTGGAGTTTGTATAGTAGTCGCGGTCCGTGATACCGGGCAACGAACCGAATTTCTTACGGTCACGACGGGTAAATTTGCCCGACAAGCCTTCGGCCGGTGTTGCCAGTACGCTGTAATTATGCTGGTATTCCTCTGAAAACTGATTGGCCCTGTTACGGATATAGCTGACGATCTTCAGGCCTAACTCCTGCGAAGCCGCATCTTCGCCGTGGTGTTTGCCGGTGAGGGCGACCAGGCATTCTGCCAGGCCGATAAAACCGATCCCCAATGTACCCTGATTGATAACGGGTGCGATCGTGTCGTTCGGTTTCAATTTCTCGCTACCCAGCCAAAGAGATGACATCAGCAACGGGAACTGTTTGGCATATGCCGTTTTTTGGAATTCCATGCGCTCGTGTAGTTGGCGGGCGGTTATATCCAGCATGTGGTCGAGCTTGGCAAAGAATTGGGCGATCCGTTCTTCCTTGTTTTCAATGTGCATGCATTCGATAGCGAGGCGTACGATATTGATTGTCGAGAAAGAGAGGTTACCGCGGCCGATAGATGTTTTCGGACCGAAGCGGTTCTCGAATACACGCGTGCGGCATCCCATGGTCGCAACTTCGTGCATATAACGTTGCGGATCATCGGCACGCCAGTCTTCGCTCTGGTTGAATGTCGCGTCGAGGTTGAGGAAGTTCGGGAAGAAACGGCGAGCTGTAACCTTGCAGGCAAGCTGGTAAAGGTCGTAGTTACGGTCTTCCGGCAGATAGCTTACCCCGCGTTTCTTTTTCCATATCTGAATCGGGAAGATGGCCGTTTCGCCATTGCCGACTCCGCGATATGTGCTTTTCAATATCTCGCGAATGATACAGCGTCCTTCGGCAGAAGTGTCCGTTCCGTAATTGATGGAACTGAATACTACTTGGTTGCCTCCACGAGAATGGATGGTGTTCATATTGTGGATAAAGGCTTCCATCGATTGATGCACGCGGCTGACAGTTTTATTGACGGCATGTTGGATGATACGTTCATCGCCACTCAATCCTTCGAGCGGACGATTCACATAGTCATCCAGTTTCTGCTGGTAGAGATGTGAATAATTCTGTCCGTTCAGTTCTTCTAGGTTCTTGATTTCTTCGATAAAACTATTGCGCACGTAAGGAGCCAGATAGAAATCGAATGCCGGGATCGCCTGACCACCATGCATTTCGTTCTGGGCTGTTTCGAGCGAGATACAGCCTAAAATACTGGCTGTTTCGATACGCTTTGCCGGGCGTGATTCGCCATGTCCGGCTGAAAAACCGTATTTCAGGATGTGGTCCAACGGATGTTGTACGCATGTGAGGCTCTTGGTCGGATAATAGTCTTTATCATGGATATGCAGATAGTTGTTTTCTACCGCCTCCTTGACCTCTTCGCTCAACAAGTAATCGTCGACGAACGGCTTGGTCGTTTCGCTGGAGAACTTCATCATCATGCCGGCGGGCGTGTCAGCATTCATATTGGCATTCTCGCGGGTGATGTCGTTGGATTTGATATTGATGATCTCCAGGAACATATCGCGTGTCTTGGCTTTGCGGGCGATACTGCGCTGGTTACGGTAAGCTATGTATTTTTGTGCAACGTCTTTGCGGCTACTGTTCATCAGTTCCAACTCGACAGCGTCTTGGATGGCTTCGACAGTCATTTGCGAGTCGCCTTTGAAAGAAATATGATCCGTGATCTGGCGAACCAGCTCCCGGTCTTCCCCGTTTTCTGTGTGCAACATCGCTTTGCGGATAGCTGTTGCTATCTTTTCTTCGTTGAATCCAACGATACGTCCATCACGTTTAATAACTGTCTGAATCATGATAAATTTATTATTGAGGTTTGTGAATTTTGTAGTTGCAAAAGTATATAGTATAACAATATGGTAAACTTTTTGGAAAACTTTTATGTGGTTAAAATATGTCAATTTGCTGATATACAATTATAAATTTTGAGTAATTGGAAAACTTTAAATGACTATCATGTTTTAATGTTGTCCAAAAGTGTATATCTTTTTCAACTTTTCGTGTATAATGTGGAAAACTTCTGAAGGAAGTGTTAACGTGAAAAAATAACTTGGAAAAGAGATACACGCTATGCTTTTTTTGTCTAATTTTGTCTTCGGATCGGTTTCGTATGATCAAATCAGATGATACGGATTAAAAGGGAATCGGGTGAAAATCCCGGACAGTCCCGCTGCTGTGAAGCTCCGTTTCAACATCCTGAAAACTACTTTTGCCACTGGCTTATGGTTATAAACCGGGAAGGCTTCGGGATGGGAGTCAGTCAGAAGACCTGCCGTTCATTAAAGGCTATTCTTTCCTCGTGGGTTAGGAGAATGGTTCGAAAATGTTTCTAACTTCATAAATAGTAAAAAGATGGAAAAACTTTGCTTGTGTTGTGGCACAAAGTTTTCCGGCAATATTGATTTATTGTCAGGCGACTTTGCTGCTACTTATTTTTCTATACATAAATAGTATTGTTATTCGTTGTTAGAATATTGTTCAATAGTAATTAAAGTAAGAAGCTCCGTCGAAGTGATTCGCCGGAGTTTCGTGTCTTTTAAGCGCATAGCCGGATGTTTTTTTACTGTCCTCCCATAATATCCAACAGCTCGTTGGTGATAGCCTGCTGGCGGGTTTTGTTATATTGCAAGGTCAATTCCTGGATCAGGTCGTTGGCATTGTCGTTGGCCGTTTGCATCGCCATCATGCGGGCGGCATGCTCGGATGTCGTTGTGTCGAGTAATGTCGTGTAAATCGTTAAGTTGAGCAGCTTCGGAAAAAGCAATGCCTGAAGGCTTTCCGGCGACGGTTCCAGGATGTAATCGGTTGTCGGGACGGTGTTTTCAACCGAGGCCTGTGGCAGGGTGACCGGCAGATAGACTTTATGGGTCAATACCTGTGTGGCCATATTCTTGAAATGATGGTAAAGCAGCTCCACTCGATCGGCCTTACCCGAAGAAAAGATCTCCATCAGTTTTCCGGCGAGGCGGACAGCCTCTTCGTACGAAGGTTTCTCTCCTAAATGCAGGAAATCGTCTTCAGTCGTATAGCCAGCCTTGTGCAATTCGTCGGCAATCTTTTTCCCGATGGGGTAGAGGCAGACGGCGGTGTGTTGTGCTTCTAATTCGTGCAAACGGGCAGATAGCTCTTTCCATACGTTGGCATTGAACGTGCCGCATAGTCCGCTGCTGGATGAGAAAACGGCGATAGCGACCTGTTTCACCTCACGCTTTTCAGTGTAAGGTGATTCCAGATCGCATTCCGCATCTAAAAGACCGTTTAAGATGGCGGAAAGTTTGTTTGCATAAAGGAGTGTGTGTGCGGTTTGCGTCTGGGTATGATGGAGTTTCGCTGAAGATACCATTTTCATGGCTGCGGTGATCTTTTGCGTACTCCGGATAGACGCGATCCGAACTTTTATTTCTTTTAATGATGCCATAATCCCTTTTTTTAATTGACAATTAGGTGTCGCTTGTTGTAATTGTCCATTGTCAATTGTTCATTGTCAGTTGTTTTGCTGTTTCTTCCAGTTTCTTCCGGATATCGTCGTTGATGGTTCCGGTTTTCAGGATGTCCAGTACGTCGTGCTGGTGTGATGTATGCAGTTCGTGCAGGAATTCCTTTTCGAAGTCGTGCACTTTATCCAACGGGACTCCTTTCAGCAATCCCTGTGTACCGCAGTAGAGGATGGCGATCTGCTCTTCTACAGGCATCGGGCTGTATTGGGGCTGTATCAGCAGTTGCGTGTTCTTTTGTCCTTTGTCGATCGTGAAAGCCGTTACAGCATCCATCTCTCCGCCGAATTTGGAGAATGATTCCAGTTCGCGAAACTGTGCCTGGTCGATCTTCAGCGTTCCAGCCACCTTCTTCATCGCTTTTAGCTGGGCGTTACCTCCTACACGAGATACCGAGATACCGACGTTGATAGCCGGACGGTTTCCTTGGTTGAAGAGGTCAGTTTCGAGGAAGATCTGCCCGTCGGTAATGGAGATGACGTTCGTCGGGATGTAGGCTGACACGTCACCCGCCTGGGTTTCGATGATCGGCAGGGCAGTCAGGGAACCGCCGCCTTTTACCTTATCCTTCATGCTGTCCGGCAGGTCGTTCATCTGCCGGGCCACTTCGGGCTGATTGATGATCTTGGCAGCTCGTTCGAGCAGACGGGAATGCAGGTAGAAGATATCTCCCGGATATGCCTCGCGTCCGGAAGGACGGCGCAGGATCAGGGAGACCTCTCGATAGGCGACTGCCTGTTTCGAAAGGTCGTCGTAGACAACTAAAGCATGACGTCCGCTGTCTCGGAAATATTCACCGATGGCGGCACCCGCAAAAGGAGCGAAATATTGCATGGCTGCCGGATCGGATGCTGTCGCGCTGACAACGATCGTATAGTCCATCGCGCCTTTTTCTTGCAACGTGTTGACAAGCGAGGCGACGGTAGAACCCTTCTGTCCGATTGCTACATAGATGCAGTAGACCGGATTTCCGGCTTCGTAGCTGCTGCGTTGGTTGATGATCGTGTCGATGGCGATGGAGGTCTTTCCGGTCTGGCGGTCTCCGATGATCAGTTCGCGCTGTCCGCGTCCGATCGGGATCATCGCATCGACAGCCTTGATACCGGTCTGTAACGGTTCATTGACGGGCTGGCGGAAGATAACCCCCGGCGCCTTGCGTTCGAGTGGCATCTCGCAGGTCTCTCCCGTGATTTCCCCTTTTCCGTCGATAGGGTTTCCGAGCGGGTCGATCACACGTCCGATCATACCTTCGCTGACATTGATGGAGGCAATACGTCCTGTGCGTTTGACGATGTCGCCTTCCTTTACCTGGTCTGTTGGTCCCAGCAGGACAGCTCCCACGTTGTCCTCTTCCAGGTTCATCACGATCGCTTCCATCCCGTTGTCGAACTGCAGGAGTTCGTTAGCCTCGGCATTGTCGAGACCGTAAATCCGGGCTACGCCATCGCTCACCTGGAGCACCGTACCTACTTCTTCCGTCCGGATACCGGTACTGATCCCTTCCAATTGCTGGCGCAGGATGGCGGAAACTTCACTCACTTTTATCTGATCTGTCATACTTCTTTCTGTTTTTATCTGTTTTCGAGTAACCGGCTACGGATATCCCGTAGCTGTGTCGCATAGCTGGCATCTATCCGGTAGTTCCCGATACGCAGGCGGAAACCGCCGATCAGTTCCGGTTGTACAATGCCGGAGAATTCGATGGTGCTGCCTGTCTCTTCCTTCAGCTTGTCCTGGAGATGTACTTTCACCTCCTCGCTTACCGGAACTGCGGTACTGAACTGCACGCGGGTGATGCGTTTGTCTTTCCGGTACAGGTGGATATAGATATGCGCCATGAAGAGCAGGAGGCTTTCCCGTTTATGTTCCAGTACGAGGTGCATGAAACGTTCATACAAGTCGGAGACCTCTATGCCGCCTGCCGCTGTCAGCAGCTTGAGCTTTTCCTCTGCCGGGAGGATCGGATTGCCAAGGGCGACCCGCAGTCCGGGTTCGAGCGAGAAGCTGTCTGCCAGCATCTTCATATCATCGTATACCCGCGTTTCCAGTCCTTTCTCCTTCGCTAAGGAGAAAAGGGCTTTCGCATACCGGGAAGAGATTGTTCCTATATCCATACGTTACGATTTACAAAACGATACCTCATCCAACAGCCGGTCGATGATTTGTTGTTGTTCCTTGTCGCGGCTGATCTTTTCTTTCATCACCTTCTCTGCTATGGCGATCGAAAGGTCGGCAATCTCGGAACGGACCTCGCGGATTGCTTTCTCCTTCTCTTCGCGGATACGTCGGGCTGCCTCTTCCACCTGCAAACGAGTTTCGGCGGCAGCTTTCCGGTGAGCTTCGTCGATGATTTGTTCCTTTTCGGCAAATGCTTCTTTCAGGATGGCATTCTGTTTTTCCTTTGCTTCGGCAAGTATCCGGGCCCCTTCGGCCTGGATATTGGCAAGCTGTTCATTCGCCTGGCGAGCCGTTTCAAGAGAGTTGTCGATGTAGGCTTTCCGTTGTTCCACTGCCTTGATGATGACAGGAAATCCGTATTTGGAAAGGATGACAAAGACAATCCCGAATGAAACGATCATCCAGAACAGAAGTCCCGAATCCGGTGTTAATAATGACATAACCTGTTACTTTTTATTGGAACAAAGCCAGGAAACATACCACGATGGCAAACAACGCCACACCTTCAACCAGAGCTCCCATGATCAACATCGAGGTACGGATCTCGCCCGCTGCAGAAGGCTGGCGGCCGATTGCTTCGACAGCTCCTTTTCCGATCAGACCGATACCTATACCTGCACCGATAGCGGCAAATCCCGCTCCGATTGTTGCTCCCATCTTCGCTATGCCCATTCCGGCAGCTGCTTGTAATAAAATAGTCGATAACATTGTGCTTTAAACTTTAAATTAGTAACCTAATATATTTAATCTTTAACCTTAGCCAAACCTATATAATTGGCTGACAATAATGTGAATATATATGCTTGCAGACAAGCCACCAGCAATTCCAGACAGTTCATGAACGCGCAGAACAGCACCGAAACGATCGTCATTCCGAAATTCACCAACAACCCCATCGATACCGTGATAAAGATCAGGCAGGTGAGGGCGAGGATGATCGTATGTCCTGCCATGATATTGGCAAACAGACGGATCATCAAGGCAAACGGCTTGGTGAATACGCCGAAAAACTCGACAAAGGGCATGATCGGTAACGGCAGTTTCAGGTAGATCGGCGCTTTGGGCCAAAATATCTCTTTCCAATATTCCTTTGTCGCAAACAGGTTGACAGCGATAAACGTACATCCCGCCAAGACGGCCGTGACCGCAATGTTGCCGGTGATGTTGGCCCCTCCCGGAAAGACCGGGATGATTCCGATCAGATTGTTGATCAGGATAAAGAAGAAGACCGTCAGCAGATAAGAGGAAAACGGCCTGTACTCTTCTTTGCCGATCGACTCCTTGATGACGCCGTCCTGTATGTAGGAAATAATCATTTCCATCAGGCCGGTAAACCCGCTCGGAACCTGGTTCGGATGTCTCTTGTACCAATGGGCGGTCCGTAGAACTACGAACAGCAGGATGCCGCAACTCAGGAACAGGCCGCAAACATTCTTGGTCAGCGACAAGTCGACCGGACGCACCTCTTCTCCGCGGCTGTTCTTTTCCACCACCTTGCCGGCGTGTTCGCCTTCTGTAGCGATATAATAGTTGTGATGCGCTTGGCCGTGATGTAAATGGTGGGAGAGGAACATGTCCCATCCACGCTCTTCACTTTTGACCAATATCGGCAGAGAGATGGCGATCTCCTTTCCGTTCCATTCGGTAATATGCCAGGTGTAAGCGTCTTGGATATGCGAAAAGACAATATCCTGGACATCGATGCCTTCCTTTTGGGAATCAGCATGAGCCGG
The DNA here is from genome assembly GCF_019041495.1 of Parabacteroides sp. MSK.9.14. Classification (NCBI taxonomy): domain Bacteria; kingdom Pseudomonadati; phylum Bacteroidota; class Bacteroidia; order Bacteroidales; family Tannerellaceae; genus Parabacteroides; species Parabacteroides sp. MSK.9.14. Next base: position 52,650 of record NZ_JAHPXO010000025.1, read on the forward strand.
GGCCAGAAAACAGAGCCACATCAGCAATACTATCCATATCAACCTGTTATTTTTGATATTGTTCATCATTTTCCTTTTTCTCTCTTTTCATTCTTTTCTTCTCGAACAGATAAACCGTATACGTTTCCAATCCCAAATAGATAAAATAGAAAAGCATCAGGGTGAAGCCGAACATTCTCAAATTTTCTCTGACCAGTGCGGCATAAAGCCACAGGAAAACAACGGCAAGGGTGAACTTGCAGAAACGGACTACCATGAAAGCGGTAATCGTCACATCGCCGTTTTTTCTTTTCTTCCGGTCAAGTATATAGGTCATCACAATTGCCATCACCCAGTAAAAGATCGGAATGGAAGGATACCATTTGAAATAATGATCCGGCCAGATCGTGTATAATAATCCTCCTAACGTCACACCGATGGCTGCATTGATAAATGTAATCAATCCCATCAGCTTTAATTTTAACCATCCAGTCATGTCGTCGTATATACTTTTATTTATTCGATGCAAACAGATATGTAATCATCCTTAACCTCTACGAATCCGCTCTTGATAGCCTGTTCGCCTTTTTTGCCATCGTGTTCATATTGGATGGCTCCCTGTCGGAGGGCGGCTATTAGCGGGGCATGATGGGGGAGGATATCAAATGAACCGACCATGCCCGGAAAGGAAACACGCTCTGCTTCGCCTTCGAAAAGAATGCCGTCCGGTGATACAATTTCCAATTTCATATCCATTTTTAATTTGCTTGTTCTGCCAATCGTTTTGCTTTTTCCATTACGTCCTCGATCGTGCCTACGTTCAAGAAAGCCTGTTCGGGGATATCGTCCGTCTCTCCGTCCATGATCATCTTGAATCCTCGGATCGTATCTTCGATGGAGACCATGACGCCCGGCACGCCGGTGAATTGTTCCGCCACGGAGAACGGCTGTGAAAGGAAACGCTGTACACGGCGAGCGCGGTTGACGGTCAGACGGTCTTCGTCGGAAAGTTCTTCCATACCGAGGATCGAGATGATGTCTTGCAGTTCCTTGTTGCGTTGGAGGATTTGTTTCACACGCTGTGCCGTTTCGTAATGCTCTTTGCCCACAATCAACGGGTCCAGGATGCGCGAAGTGGATTCCAGCGGGTCGACGGCCGGATAGATACCGAGTTCGGTGATCTTACGGCTCAATACCGTGGTAGCATCCAGATGCGTAAAGGTCGTTGCCGGAGCCGGGTCCGTCAGGTCGTCTGCTGGCACATAAACTGCCTGAACGGAAGTGATGGAACCTTTCTTAGTGGAAGTGATGCGTTCCTGCATGGCTCCCATCTCGGTGGCCAGTGTCGGCTGGTAACCGACGGCGGACGGCATACGTCCCAGCAGGGCGGATACTTCCGAACCGGCCTGTGTGAACCGGAAGATATTGTCGATAAAGAAAAGGATGTCTCTTGTTTCCCCCTCTGCCGCTAGGTCACGAAAAGACTCGGCGATCGTCAGTCCTGAAAGGGCTACCGAAGAGCGGGCTCCCGGCGGTTCGTTCATCTGGCCGAAGACCAGTGTCGCCTGCGACTTGGCCAGTTCATCATAATCGATCTTGGACAAATCCCAATGACCTGCCTCCATGCTTTTCTTGAATTCTTCGCCGTAGCGGATGACTCCGGATTGGATCATCTCGCGCAGCAGATCGTTTCCTTCGCGTGTACGTTCACCCACACCAGCAAAGACGGAGAATCCGTTGTTCTTCTTCGCGATGTTGTTGATCAACTCCATGATCAGAACCGTCTTTCCTACGCCAGCTCCCCCGAACAGACCGATCTTGCCTCCTTTGGAGTAAGGTTCGAGCAGGTCGATCACCTTGATACCGGTGTATAAGACTTCACGGCTGGTGGTCAGGTCTTCGAACTTGGGCGGTTCACGATGGATCGGAAGAGCCCCTTTCTTGTCGAGTTCGGTCATTCCGTCAATGGGATTCCCCGTTACGTTCATCAAACGCCCTTTTACCTGGTCGCCGACCGGCATCGTGATGGGCGAACCGTGCGAAATGGCTTCCATTCCTCTCTTCAGTCCGTCTGTCGTATCCATCGCTACGGTACGGACCGTGTTTTCCCCAATATGCTGCTGGACTTCCACAATCAGGATTTTTCCATTGGGGCGGGTTATCTCCATTGCGTCGTGGATGCGGGGAAGTGTTATCTTTTCTTCCTTGTCATTATCGAAATGGATGTCCACGACCGGACCGATAACCTGTGAGATATAACCTTTTATTTCTCCCATACAATCTCTTTTTTCCTTAATCCTATTCAAATCTTCAGCTGCAATATTACGAATTATGAATTTCCGAAAACCGGAAATATTACTTTTTGAGTCTTTTTGTACTTAGTTAAATATTCAACTAATTTCAACCTCTTCTAAAATGAACCAATCGAGTTCTGAAATGAACCAAAATAGTAGGAATAGCTTATTTTGTAAACCATAGAGATAGAAGATTCTAAGCATGATATGCCGTTTTGTTGGCGAAAAACAGATGAAATGTTTTACTTTGTTAAATAAAAAGGATTACTCATCTGTTTTTTCTACCTTTGCAATCGGATTATGGTGTAACCGTATTTGCTTCCGCTGACGGTTAGTAAAAGGGAATCCGGTGAAAGTCCGGAGCTGTACCTGTAGCTGTAAGTTCTGAAACCCCGGCAAATCTTGTTGCCACTGGTGGTTCAATTGAGAATTGACAATTTGAACACCGGGAAGGCTGCCGTTAGTTGGTAATTGTCCATTATCAATTATCAATTGAAAAGGGGGGAACAAGCCAGAAAACCTGCCATTATTCGGTATCCGGTTCCTCGGGTAAAGGAACTGATGAATCGAAAAGGTATGCAGAATATATTTGTAAAACGATTGTCGGGCCTGTTATGTGCCTGGCTATTTCCGTTTGCCGCTTTGTATGCGCAGGTAGACACGACGACCTATCACCAGCTTTCGGGTGTCGAGGTGTTAGGAAAGGTACGCCCTTCCACCACCCGTGAGAGTACACCGCTTCAGGTGATGGACAAGGCTGGGATCGAACGGCTCGGTGTGCAGGACTTGTCGGAAGCCGTAAAACGCTTTTCCGGTGTGACCGTACAGGATTACGGAGGTATAGGAGGTTTGAAAACCGTTTCCGTCCGCAGCCTCGGTGCCAAACATACGGCTGTCTGCTATGACGGGGTGACGGTCACGGATGCACAGAGCGGCCAGGTGGATATCAGTCGCTTTTCACTGGACAATGTCGATATGATCTCCCTGTCGATCGGTCAGGCCGACGACATCTTCCAGACGGCACGGATGTACGCTTCGGCAGGGGCGTTGAGCATAAAGACTGCGGCTCCCCTGTTTAAGGAAAAATCTTATAATGCTTATGTGAAACTGAAAGGAGGTTCATTCGGATTGTTCAACCCGGTGGTACGTTATGAGCAGAGAATAGGAAATCGGTGGTCCGCATCTCTGCATGCAGATTGGTTGAGTGCAAAAGGAGATTATCCTTTTACACTGATAAATGGTAAGGAGGTTACAGAAGAAATCCGTAAGAACAGCGATGTTCAGTCTCTTCGTCTGGAAGGAAATGTGTATGGTCATTTCGGACGGGGTGGAAAATTGAATGGCAAGGTTTATTATTACGATTCGGAACGGGGACTTCCCGGTTCGGTAATTCTTTATAATAGCAATGCCCGTGAACGGGTATGGGATAATGACTTTTTTACACAGCTTCATTATGAGAACGAATGGTTTGATCGCTTGAAATTCCAGGCAAATGCCAAATACAATTATTCGTTCAGCAAGTATCGCGATATCAGCAATAAATATTCCGGAGGCAAACAGGAAGATCTGAATACTCAAAACGAATATTACGGATCGGCAGGAATTTTGTATACGCCCTGTTCTTATGTCTCTTTTTCGTTGAATACGGATATCGCGCGGAATACTTTGGTAAACAATTTCGTAAATACTCCGACTCCCAAACGTTGGACTTCGCTTACCGCATTTGCCGCACAATATAAAAGCCCGGTGTTGACAGCTACAGCCAGTTTGCTGAGCACTTATATAACGGACAAGGTTGAGAATGGAGATAGGCCGGCAGATAAGAAAAGGCTTTCTCCGGCAGTAAGTATCTCCTGGCGTCCGTTCCAGGAACAGTCTTTTCGTATTCGGGCTTCTTATAAAGATATATTCCGTGTCCCGACTTTTACGGATCTGTATTATCTGCGTATGGGGAATGTCAATTTGAAACCGGAAAAAGCAACTCAATATAATATCGGGTTTACATGGAATGATGAGATAAGTCCTTTTATACGCCTGTTAAGTGTTTCTGTTGACGGCTATTATAATAAGGTAAGTGATAAGATTGTCGCCATTCCGAATATGTACATCTGGAAAATGATGAATATGGGAGAAGTGGAAATAAAGGGGATAGATGTAAATCTAAGTGCCAATATACCTTTATATAAGACTTTTTCCCTCTTGCTCTTGTCTGCTTATAGCTACCAGGATGCGATCGATGTAACTGACCCGGAAGAAAAAAACTATAAGAACCAGATACCTTATACCCCACGGCATTCGGGGTCTGTTTCGGCATCATTGGAAAACCCTTGGGTGAATGTGACCTATACGCTTGTGGCAGCAGGTGACCGTTATGCCCTTCCGCAGAATATAGAGGCAAATCAAATAGATTCATATCTCGAACACAGTCTTTCTGTAAACCGGAGTTTTGCATTGAAGAAGTGTATGTTTAAGGTGCAGGGAGATATCCTGAATCTGACAGATAAAACGTATGACATTATTCAGTATTATCCGATGCCGGGGCGTTCATGGAGATTTAGTTTAAGTATTACATATTAATTAGATAAAATAGAAATAGTATGAAGAAGAAAAGTGTTTTTTTTGTTTCAGTCCTATGTGCACTGATGTCTTTTGTCTTTACAGGATGTAAGGATGAAGATGAAAATCAGCTTACTGTTCCGACAGAAGTTGTGACTGGGGTCACTTTTACAGACACGGATCAGGTTGAAGGAGTAATTAAAGGTACATTGAAATGGATTGCTCCGGAAAATGTATCCAATATCACTAAATATGTTATTTATCTGTCTGCCGATGGAAAGGGTAGAGATACGAAATTGGGTGAAGTTGAAGTCGGAACAAACAGCTATGCTATTGAAACAAGTGTAACTGCCGATACATATATTATAGTGGTTGCATGTAATGCACAGGGAGAATCAGAGGCTTTGGCAAGTGTGAAAATCCAGGACCTCACACCGGACAGCCCGGAACAGGAGCCGGAACCTGTAGATAATGGTGGTATCTATTTTCTGAATAGTGGAAAGATGGGGAGTAACAATGCTGGCCTTTCATGTTTCAATCTGAATACGTTGACGATGACTGTTGATACTTTCATGAACGTGAATGAAAGAGGATTGGGTGACACGGCTAACGATATGCTTGTATATGGTTCTAAAATGTATATAGCTGTTTATGGTTCCAGCATTATCGAAGTGACAGACTTGAGTGGTAAATCTATCAAACAGATCAAATCGAGTGGCGATGCCTTATTACCCCGTTTCTTTACAGCTAATGAAGGAAAAGTATATGTGTCCTTGTATGATGGTTATGTAGCCCGCTTGGATACGGCATCTTTAGAAATCGAACAGAAAGTAAAAGTTGGCCGTAATCCGGAGCAATTGGTAGTTGCCAATAATAAATTATATGTGGCGAATTCCGGTGGTTTGGATTATAATACTCCGGTTGGGTATGATAAGACTGTATCTGTTATCGATTTAGCATCTTTCCAAGAGACGAAGAAGATTGAAGTGGTAACAAATCCTGTAAACTTGGTGACAGACAGCCAGGGAGATGTTTATTTGGTTTCTATGGGTGATTACGGTGCTATTCCGAATACTTTCCAACGTATCGATAGCGAGACGGACGAAGTCACGACTATTACAGAAACGAATGCGACAGAAATGGCTTCTGTCGGCGATAAGCTTTACATGATCTATTCACAGTATGATGCAAACTGGAACCAGGTTATCTCATTTATTTCTTATGATGCAATAAATGAGAAGGTTATTTCAGATAACTTTATCACAGATGGAACCTCTATTGATAAACCTTATAAAATCGGAGCTGATCCGACGACCGGTTATATTTATATTACTGCTTCCGATTATAAGACGAATGGCGATGTGTATGCATTTGATGCGAGTGGTAAGAAGTTATTCCAGTTTGAAGTTGGTTTAAATCCTGTTAAGGCTGTATTTGTAAAACGATAAAAATGAAGTTGCTTACTTCTTTCCTTTTACTCTGCCTCACGTTAAGTTGTAATATGAGGCAGAGTTCCCATTCCGAAAACTCCCTCTCTTCCGACACCATCCGCTACGCCCAGGGTTTTATCGTGCATCATTTCGACGGCTATACGGCTGTTGAAGTGCGTGATCCGTGGGACAGCACGCGCCTGTTGCAACGGTATCTTTTGGTAGACCGTGACCGGCCTGTTCCCGAAAACCTTCTGAAGGGGACAGTCGTGCAGGTTCCGGCACAGAATGTCGTGGTCTATACATCCGTGCATGCGGCTATTATCGACCAGTTGGGCGAGACAGGGCGGATCATAGGCGTTTGCGAGCCTCGCTATATGGACACCCCTGCCATCCGGGAAGGGCTGAAAGCCGGACGGATTGTCGATATGGGAGAGGCGACCGCCCCTAATGTGGAGATGATGATCGACAAAGGCGCCGAGCTTGTGATCGTTTCCCCTTTCCAGAATAGTGGCTACGGGCCGGTCGAGAAGTTGGGAATCCCCATTATCGAGGGAGCCGATTATATGGAATCGCTGCCGTTGGGACGTACCGAATGGATTCGTTTCTACGGGATGCTGTTCGGTAAGGAAGCGTTGGCTGATTCCATTTTCAGGCAAACGGAAAAGAGTTATCTCGATCTGAAACAGCTGGTCACGGCCGATATGCCTCGCCCGACCGTTATCTCCGAAAAGAAGTTCGGCGCTTCCTGGTTTATGCCGGCGGGAGATAGCTATATCGCCAATATGTATGCCGATGCCGGAGCCGATTATGTTTTCAAGGAACTCCCCGGAGCCGGAAGTACGCCTTTGGCTTTCGAGACGGTACTCGACCGGGCTATCCATGCCGATATGTGGCTGATTAAGTATAACCAGTCCGAAGACATGACCTACGGTGACCTGCGTGCCGAATACGCGCCGTACGAGAACTTCGATGCCTTTAAGAACCGCCGGATTTATTCCTGCAATACGGGACTTGTCCCTTATTATGAGGAATTTCCTTTGCATCCCGATTACCTGCTGAAAGACCTGATCTGGGTGTTCCATCCGGAATTGCTGCCCGGCTACAGTCCGCGTTACTATCGGAAGATGCAGGACTAACCGGCAACGAAAGTTTGTGGAGAATAATCTATATGTTTGTTGCATAGTGGATTGTGTAGGTGAAGGATTTTTTTTCATTATCGATGACAGTACGAAGATAAGGCCCCGCTACAGGCAGGAATACCGTTTCGGGAAGATCGGCGAAGATCGGTGCAGAAACAGGTAGGAAGAGGTAGGAAATAGATGTTATTATATTTTGAATATCAGCATTTATTGCTTATCTTTATAGGGCAATGAAACGATGGGGATGAGGAGGAGGAATGAATTCGACGTCAGGCGTTACGGGTAGCAGGTATAGACGGCCCTTTACGGTCCGGATTCGATGCCGGCATCAGTTGGATAACGGTTGTCCAGCTGGATGGGGGGCAAACCCGGAGCTGCAGGTGAGGATGATCGTGCAATATCAAGGTGAGCCTTGAAACAAGGGACTTCTGTGTACGAAACAAGGGACTTTGACGTGTCAAACCAAGAAGTTCGGGAGGTAAAAGACCGGACTTCCGGATGCGAAAGAAGGGATTTTTCTCGTTCCTGTCGTGTCTTTTTCTATGCCGGTTTAAAAGGGCACAAGGAAATGAGTTTATATATATATATATTATTAATATATTTATTCTAAGATGTAGGATTGAAACGCAATGAACGAAAAACCTCTGTAATCTGCTTGCAATGAATGGTTTATATTGAGACATTGACTGCACCGTTTGTTTGCCTTGGTGAAATCGGAGTGGCGGTAATTATTAAAACACAGGTACAGTTAAGGTCCATCAGGTATTCGTTTTTTGTAATGAAGTCGTTGATAAAAGAAGTATGTGTCAGACCATATTCCACAATTAATGATTACATTTGTGCGTATAGATTGTGATTGAGTCTGAATAAGATAGTTCAATATGGAACCTTCCTTGTCGTTTTGATTCTTGTCGTGGCATGCAATCAAGACAAAAGGAAGGAAGTAGCGGTGCAAAGTGTCACCAACAAATGAATAATGAAATATAATTTCAATTTGCAATGAAAAAAAGAATAACGATTGGGACGCTTACCCTCTTATCTCTCATGGGAATGTTCGGCTGTAAGCAGCAGGAAACGGTCGAGGCACTTATGACTCTTGATGTAAAAGCCGATTATCCGGAAAAGGAATGGGTTGTTCAAGACTTTTTGGATGTGGAATACATCCCGTTGGAAACGAACGACGAGTTTATCACCCAAGGCAGTGTCAAGGCGATAGGAAAGCGGTTCGTGCTGGTGACGAATCTGCTCAACGATGGCAATATCTTCGTTTTTGACAGAAAGACAGGCAAGGCGGTCAGGAAAATCAATCGGAAGGGACAGGGAGCCGAGGAGTATGCTTTTATCAACGGGATCATCCTGGATGAGGAAAAAGACGAGATGTTTGTCAATAGTGCTTCGAACAAGAAGATATTTGTCTATGACTTGCAAGGGAATTTCAAGCGGAGTTTCCAGCATGCCGAGGGCGCGCAGTATCTGGATGTGTTCAATTATGACGCCGACAATCTGATCTGCTACGATATGTCTGCTTCTTATAAGGACGGGCAGAAAAGGGATAAGGAGTTTTACCATGCACTCATATCGAAGCAGGACGGAAGTGTCACCCGGGCAATTCCGCTTCCTTTTGACATTATCAAGGCTCCGTTTGTTCAAAAGGGGGATATGGTTGCTGTCGCTTCCGTTCGCTCTATCACGCCTGACCAGGGAAACTGGCTGCTTGCCGATACCTCTTCCGATACGGTGTATCGCTATATTCCCGGAAAAGACAAATTAATCCCGTTCATCGTAAAAAAGCCGGCGGAAAATCCGGATATGTTCCTTACGATGGGGGTGAACACTGGTCGTTATTGTTTCATGCAAACCATTGGAAAAGAGTTTAATTTTGAAAAAGGAAGGGGTTTCCCGACTACGGATTTGATGTACGACAGCCGTGAAAAGGTTGTATTCAAACCGATAGTGCTCAATGCTGATTATACGACCCGGAAAAGGGTGGACTTGATATCCCGTCTCGGAAACGAGGAAGTGGCCGCCTATGAGATTCTTTCTGCCGACCGGCTGGTCGAGGCCTACGGGAAAGGTGAGTTGAAAGGCGGGTTGAAAGAGATTGCGGCCGGTTTGGACGAAGAGTCGAATCCCGTGTTGATGTTGGTCAAGCATAAGAGATAGAACCGGAAGGAAATAAAATCCCCCCGTACTCTTACAAGCGAGCCGGGGGATTTTCAGTTTGGCATTTTTATTATAGGGAGTTGTTTTAAGTTATCATGCCCAGCCGTTCAACATTCCGTAGAAGTACATGGGTTTCAGGAAATAAACCTTCAACAGCCATGCGGCCCATTGCTCTTTCGATGTGTCCAGCAACGTGAACGGGAACGAGTTTTGCGCCTCTTTCTTATAGTTGAACTCACACAAGAGAACATGCCCGTAGTCCGTCACGATCGGGCAGGCGGCATATCCGTCGTATTTCTCTGCCGGTTCTTTGCCTTCCATCAGCGAGATCAGGTTCTTGGCTGCGATCGGCACTTGCTTGCGGATTGCAGCGGATGTTTTGCTGGTCGGGATTCCGGCTACGTCTCCTAGGGAAACGATATTCGGATATGTTTTGTGTACCAGTGTCTCTTTGTCTACCATAACCCAGGCATCGGCAGCCAGTTTACCTTCCGTCCAGCCCAGTCCGGCTTCTCTTACAAAATCGGGGGCCGACATCGGCGGCGTGAAATGCAGAAAATCATAATCTTCTACAAACGGAGTGTAGACTTTCTGATCGCCCACTGTTTCGATCTTCTCGAAATGAACCTGTTTGGCAGCCGTATCCACACCTTTCACTCGTACATTCAGGTTGATAGGAATGTTACGCTCTTTGTAGATTTCCAACAAGCGGGGAGTGAAAAACGGGACATCATACAGCTCTTTGGATGCTGTGTAAAAATTCAGATCCACCGTTTCGCGTGTACCCTGTTTGCGGGTATAGTGTTCTGTCAACAAGCAGATTTTCTTGGGAGCACCTCCGCATTTGTGCTTGGTATAAGTATCAGTGTAGATTCCACGTCCACCCGTCTTGGAGAATTCCTGTATGGCTTTCCAAGTCTTTTGTGCACCTTCGAAATCATAGATGCTGTGGGCGTTCCCTTGTCCAAGTGTCGCTTGCGTGATACCTTCTACCTTTTCCCAGTTGATTTGGATTCCGGGAGTCAGGACCAGGAAGTCGTAGGCGATCTTTCCGTTATTTTTGGTCGTTACCTGATTCCATACGGGATCGACGTCAGCAACAGAATCTTTAATCCATTTGATGTCATTGGGTATGCAGTCCTCCTGCTTTCTCCAGACGTCATCCGGTTGATATACACCCGATGCGATTAAGGTGAACCCCGGCTGATAAAACTGACGGTCACTGGGATCGATCAAAGTGATATCCGGCTTGTCCAGCCAACTCTTTAAACGGGCAGCCATACTGATACCGGCAGCACCTCCGCCGATAATTACAATTTTACCTTTGGCTTTGCTTGAAAATGCTTTTGCCTTTTGGGTACTTGCAGCAGTCAGTAAACCGGCCATTGCCATCAGTTTGAAAAAGTGGCGGCGGTCGATACCTTTCTTCTCGAACGCCTTTAATTGATCTTCCAGTTCGTGTTTCATCATGTATGAAAATTAGATTTTGATCGCAAAGAAAGGATAATCCGTAGGAGCGTACAAAGAAAGGACTACTACATGGCTTGCGCAAGTGCTTTGAGTGGAAAGAAATACTACAACATTACTTTCTCATATCTTTTTATGATGCATTTAATTATCTGATATGTAATAGTATATAAGATGTAAAAATCTGAGAAAATATTTTCAGAAATTCATTAGGAAATCGACGAGATTCGTATCTCCTTCCAGCTCCAAACGCTTCCTTAGACGGTATCGGCGCAGCTCTATTGCCCGTACGGATACGTTCATGAGGGATGCTATTTCCTTTGTGGAGAGATTCATGCGGAGCAAGCAACAGATGCGGAGATCGCCTGTCGTGAGATCGCTGTATCGCTGTCTGAGGCGGTCCATGAAATTTTGGTGCGTGCTGTTGAAATAGCTTTCGAACAGTACCCAGTCCGCCTGGTTGTTCAAAGTCTCTTCCATCAGCGTCTTCATGCGGATGTAGAGTTTGTTCGGATAACGTTCGCCTAGCGTTTCTTTTTGTTTTTCCAGTTCTTCCAACAGGCTTTGGATGGCTTGGTTGCGTTTGACGAGGGCTGTTGTCTGAAGTGTCAGTTCGTTGTTCTTGTTTTGCAGTTCGGCTTCGAGCATCCGGTTTTTTATGACCTGCATCTGCTGTTGCTCGGCTTGCCGTTCGGCTTCGGCTTTTTCCTGTTCTTCCTTATGTAGGTTCTTCAGGTTGTAGCGGAGCACGGCCTGTACGAGAAACCAGACGAGTGTGATATAGACCAGCCATGCCCATACGGTATTATACCAGGGAGGGCGGACTTCGATGGGCAGTGTGAGTTCGGGATAGGGACCCTTGATGACGTATTTGCGGACTTTCAATTCATACCTCCCTTCCGGCAATTGCAGGAAAGTGATTTTCCCGTCGTGTTGCCAAGCTGACCAGTCTGAAGATACGCCTTCGATCTTGTAGCTGATCTGGTGGTTGGAGGTGAATATCGTGGTGCCTGCCCAGACATTGAACTCCTGGAAGTTGTGCGGGAGAGAAATGCGTTGCGTGTTGATCGGCAAGTGATGGATACCGGAAGCATCGACGTATTCGAGTCCCGAAATTTTCAGGGGAGTGCTGCCCAGGCTATTGCCGATCAGTTCCCGGATATTGACCAATAAAGTCCCTTGCATGGCAGAGACCAAGACCAGGGAGTCGTTCAAAGGGATGATCCGTTTGCCTCTCGTCACGAGGTTCATATTGTAATTGTCGAAGAGCAGGCGGCATTTCAATGTTCCGATGCCGTCCGCTACGTGAAACAGTCCGGCTTCGTTTTCGATGGAAAGCCAGTAGAGGTTGTCACCGGCCGGATAAACATGTTCGGCATCGGCAAATACGCCCACTGCTTCCGTGTCCCTAAATAATTTCTTAACGGTCGGAGCGGGGTCTTTTTCGATCCTAAAGCAAGGTTGCGCTTCGGCTTTGCTTACGGCGATGAAAGGGCTTGTGGCTCCCAATGAGCGCTTGAAATAGCCGAGGTTGGTTTGGATATACAACTCTTCGCCATCTAGTCCGGCATTCACCAGTTTGCCGATCTCGCTTCTTTTTCCTAACAAAGTGATCGGAGGATCGAAAGAGATTTGTGATAATCCGTTGTCGAGCGCCACCCAGATTTGCCGGTTGTCCTGTACGCAGATAAAGCGGACGATATTGTCTTGTAGTTGGTTCTGTAAAGACAGGTGTTGCAGGATCGTACCGTCGGAGTCTGTGATATATAATCCTTGTGTGAGGGTTCCGATGAAAAAGAGCGTTCCGTTGGTAGCGAAGGCACTCGGCTGTGCATCCTGTATTTCTTTCGGTAAAGTAAAAGGTATTTCAACAGGGGGTGGAGTGAAGCGGATTTCTGGCGGGACCGTGTCCAACGGGTGGTAGCGGAGGATTCCGTCTTTGTCGTATGTCCAGCTTCCCAACATCGTCTCGTTGCGGGTGTAGATCGTGTCGTTGTAGTTCGTTACGCCGGTCACCTCTTCCTGTCCCGGCAGCGAATATAGTTTCCATGTGTTGCCGTCGAAAGCAAGCAGGCCGGAATTGTTGGCGACATACAGCATACCGTCGGGTGTCAGCGAAAAGCCCCAGTTCTGGCAGCTCGCTTTATAATCGTCGACCGTATAGTTTTTTACAAATACATAAGGAATGGCTACTGACGCGCGCATGGCATGTGCCGTGAACAGAAAAGAAATGAGAATGGTCAGCAGTCTGTACATAAGTCTAAATGAATATAGGCACGGAAGTCCAATACTTCCGTGCCTGAATGAGGTTACAAATATAATGAAATTCCTATTTACTTGTATTCCTGCCAGCTCTTAATCTGGATGTCTTTTTCGTCCATATTACAGAAAGCGCTGATGAAAGCACTTGCCAAGCGGGCGTTGGTGATCAATGGAATGTTGTGATCGATCGCTGCACGACGGATCTTATAGCCATTGGTCAGCTCGCGCTTGCTGTGGTCTTTCGGAATGTTGACAACCAGTTCGAACACGTGCTTGCTGAACATATCCATGATGTTCAGGTCGCCCTGTTCGTCCGGCCAGCAAACTGCTGTCGCAGAGATGCCGTTTTCATTTAAGAATTTAGCCGTTCCAGCCGTTCCGTAGATGTTGTAACCTTTGGCTGCCAGCATATGGCACGGTTCCAGCAGTTCAGCCTTGCTCTTGGCGGCACCGGAAGAAACCAGTACGTTCTTCTGCGGGATTCTATTTCCGACAGCGATCATGGCAGAAAGCAATGCTTCGTTGAAGTCGTCGCCGATGCAGCCTACTTCACCTGTAGAGCTCATATCTACGCCCAGTACAGGGTCGGCCTTATGCAGACGGGCGAATGAGAACTGCGAAGCCTTCACACCGATCCAGTCGATGTCGAATGCACTCTTGTCCGGTTTGGTGTAAGGAGCGTCAAGCATGATGCGGGTTGCCGTTTCGATAAAGTTGCGTTTCAGGACTTTTGATACGAACGGGAAACTGCGGGATGCACGCAGGTTACATTCGATAACCTTCACATCGTTGTTCTTGGCCAGGAACTGGATGTTGAACGGTCCGCTGATGTTCAACTCTTTGGCGATCATTTTGCTGACCTTCTTGATACGGCGGGCTGTTTCGAAGTAGATCTTCTGTGCCGGGAATACCAATGTCGCGTCACCGGAGTGGACACCGGCAAACTCGATATGTTCGGAGATGGCGTACTCGACCACTTCGCCATTCATGGCTACTGCGTCGAATTCTATCTCTTTCGCCCCTTGCAGGAATTCGGAAACAACTACCGGATATTCTTTGGAAACCTTGGCTGCCAAGTTCAGGAATTCGATCATCTGCTCCTTACTGTGGCATACGTTCATGGCTGCGCCGGAAAGCACGTAAGACGGACGGATCAGGATTGGGAAACCGACCTTTGCGATAAAGGCGTCGATCTCTTCCATGCTGGTCAACTCGGCCCAACGTGGCTGGTCGATACCTAACGTATCCAGCATTGCGGAGAATTTGTGACGGTTTTCGGCACGGTCGATCGACAGTGGTGAAGTACCCAATACAGGTACGTTCTGGCGGTACAGCTTCATGGCCAGGTTGTTCGGTATCTGTCCACCTACGGAGACGATTACGCCCTTCGGCAGTTCTAAGTCCATGACATCGAGCACGCGTTCGAACGAAAGCTCGTCGAAGTACAGACGGTCGCACATGTCATAATCAGTGGAAACCGTTTCCGGGTTATAGTTGATCATGATGGATTTATAGCCTAACTTGCGGGCTGTCTGTGCGGCATTCACCGAACACCAGTCGAACTCAACGGAAGAACCGATGCGGTAAGCGCCCGATCCCAGAATCACGACGCTCTTGTCGTTCGGATAGTAAGAGATATCGTGCTGGCTGCCGTCGTATGTCATATACAGGTAGTTCGTCAGTTCGGGATGTTCCGATGCGATCGTATTGATGCGTTTTACACTCGGCAGGATACCTAATTTCTTACGCAGGTTGCGCACGCGGATATTTTCCTTTTCCATGTTGCCTTCCGGGTTTTCAACATAACGGGCAATCTGGAAGTCGGAGAATCCCAGGCGTTTTGCTTCCTTCAGCACATCTTCCGGCAGGTCTTCGATCTTATCGTAAGCAGACAATACTTTCGTATAGTCTACGATGTTTTTCAGTTTTTCCAGGAACCACGGAGTGATCTTGGACAGTTCGTGGATGCGGTCTACCGTGTAGCCTTTTTCAAGCGCTTTGGCTACGGCGAAGATACGGAGGTCGGTCGGGTTGGCCAGCGCGTCGTCCAGGTTATCGAATTCCACGTCGTTGTTGCCGACGAAACCGTGCATGCCCTGTCCGATCATACGCAGACCTTTCTGCATGATTTCCTCGAAGCTCTTACCGATCGACATAATCTCGCCGACAGATTTCATGCTCGAACCGATCTGGCGGCTTACACCGACAAACTTAGTCAAGTCCCAACGCGGGATCTTTACGATCATGTAATCTACTTCTGGTGCTTTGTAAGCGGAGTTGGGAGTTCCCATCTCACCGATTTCGTCAAGGCTGTAACCTAATGCCAGCTTGGCAGCCACGAATGCCAGCGGATAACCGCTCGCTTTGGATGCAAGTGCGGAAGAACGGCTTAGGCGGGCGTTTACTTCGATCACACGGTAATCGCAAGTATCGGAGTTGAATGCGTACTGGATGTTACATTCGCCGACGATACCTAAATGGCGGATCGTCTTGATTGAAAGTTCTTTCAATAGGTCCAGTTCTTTGTCTGTCAGTGAACAGGTAGGAGCGACAACGATACTTTCGCCCGTATGTACGCCTAACGGGTCTACATTTTCCATGCTTACAACCGTAAAGCAGTGGTCGTTCTTATCGCGGATTACTTCAAATTCAATTTCCTTCCAGCCTTTCAACGATTCTTCCACCAACACCTGGGGAGAATAGGCGAAAGCGCTTTCTGCCAGCGTACGCAGTTCTGCCTCGTCTTTGCAGATACCGCTACCCATACCGCCCAATGCGTATGCGGAACGGATCATGACCGGGAAGCCGATCTCGTAGGCTGCCTTCACGGCATCTTCCAGGTTTCCGACAGCGTGGCTAACCGGAGTTTTTACTGCTATCTCGTCAAGTTTCTTTACAAACAGGTCGCGGTCTTCCGTGTACATGATCGCTTCGACCGAAGTTCCCAGTACCTTTACACCATATTTGGCCAGTGTTCCGCTGGTATACAGTTCGGTTCCGCAGTTCAAAGCAGTCTGTCCGCCAAAAGCCAGCAGGATACCGTCCGGTTGTTCTTTTTTGATCACTTCTTCAACAAAGTAAGGAGTGATCGGCAGGAAATACACCTTGTCGGCTACCCCTTCTGATGTTTGAATGGTTGCAATGTTCGGATTGAGCAATACGGTGCTGATTCCTTCTTCTTTCAGCGCCTTCAGTGCTTGTGAACCAGAGTAGTCAAATTCTCCGGCTTGTCCGATCTTCAGGGCACCCGAGCCCAGAACAATCACCTTTTTGATACCACTTTTCGACATAGTAATTTGGGTTGTTTAATTTATTGATTTTATAGAATGTTATAATTGCCTTACGAGATCACAAGGTGCAAAAAAAATGCGTTAGTAAAAATAACTAACGCATCCTATATAACCAAATGATAATCCTTTAAAATAAAAAAATGAGCTTCATTGTCCGACATATAACCGGAAAAGTACGCTGGATTATCCTTATGTGCTTTCTGTGTCATGAAACTCTATCTTCAAAATTTCGGCAAAGATAAGGCTTATATTTCAAACATGCAAGAGATGTTGGTGCCCTCTTTCTGAAAAATACTTTTCAAGTTGACCGAAATGTCCGGAAGATAATTTTATTTTCCTATCTTTATCCCCATCAATCATTCAAATAATTCTGATATTATGAATAAGACACTTTATCTCATTTTTATTTGTCTCCTTTTATGTGCCGGCACCCGTCTTGTTGCCCAGACTTTTGATTATAACCGAGTGAGTGGCCATCCCCGCTTATTGATGAAGCAGGGTGAGGAGCAGCAGATACGAGAAAGCCTGAAAGATAACCCCGAAATGCAGCGCGTCTATAAGCAGATTGTCGGAGAAGCCGACCGGCTGTTGGTCTGTCCGACGTTAACATATAAGAAAGAGGGACGTCGTCTGTTGGCCGTTTCCCGTGAGGCTTTGAAACGTATTTTTGACCTTTCGTTTGTATACCGGATGACCGGCGAAGATAAATACCGCTTGCGTGCCGAGCAGGAGATGGTGTCCGTCTGCTCTTTCGGCGACTGGAACCCGTCTCATTTCTTGGATGTCGGCGAGATGACGATGGCGGTTGCGATCGGTTATGACTGGCTGTTCGATAAGCTGTCTCCGGAAACAAGGAGAGTGGTACGTGAATCGATTCTTCAGAAAGGTTTTGCTCCGTCGAACGACAAACAATATAACTGGTTCCTGAAAGCAGAAAACAACTGGAACCAGGTTTGCAATACCGGGCTGGTATATGGAGCCCTTGCCCTTTTGGATTCGGACAGCAAAGAAGCGGCTGCTGTTATTGAACGGGCTATGTCGTCTGTTCCTCTGTCGATGAAAGTGTACGCGCCTGACGGCAACTATCCGGAAGGGTATAATTATTGGGGATATGGGACGAGTTTCAATGTGATGCTAATCGCCGCTTTGGAATCGGCTCTCGGTTCGGATGGAGGACTGAGTGCGGTGGAGGGCTTTATGTCTTCGGCCCGGTTCATGCAGTATATGGCGGGAACGACCGGTCTTGCCTTCAATTTCAGTGATGCACGCGAAACGACTCAATCTTTTCCGGCCATGTTCTGGTATGCATCCAAATTAGGCGATCCTTCCTTGCTCTGGAACGAAAAAATATTCCTGACACGCGAGGATACGCATTTTACTGCGGAAGAAGAGCGTTTCCTGCCGATTATCTTGATCTATGGTTCCCGCTTCGATATGAAGGAAGTGACGCCTCCTGTCTCGAAAATCTGGACCGGACATGGAAAAGTGCCTGTAGCTCTGATCCGTACCGGATGGGATAAGGGAGAAGGTTTTTATGTCGGGATAAAAGGAGGAACGGCTTCGGCCAACCATGCTCATATGGATGCCGGATCATTTGTGTTCGAAGCTCAGGGAGTTCGTTGGGCACAGGATTTGGGTATGCAGGAGTATTATTCTCTGGAAAAGGAAGGCGTACGACTGTGGAACGGTGATCAGGACGGGCAACGTTGGGATGTCTTCCGCTATAATAACTTTGTGCATAATACGTTGACGGTAAACGGAGAAAAGCACCAGGTAAAAGGAGCGGTTCCGATTCTCGCTACTTATACGAAAGATGCACGGTTGGGAGCCAGCTTGGATATGACTTCTTTGTTCGGTAGTAATCTGAAGAAAGCGACACGCGAGGTTGTGCTTGTGAAGGAACGGTATTTGCAGGTAACGGATCAGGTGCAGGCTGCCGGCCAACCAGCTTCTGTCCGGTGGACGATGGTCACCTCCGCCACTCCTAAGCTGCTCGATTCCCACACGATAGAATTGACGAAAGAAGGTAAGAAATTACATGTGATTATCGACAGTCCTTCGGCTGCCGCCTTCTCTGTGGTCGATAATGTTCCGTCGCATAGCTACGATGCTCCGAATCCCGGTTCTGTCCGGATTGTTTTTGATGTTGATGTGAAAGCCGGTCGGAAGGAAACATTGAAAGTGCGTCTGGTTCCGGTTGTGGAATAATACATGAATGTACCGATATGCCGGGGTACGACAATACCGTTGAATGGGCATATCGGTATGCTTCAATTCCTATTTGTTATTTGCCGAAATTCCAGTTCCTGATGATTTGCAGTATTTCCTCTTTCATTTCCTTCGTTATGTTGTTTTGTGTACTGGGCTGGAAGGCGAGAAACCTCTTGGCTGCTTTATGGAATTTGTCCGGATGTAAAAAAGAGGGGTTTGTATACAATTTGGCGAGTAGGAAGTAGGTATATCCCTGTTCCGGTAAAATCCTGCTGATTTCCAGCAGGTAACTTTCCGCTTTCTGGTATTGCTTGATCGCCTTTTCGTTTTTTGCAATTGCATAGTATAGTTCGGGGGCTGCACTTAGTTTTAATGCCCTGTCCAACCATTTGATGGCAATATCGTGCTGTCCGGTCTTATAGAAACATTCTGCTCCCTCATATAGAAAATCTGTCCGGTGGTATAACTGGACAAACAGACCGGCATACCGGCTGGCTGCTTGTTCGTACTCCTGATTATGATATAATTCCTGAAGCGTCTTCCATTCCCTATAGGTATAGTAGGTATCTTTCTGTCCGTAGAAAAGAATGCAGGTAAGAATGGCGGCGATGGCACTGATATACGGGATACTCCTCTGTGCTCGCTGCTTGTTATGCTTCGGATTGGTCACACATATGGCGGTCAGGAATAAGAGCAGAACCCAGTAGGTCGGGAGTTGGAGCGGATAGGAATAAAGGGCGAAGATTCCGAGTGCCAGAATTCCGCCGGATGCTCCAATCTGTCTGTGTCTGATCCCATAATAAAGGGAAAATGCGAGCCAGAAGATAAAGAACAGCAACCCCGTAATACCTAACTCAAGTCCTATTTGCAGATATTCGTTGTATGCATACTGGGGACAGGTTGCGGTTTGTTTTTCTTTGGAAGAAGCGGTATCGGTTTCGAAATAGGCAGATTGTTCCTTTGCGTATGTAGCTGGAAAGCCGCCTATACCTATGCCGGTTACCGGATGTTCCATGATAGCCTGGGTCGTGATATTCCAGATCAAAAGCCGGCGATCTCCGGCCTGGGCTTTTTGGATATTCCCGACCAAAATGACTGCCGTGATCGCAACAAACAGGATAATCGAAGAGATGGCAAACAGCTGGATGTGGTTCTGTATGGCTTCTTTCGTCTGTTTCCATCCGATCAGCCTCATCCAGCAAACCCAGATTCCGGAAAGGAGGGCTGCAAGCCATACGGGTTGGTCTGTTTTGAATATTAAGGTGGTGATAATCAAAGTAGATCCGAGAATGGAGAAATAGAACAGGAAAGTACGGGATTTCCACAAAGCGATCTTGTCGCAATTCTTAAAACGGAGTAATGTGTTCAGACAGACTGGAAAAATGACTGCGATATAGCCATAGAAAGGCTCTGGTTTCAGCGATGTTTCAAGCAGCCTGAAGACAGGATGGGTGATGGGAGCAGGATTGATGGTATGGCTGATCCCCCAGATGGCCGGAACGATTCCGGTAAATATGATGATCGTAATGAAAAACGGTCGTAATTCCTGATGCGCCTGTAAAGCACCTCTGAGCATAAACCAGAGAGCAACCAGCTGAGCGATGAAAAGGAAACGTTCCGGCTGAAGATTCTCGTCTTTGTCGTAAGAAACCAATACGATACCGAACAGAAGTAATAATAAGGCATCCGGTAATGAAAAGATAAAACGGCTTTTCTTTGTTGTGAATTCCATAAGTAGAACCCCACCGGCTAACAATAGAGATGTGAAATGAAACCAGCAAATTTTTCCGGACAGCGTGCCGTCTGCTAATTCCGGATTCATGGCGAAGATTATACACAATAGTAACATTCCACTCGTTGCGAGTAAAAGTAATCTTAGATAACTAAAAAAATTATTCATAATTATATTTATTAAAATGTGAAAAAACTCTGCTTTCTGTGGGTTGAGAGGCAGAGACCTTCTCACAACTTATCTGTCAGGCATTGCCAAATGGATGGCAAAGAAATGGACCGATGCAAGTATACCCTATTTAAACAGAAAGAGAAGCCAGTGTGTTTTCCTTTTGAGAGGAAAGATTTGAACAGGTCTAAAGAGGTCGTAAAAGTATATTTTGCTTTATTGGAGGGTGAATGTTAGAGTTGACATTTTGTTGACAATATGCAAACGACTGGCATACAGAGTATTTTGATGATAAACGGTAATCCTTATTTGAAAGGGGAAAGTTAAGGTTAGGGTTGTTTTTTTAATGTGAAAAGAGGTAAATAGAGGAAGATTCCTAAGATAGACATGGCAAGCCCGCCGATGGTGCCGGCGGCAAGCGAGAACCAAAACGCTTCCTTATCCGGACCTAACATGAATGGGATGAAGCCTAAGATGGTCGAAACGACTGTGAGGAAAATGGGCGTGATCTTAGCATTCCAGGCTTTCAGATATGCCTTGTAGGGCGACATCAACGGTTTGCGTTGCCGGATTTGGTTGTATTCATTCAAAATGTAGATGCTTGCGTTAACGGTTATGCCGCACAACAGGACGAAGGAGGCAAATCCTCCTTGGTCGAAATTCAATTTGAACCAATAGAACGTGAGGAATACGCCAATGTAAGAGATCGGTATTACAAAGATAACGGCCAAGGGCTGTTTCAGCGAATTGAACAGGATACTGGTGGTAAAGAAGATAATGACGATGATCAGCAATAACAGAAGATATTGTTTATTGTCCTTTTTGTCCCAATACCAGTAAGCGCTTTCCGACTTGGCGGTATAACCCATCGGCAGTATGGCATTGATTTCCTTCAGGTCGCGTTCCTGTATCTTATTTCCCTGATTGGAAGCCCCGATATATTCGTATTGCAGACAGAGGCGGTATTGTTGGTTTACTTTGCAAACCTTCTGCGGCATCTGTCCTTTTTCGACACTTGCAAGTTCTGCTAACTTGTAGGGCTTGCCGTCAATAGTTTGTGGAACATACTGCATGCTCCACACATCGTATTCCTGTGACTGGCGGGAGGAGAGTTTCAGTTTCTCTGTCTCTTCGTTGACGACGATCGTCCCGGTATAAATGTCCTTTCCGAAAACGGGATTGATGGAGGCGAACAGGTCGATCGGCTGTATGTCCTCCTGGGTCAGCCGGGCTTTGTTGAGGTTGAAGTAGAACTCCTGGTAATCGTCTTTCCACCACGAGAACTCTGAATTGATCAGCACTTCCTTGATGCGGCGGTGGGTGAGCAACTTGGCTTTCAGCTGTTCGGCCCATTCGTACAGCTCGTCGTAGTTGTAACCATACATCACGATACGGAAAGAACCGGCTCCTTCGCGTACATCGTTACTGAATCCCTGGTCCTGCAAACCGTAGACTTGCCAGCTCCCCCCCCCCAATTCAAGAGCTTTGCTGATGATTTTGCTTTTCAATGTGTACGGGAAACCGCTCCGTTCACTCTCTTTCGTAAAATAGATGCGGATACCGGCCTGGCGTGCGCTGTAGACGTTTGTTTGGAACTGTCGTATTTCTTTGAAGGTGCTGAGATAGGCTTCCATCCGGCTCATCAAGGTATTCATTTGTGGCAAGGTCGTCCCGTTCGGGAGCGATGCGCTGACAGACAGGACCGTTTCTTCGTTGCGGGTGAAGTAACTTCCTTCATAAACTTTTTGTACGAACAGGCGTAGGGTCCCGCCCAACGCCTTATCGACGATGGGTTTGATCTTCTCCTTGTACGTCTCGTTGGAGGCGAATTTATTATATGTATCGATTAGCAGGGTGTCTGTTGCCGTGTAGACCTTCTTTTTGTCTTTCGTGTCGTATTCGATTTTTTCCGGTAACAGGAAAACCGGGATGCCGAATGCTAACAGTAAAATGAAACATGCCAATTTCTTCCATCCGCAAAGGAAATCGATCTGACATTGATAGTACCGGTTGTAGTAGACAGGGAAACGTTTGAGAATGCGGTTCGTTCTTTTTCTGATCTGGCTTTTCCATGTATACTCGGTCTCTTCTCCGGATATGTTCTTTTTTCCGCTTTTTTTCCATTCCAGGTTCATCTTATCGATTAGGGCGGGAACCAGGAAAAGCGCGATCAATAGGGAGACTCCTAAATTGATGATGACGACAGCCGCAAAATCCTGCAGATTGAGGCGTATCTTTTCATCTAAGAAAAAGATAATGACCAGTGCACCTATCGTTGTCAAAGTGGCTGCCAATATGGATAGGATTGCCTTTCGGTTATGTCGGTTCCGGATATGTTCCGTCATGACGATCGTGTTGTCGATCACCAGGCTGAGTGAGATTGTGACGCCTGCCAACGAATAAAGCTGCATTTCCAGTCCTGACAGATAATAAAGGATGACAGCAATACTGAGGTTGATCGAAAGGCTGATGATGATCAGTAACAGATATTTTATCTCGCGTGTGATCAGCAAGACAAACATCAGTAGGATCAGGACGGTGAGCCCCGTACGGACATAAATCTTGTTCAGTTCGTCCTGAATGAATTCGGTCGCGTCATAGCTGGTATGTATTTCATAACCGGGTGGAAGCAAGGTACGGATATGTTCCATTTCGGCTCTTACCCGTTTGGCAAGTTCCAGCTGGTTCGCCGTCTCCTCGGCGCGGATGGACAGATAGATGGAATTCAAGCCGTTGATACGGTAATAACTCTGTGGAGCCTCTTCCTGACGGGTGACTTTTAGCAGTTGGTCCAGGCGGATCAGCTTGCCGTCTTTGTTCAGGACGGTTATAAGCGATGGGTTGAATCCGTCTGTTTCGTTTTCAGGAACCAAAGCGAGACGTATCCACTGGCTACTTTGTCCTTCTTTGCACGAAGTCGCCAACTGGGTTTCCACGTTTCCGGTTCCTAAGAATTCTTTTTGATAATACTGGCTGATCGCTTTCTGTATATCCGGGATGCTGATACCTAACGTTGCCAGCTGACGGCTATCATATTCCAGTCGCCATTCCATCGGGGTGGCACCGCTGACATCGATGCGGTAGATGCCGGGAATCCCGCTTAGGCGAGGTTTTATCTGGTCTTCGGCAAAGCGTTGTATGAATATGGGTGTGGCTGCCGCATTCAGTGTGTAGCTCATGAAAGGCCGTACTTCCTTGTCGTTCGGCCGGCTCATTTCCAGGACTGGATAGCTCAGTCCGTCCGGTAGGCTGGGCCATGTCTGTCGGATGATGGTAGACGCTTCGAAACGGGCGGCATCGATATTGGTATGCTTGTCCAGCTCGAGCGTGACATATCCCCATCCGTTGCCGGACGTGGAATTGATCTCCTTGATCCCCTTGATGCGTGCCAACATCGCTTCGAGCCGCGAGGTCACTTCCATCTCTATCACGCGTGCCGAATTGCCCGGCATGTTATAGCTGATAGTCAACTGTGGCAGCGTGCGTGACGGCGACAGCTTGATCGGCAGCAGCGGTATAAAGGCAATCCCTGCCAGTGCCACGCAAAGGAAGGTGACGATGATGGTGAAAGAGGATATTTTAGGAGATGCACTCATTATTCATTTTTTGTTACAATCCGTATTTATATTCGAACTCGTTCGAAAGGGAAACTCCCGTTTCGAAATCGTGCAACGTCAGTTTTCGGATCTTATAATAGCTCAGCCAGTAGTTCTGTAAAGCCGAAATATAGTTCCGCTGCGCTTC
Organism: Parabacteroides sp. MSK.9.14; assembly: GCF_019041495.1. NCBI lineage: Bacteria > Pseudomonadati > Bacteroidota > Bacteroidia > Bacteroidales > Tannerellaceae > Parabacteroides > Parabacteroides sp. MSK.9.14. Next base: position 77,088 of record NZ_JAHPXO010000025.1, read on the forward strand.
CTGTTGGCGGTTCAGCGACAGAGTAAGACTGTTGATATCCGCTTTTCCGATCATGAAGCGTTGCTTGGTTTCGCTGTAGGCTGTTTCTGCCAGGTCTACCGCTTCTTCGGCACTTCCAATCAGGGCTTGCTGGATATTGAAGTCGCCGACTGTCATAATCACGTCTTCTTCTACTGTCAATTCTTTTTGTTTGGCGGATGTTTCGGTGACAAGCAGGTTGTTCTTGGCAATATTATGCTTCCCTTTTCGTACGCCCCAGTCTACCAACGGGATCGAAACAGACAAAGAGACGATTTCCTGCTGTTGCAGATTTTTGTAGGCGTCCTGTATGTTCTTGGACACTTGGTTGAATCCGACGCTGGCATTGATCTGGGCGTTGAACATCGCTTCTTTCTTGGTTTTGTCTACCTGCTGCTGGGCTTCTAATATTTGCTGGCGCAACTCCAGAAAGGTCGGGTTGTTTGCACGTGCCAATTCGAGTGCTTTGTCGACCGAGATTTCCATATTGCGCGGGCGGCTTGGGAGGCGCAGGCGTATTTCTGTATTCTTGTCGAAGTTCAAGTAAGAGGCGAGGCTGAACATGGCACGTTTTAGGGCGATTTCCGCATTTTTCAATGTGTTGCGTGCGTTTACGGCATCCAATTTCAGTGTCAGCAAATCCGCTCGGCTGATAGAAGCTATCTTATGCCGTTCCTGCCCTGTCCGGTACAGTGTGTCGGTCGTGGCGACATTTTCCTTGGCCAGATCATATTCCACCTGTGCCATTGCCAGAGCGAAGAAATAGGTCGTTGCTTGCTCGCTCATTTGCTCTACATTATATAATAGTTCTTTCTTGACCTTCTCGTATTTCAACGGTTCGATTTTCCGTTCCCATTTAAAAGCGTTATACCCCAATAAGTCTTGCTGGTAGCCGAGGCGGATCGGAACCGATGAGAACTGGTTATAAGTTTGGTCGCCGAAATAGCGCATATAATCCAAGTCTGTATCCAAATAGAATGTACCGCCTAAGAGGTCGAAATTCTGTTCGATCTCCAATTGCCCGCCCGCATAAAACGATTGTTGTTTTCTATATACGTCGATATCAGCCTCCGAGTCATATCGTTGGGTAAAATAACGGCGGTATTGTGCCGGCGTCAGATTTAGGGTAAGGCTTGGCAGACGGCCGGCCTTGTAAGTCCGGTATTCCCAGTAGCCGGCCAGATACATATTTTTGTATCGGAAAGCGTTCAGCGAACTGTCGGCCGCCAGTGTGATAGTTCGTTCCAGCGTCAGTGTGAGCTGCGCTTTTCCTCCGAATACGCATGCAAGCATCAACAACGTGATGACATATCTATAAATGAATTTCCTGTCCATAACTTCCAATTTTCAATTTTCAACATTCAAATTACCAACCTCATGTTTGCGATAAATGAACCAGTATATCAGTGGTATGACAAAAAGGCTGACTGCCGTACCGATCAGCATGGCCGAGATCATGGCGATGGAGAGCGGCTTTTGCAGTTCGCTGCCCATATCGAATGTGAAAAGCAGCGGAACCATTCCGAATATTGTCGTTAATGATGTCATGATGATAGGGCGCAGGCGCCGCCGTCCGGCTTCATGTATGGCTTCCATAAGAGGAACCCCTTCTTTGCGGAGTTCGTTGATAGCATCCAGTTTCAGGATGGAGTCGTTGATGATGATACCGCAGGTCACGACGATACCGATGGCACTCATCAGGTTCATGGTATGGCCGCATATCCAGAGCACCAGCAAGGAGGCTGCTACATCGATCGGAATTTCAAGCAGCACGATGAGCGGCTGCAGGAAACTTTCGAACTGGGCTGCCAGGATGAAATACATCAGTAGGATCGAAATGAACAAAATCACGACCAGCTCGTTCAGCATCTGCCGGTTGGAAAAGAAACTTCCTGAAAAATCGATATCCCAGTCTGTATCGATTTCTTTTTTTACATTTTCCATCAACTGTTCGGCATTGTCTATATCATAGAAACTGAATGGAATGTATTCTCCGTTCTTTCCTGCCGTGATCGTTTTCAAGTCCTCTCCCGGAGTGACACGCACCAGCGATTGCAGCGGGATATATCGTACGTTGCCTTCCGTGTCAGGAACAGTGTTTACCAATGTTTTCTGTAAGACCTCGTTAACCGTTTGTTCTTCCCCGGCCAATGCGATTGGCAGATATTGTTGGTAGGAGCGGAGCGTTGCTACTTCATTCTCTTTGAATGCCGTTTTCAGCAACCGGTACACTTCGTTGTAGTCGACGTTATAAAGCAGAAGTTTCTGTCTGTCTATTGTGATATTTAACTGATTGTCGAAGGTGATACCGACAGGAGTATGTCCTGTTTTCGCCTCGATTTGCTGTTCTATTTTATTCAAGACGGAGGCTTCCGGTGCTTCAGATTTATTGCGGGTGTGCAATTCGGCGACAATGTCGGCTTCACCTGTCACAAACAGCTTTTCAAATACTGTTTCGGGAGGCGAGAAGGATATCACTGCCATCGGGTAATGCGTTTTGATCCATTTTTCCACCGATTTTTGCAAAGGAGCGATTCCGGTTGGTTTCTCCGTCTTAAAATATAACTCGCTTTCAGAAACCGACATCTCGCGATCCCGGTTCAACAGGAATTGCTGCTGCCCGACATAGGCCGTGTGTTCTTGTACCTGATTGTCGATAGAGGCGAATAACTGGCTGACACGGCTCTGGTTTTCATCGATATGGATGTTTTCGTTCCATTCCACATGAGCGATCAGTTCGTTCTGGTCTATCTCCGGCATACGGCTTTTCGGTATTTCGTAGAACAGAAAGGCGCAAAGCGGGAGCGTAATGGCAATGAAAATCAGGCTTGCCGTTTTGTGACGGAACACAAAATCCACTCCGGTATCATAGAAGCGGTCCAATGTATGCTCTTTTACCAGATTGTTGATTCGCATATTGAAATCCTTATGTTTGATGTCCGGAATACTGTATACCAGTTTGTAGAGTACCGGCAGCAGCATGATTCCCGTGAAATAGGAAACCATCAGACCGACGGTGACGGCAAAGGCTTGGTCAAAGAAGATCGCTCCTGCTATTCCGCTCATGAACACAAGCGGAACGAAGACGGCAATTGTCGTAAAAGTGGAACTCAGCATCGGAGTAATTACTTCGGTCGTCCCTTTATTGCAAGCCTCTTCCAGCGAGTCTCCTCGTGTCCTGTATTGGGTAATGTTTTCCGTTACGATGATCGAACTGTCGATCATCATACCCAAAGCCAGGATCAACCCGGAGATGGAGATGATATTCAGCGACATCTTGCAGAGGTAGAAAAAAAGGAAACTGATGATCAGGCTCACCACCATACTTAACCCGATTACTGCCGGGCTCTTGATATCCCCTAAGAAAAGGATGGCGACGATACAGATGAAAAGGAAACCCAACGACAGGTTTTGTTTCAGGTTCGAGATGGTATAATCCAGCAATTCCGTCTGGTTGCGGCTGACACTGAAATCGATATCCGGATAGACGGAAGCAAAGTAATCCGTCACTTCTGCCAATGCCTCTTTCATGTTATCCATATTTTCATCCGCCTGCTTGATTACAGCCAGCGTTACCGCCCGTTTCCCGTTGGAAAGGGAAGCTCCGGTCTCTTTCTCCGGCACGACGGAGATGCGTGCCAAATCTTTCAGTTGAAAAATATGGTTATTTTTCCTGATATAAATATTCTCGACATCTTCCGGTGTGCGCAGCAGTGTCGAGAACTTGATATTGTACTCGTAATAGCCGTCACGTACGGTCATGCTACCCGGTTCTATATTGTTAGATGTCAGTGCGGCCTCCAGATCGTCAAGTGTGATCTCCGACATTTTCAGCAACTTCATGTCCGGAACAATCTGTAACTGCCGTTTCAGAATTCCGGTCACATCTACCATTGCCACTTCGGGCAACTGTTCGATACGACGTTTGATCACCGTTTCGGCAAACTGGCAAAGGTCGAGGAACGATCCTTCGTTTATTTCACTGTAAGCGCTGTCGCTTTTCAATGTCAGATTCAAGCAGAATACGGGAATATCAGTGGCACTGGCTTTGATTACCCGTGGACGTTCTACTTCACGTGGCAGGTAGTTCATAGCTGCGTCTATCTTTTCGTTGACTTCGATAAAAGCCAGATCCGTATTTGTTCCGAAATCGAAGTTTAGGCGTATGATGGCAGCACCGTCGCGTGTTTCACTGTGGATGTCGCGTAAACTGGCAACCTGCATTAATTGCTGGCGGATGGTTTTTACTACTGTGTTTTCCAATTCGCGTGCCGAAGTGTTCTGGCCGGATACCTGTACGGTGATCTCCGGAATTGCAATATCAGGCAGCAACGACACCGGAATGGTGAAGTAAGTAACCAGTCCCACGATAAAGCAAGCCGTAAAAGCCATCAATACCGCGATAGGGCGTTGTAGTAGAAACTTTATCATGTATTAGAACTATGATTTATGATTTATAAATTATGATTTCTGAATTGTCAATTGTCCATTTTCAATTGTCAATTACTTTGACCGGTGCTTCGTGAGCCAGGTTAATGTTACCGCTTGTAATCACGATATCCCCTTCTTTCAGTCCGTCAATGATCGTATAGCTGTCGGCATTTTCCAAACCTGTATGTACATAGTTCCAGTATGCTTTGTCTTCCGTTAATGTGAATACAACCTGTTTGCCGGAACGGAGTACGACAGCGCTTTTGGGAACGACCAACTGTTTACCCAGCGAACGATGGATACTTACTCGTACATTCATCCCTTCGAACAACTTACCTTTATCGTTTACGGCAGCTTTCACCTGTACCATCCCGTCTTTGTCTACCAGCGGGTTTATTTCGGATATACGGCCGTCAGCCGTGACATCGGACAAGGCAAAAGGAGCTACCTCTACACGATCGCCTGTTTTGATAAGCGGCAGTTCGCTTTCCAAAACTGTGAAAGCGGCTTCCAATGTGCGGGTATCGATAATGGAACAGAAAACATCGGAGGTAGAAGCCGTATTGAACTGTTTGGCGAACAGGTTAGCGACGACACCGTCGAAAGGGGCGGTCAGGACTGCGTTTCGTTGTTCGTATTTGGCAAGCTGCCAAGAGATCAGTGCCTGGTCATACCCGCTTTTTACCTTGACTAACTGCATGGTTGCGGGCGGTACTTTTGTAGAATCTTCCAGTTTGTAGCCCTGTCCGATCAGTACGTCTTGCAGTTCCAGTTTGGCGCGTTCGAGTGCATCTTTGGCTTGCGCTGTCTTGTTGGCAAGGCGGAAGGTTGAGAGTTCTGCGAGCTTTTGCCCTTTCGTCACGCGATCGCCGTTCTTCACATATATCTTGGCGATCGGTTCTGCCGATTCGAATTTTAGGTCGACAAAGTTTCGGGCTGACAGTTTGCCGTTACTGATCAGTTCGTGGTTGAAATCAGTAGTATTCAACTTCATCACCGTCACCTCGTTTGTCTCATCCGGCAGAACGGTTTCTACGCTTTCTTCGGAACCTTTCTCTTTCTTTTCACCGGAGCAAGCCATCATCCCGGCCAGAATCAGTATAGCAAACAATTTGTAGTATTTCATATTTTATTGTTTTTATCAAAGTTGTTTCGCAAATATACAAACATATTTTAGTTACGATCCTTTCGTAATTACTTTTTTTCTATTATCTTTTTTACTTCTTCCCGCATTTCCCGGATTGCGGTCGTTTCCACCTTCGGCTTTTTGGCCAGCACGACACTGGCGGCAGCCCGCAATTTAT